>NZ_JBIUVO010000056.1:0-35178 GCF_044742995.1 Pseudomonas sp. NPDC087803
CGTCAATGAACGCCAAATCTGTGTGTTCCTCGGGCCATCGGGTTGCGGCAAAAGCACCACGCTGAAAATGATCAACCGCCTGATCAAGCCGACCTCGGGCAAGATCCTGATCAACGGCGAAGACACCACCGACCTCGACGAGGTGACCCTGCGCCGCAACATCGGCTACGTGATCCAGCAGATCGGCCTGTTCCCGAACATGACCATCGAAGAGAACATCGTCGTGGTGCCGAAACTGCTCGGCTGGGACAAACAGAAATGCCACGACCGTGCCCGCGAACTGATGAGCATGATCAAACTGGAACCCAAACAGTATCTGCATCGCTATCCGCGTGAACTGTCCGGCGGCCAGCAGCAGCGCATCGGCGTGATCCGCGCACTGGCGGCCGACGCACCGCTGTTGCTGATGGACGAGCCGTTCGGTGCGGTCGACCCGATCAACCGCGAGATGATCCAGAACGAGTTCTTCGAGATGCAGCGCGCGCTGAACAAGACCGTGATCATGGTCAGCCACGACATCGACGAGGCGATCAAACTCGGGGACAAGATCGCGATTTTCCGCGCCGGCAAACTGCTGCAGATCGACCATCCGGATACCTTGCTCGCGCATCCGGCAGACGACTTTGTCAGCAACTTCGTTGGCCAGGACAGCACTCTCAAACGTCTGCTGCTGGTGAAGGCCGAAGATGCCGCGGACAACGCGCCATCGGTCAGCCCGGAAACCCCGGTGGCCGATGCGCTGGAACTGATGGACGAACATGACCGCCGCTACGTGGTGGTCACCTGTGCCGAGAACAAGGCGCTGGGTTACGTGCGTCGTCGCGACCTGCACCGCCAGACCGGCACCTGCGCGCAGTATCTGCGCGAGTTCAACGCTACCGCGGCGTACGACGAACACCTGCGCATCCTGCTGTCGCGCATGTACGAGTTCAACCGTTCGTGGCTGCCGGTGATGGATGCCGAGCGGGTGTTCCTTGGCGAGGTGACGCAGGAGTCGATTGCGGCGTACCTGAGTTCGGGTCGTTCGCGCGGGATGAAGACCAATATCGTCTCGCCGGCTGAGGCTGCAATCGCGTAAAAACTCCAAACTTGTGGGAGCGGGCTTGCTCGCGAATGCGTAATGGCAGTCGGCGGTGATGTCGGCTGTGAAAATGTCTTCGCGAGCAAGCCCGCTCCCACAGGATTTGTGCAATTTCCTGATGATTCGCAGGGCGGAAAAGAATCTCAACAGCTGCGTTCACTGAACCTGTGCAAACAGCCGCTCCCAAATGGCCAAAATCCCCCTCACCCCCGCCTCTCGCCGCCAACGTCGCCGATGTTGCGCCTATCGTACTTACCCGTGAGTTAGCCGACAAAAGCGGCGAACGTGCAGGTATTTTTAACACATGAAAATTCTCGGGGAACATCTGTCCGTCATCTCGGTCGGCTACAAAGAGTGATATCCGCGACGCACGTCAGAAGCGTGCAAAAACGCGACATTTTTAGTTGATCTCACGCCCCTCACGCCCTAAAGTTCGCGCCGAACGTCCATGCTGGAAACGATCCATCCGGCTCAAGTACTGACGACGAGACAGCAAGGCCAAGGGCAATTACGCCCGTGGCCTTTTTGCTTTCGGCGACATGCCTTGGGAAGTAGGCGAACCAAAGTGGGGATACGGAGGGCGTTCATTTGCACCCATTGATTAACTTAGTTTGCCAGTAGGAGTTCCCAGCATGTCGATCCAGGTCGAAGACTATTTCGCGCGCGAAACCTTTCAGAAAATGAAGGCGTTCGCCGACAAACAGGAAACCCCGTTCGTGGTGATCGACACCGCGATGATCAGCCAGGCCTACGATGACCTGCGCGCCGGTTTCGAATTCGCCAAGGTCTACTACGCGGTCAAGGCCAACCCGGCCGTCGAGATCATTGACCTGCTCAAAGAGAAAGGCTCGAGCTTCGACATCGCCTCCATCTATGAGCTGGACAAAGTGCTGAGCCGTGGCGTCAGCCCGGACCAGATCAGCTACGGCAACACCATCAAGAAATCCAAGGACATCCGCTACTTCTACGAGAAGGGCGTGCGTCTGTTCGCCACCGACTCCGAAGCCGACCTGCGCAACATCGCCAAGGCCGCACCGGGTGCCAAAGTCTATGTGCGCATCCTCACCGAAGGCTCGACCACCGCTGACTGGCCACTGTCGCGCAAGTTCGGCTGCCAGACCGACATGGCCATGGACCTGCTGATCCTCGCCCGTGACCTGGGCCTGGTGCCGTACGGCATCTCGTTCCACGTCGGTTCGCAGCAGCGTGATATCAGCGTCTGGGACGCGGCGATCGCCAAGGTCAAAGTGATCTTCGAACGCCTGAAAGAAGAAGACGGCATTCACCTGAAGCTGATCAACATGGGTGGCGGCTTCCCGGCCAACTACATCACCCGCACCAACAGCCTGGAAACGTACGCTGAGGAAATCATCCGCTTCCTGAAAGAAGACTTCGGTGATGACCTGCCGGAAATCATTCTGGAGCCGGGCCGTTCGTTGATTGCCAACGCCGGTATCCTGGTCAGCGAAGTGGTCCTGGTTGCACGTAAATCCCGCACCGCCGTCGAGCGCTGGGTGTATACCGATGTGGGCAAGTTCTCGGGCCTGATCGAAACCATGGACGAAGCGATCAAGTTCCCGATCTGGACCGAGAAGAAAGGTGAAATGGAAGAAGTGGTGATCGCCGGCCCAACCTGCGACAGCGCCGACATCATGTACGAGAACTACAAGTACGGTCTGCCGCTGAACCTGGCCATCGGTGATCGCCTGTACTGGCTGTCGACCGGTGCATACACCACCAGTTACAGCGCCGTCGAATTCAATGGCTTCCCGCCGCTGAAATCGTTCTACGTGTAACCCTGGCAGATTGAAAATAGGCCCATGTTTCCATGGGCCTTTTTTATTGCGTCACTTTTATTTGCGCAGCCATGCCTGAAAATGATCGAGCATCGCCATACACTCACTGGCCCCCTCTGTAACGGGGGCCAACTTGAAGTTCAGGTCGCCCAGTGTGCGGGCACTTTTGGCTTGCAACAGCTCATTGCTTGCGCCGTTCACGCGCTGATGCAGCTCCTCGATAAATAGCCCCATCTGCGAGTTCACAGAAACAAACTCATTAAACAATGCTGCGATGTCAGCCTTGTACTCGCCAGCCCTGACCGCAGGTTCCTGCGAAGAATAATGGATATCCCAGGCCGGGACGGTCGCGGCGGCGGCAAACAATTCCTGGGCGACCGCAGGCGTGGTGTGGCAGTTGCACGAACGGTGATCCATGGCATTGGCAAATACTGCCTTGAGTCCGAACGACTCGTTATGCACTTCCACGACCGTGTATTTCAGTTGGCGTATTTCCGTACTCAAAAAATAGTACCGGAGCGCCAACTCGTGTAACAGGTCAGGAATATCAGTTGGAGGGAACAACATCCAGGTCGATGATCGGGACAGACTGAACCGTCTGAAATCCACCTGACTGAGGGGTTCGCTTCTTGAAGTCTGCCGGGTTATCTCCAGAGATTCACGGCTGAAGGTCTCAAGATTCTCAACATGGCTTGCGCACAACAGCCTCAGCGCCTCAGCACGTACCCCGAGCTCTTGCAGGTAACGCTCATTGAAAGGGGCGTTTTCCAGGCGTGAGTCTCTGGCCAGAACGGCCAATTGATGACCCTGGCTGCGACGGCGCTCGAACACCAACGGGATATTGCGGAAGGTCACGGGCAAAGAACCCAGCAAGCGCGTGTAACGATCCAGCACGCGCCGTTGTGCGACGGTAAATTCATACGCAAGTGCATTCATGCAATATCGGGAAGGATGGGGACAAACCCATCCCTCCACTGCCCTGTTATTGATTGATGGACTTCAAATGCTTGATGACTTCGGCGATATGGATAATCGCCGTGTCCGCGCGCTGTTCGACGGGCAATGAAGTGTCTTGCCGCAAGTTGCGGGAGAAGCCAGCAAAGTCCTCAAGCAAAATGGACAATTCACTGAGGTACTTCCAACGGGAATTGTCCAGTCGGTCCAGTGTCTCGACCAGCTCGATCCGCCCATCAATCCGGACGATATCCCTGGCGTACTTTTGCGACTGCGCACGCAGATCGCCGGCTTTCTCATTCAGACGCTGATACCCGGCCAGCATATTGAGGAAGTTGATACCCTCGCCGATACCGGAGATTATTTTTTTCAGCGTATCTATCGCGAGCAAAGCGATCTGCACCTGCGGTGGCGCCAAGCCCAACGCCTTCAGATTCTCCAGTGACAACTGAGCTTCCTCACCGATTTTTTCGACCCCGGCTTTGGCAATCAGATCGATTGCTTCGGAAACAGACTTCATCTCGGCGCCCAGTTCGACAAGTTTTACATCGGACTGTGCCTTGAGGTCTGCAGTGTGCGCACGATCCTGTTTCAGGGTAACGATCCGTTCGGCCGAGGCAACCCGGTCATAGGCGGTGCTGATCCCCTTGTGGATACCGCCCAGATCTTCAGCCTGGTCGGAAATCCTGCGGGATACGCTCTTCAGTTCCTTGTGCATATCTTCGCGAATTTCATCTGCCTCTTCGGCGTCGCGAGAAGCCGACAGTTCAGCCTGGTAGCCACGCAGCTTCTTCCCGGCACGCTCCAGAAAATTGCCGCTCGCCTGCGCCTGATTGCGCAGATTGAACGTGCCTGTATTAATGGCGAGCGCAAGATTGTTCATTGCGCCAACAGTGCCGGGCATATAGTCAAACTGCTCGTAGAGCATCTGCGCCGAAGTATTCAATTGCTGAACCGAGGCGTTATGACTGCGCAGGTTCGCCATATTGAAAGCCGGGGCCAGTAAACTGTTTGTCTGTAAATTCACCATTGCCCTGCTCTTCATACCCTGACGGTTGTTTTCATACTCCCTGTCCGCTGCGGCAAATACTGCCAGCAGTTGATCGGCGCCGACTTTTATCTGCTCCCAAGGCTCAATGATGCCGAGGATCTGATTTTTGAAGCGCCGCAGTGAAGTGGCGTCCATGATGCCGTCGACTTCACTCACCGAAGCGGCGACATAATCACTGAGCGCGCTCCATACCAACATGAGGTTCTGCGTAGCAATCTCGGCTTCGATGGCCACATAACTCAGATTCTGCAAGTCATTGCGCACCTTGTTCAGCGAACTCAGCGTTTGGTTTTTACTCGCCATGCGCTGATTGTCTGCCTGCTGCAGTTGCTTCAAGCGGTTACGCTCGCTGCGGATTCTTTCGGCTTTCACCCCCTGATAGATCCCCAGGATCAATCCGCCAATGTTCAGGGTTGCCGCTGACTTGATCGCCTCCTGGACCAGTTGATCGTATTGTTTATTCAGCTCATCAATCTCTTTCGAGCGCTGGTCGATTTCAGCTTGCAGCGCCTGGATATCAGCTTGATAGGTATTCCTGGAGACGAATTCCAGACGCAGTTTTATTTCCGGCAGCACGTTGGCGCGCATATCAGTACCAAAACTGTCCAGTTGCGCTCGTACCCGCTCGGCTTTCTTGTGACATTGCTCGACCCTCGTCAGCAGGTCATTGAGGTAGGCCTTGATTTCCGGAATATCCTGGTCAGGCAGGGTCAGATCGGGAAGGCCCGGGATCTGCAGTTTCAGCTTCAGATATTGCTCTGGCGTGTTGATATTGTGTTCTTCCAGGTACTTCGAAGCTTTCAGATCCTCATACACTTCTACAATGGCGTTGCCGGTCCGGATGATGCTGCCGGCAAAGATTTTCAGATCAGTACCGGTCAACATGACTTGCTCACGTAACGGCGACCAGCGCTTGGCATGCTCGTAGGTCATCGTAAAGGTGCGCAGGAAATCCCTGGCCTTCAACCCGACACCCCCTTCATCCCCCGCACCGTAATTCAAGTAAGCAATGACATCTTGCAATCGAACCGGCAGGGACAACCCCAATGTTTCATACTTGCGCAGACTGATGATCTGCTCTTTGGTCAGCTGGATGCCGGTTTCCCGGTTGTATTCCTCTCCTTCACCCAACGACGCACTCACAAAGATCAGCGGTGCCTTGGCGGCGGCCTCAATCACCTTGTCACTTAATTTCGCTTCCATTAGAGACTCCTTGTCTTCTTCGGATCTTGCTATTGATTATTTATCTGCGGCACCGACTTGATCATCCTGAAGTCCGAGCCCCTCAGTGCCGCGAACTAACCTATAGCGACAAATCCAGCACACACAAGCCATTAAATATTAAAAGAAAATACACCCTCTGCAAAAACCCCCATACAGCAAACCAAACTAAAGCCAGCGAAAATCTTATTCAGGACATTCCAAAAAACATCAAATAATAAACAACAACAAGTCACACTCAATACATTTACCCAAGAACAAAACCGGCTTTAACCTGAGGACTCAAATCACACTTCAAAGGAATTGAAAGTGCAATCGAGCCAAAACCCTCTCGTCACCAAAGACGATATTCGAAAAATAAAAAACTACATTTCCGCCGCCAAGGCGTTACCGCGCGACATCGAAGATGTAGAAAAACAATTAAAAACCAAACACACCGGCATCGTCGGCCTGGAGCTATTCGACATTGTCGAGCTCAATCACTCGATCATTAACAATGCCCAGTCATGGACAGACATCGAATATTCGATGAAGCGCGTGGCCGGCAGCCTGGCAACCTTCTCGGAAGATCTGGAAGGTTTCGGCCAGGACATTATCCAAGCGATCGTGACCATGCCGGGCTACATCAACTACCTCGGCACCCTGGACACGCTGAGCGAGGAAGAAATAAACAGTCTCCCGCCACTGGAAATCGGCAAGAACGACAAACAGCGATTCGGGTCGATCCAGGAATCACTGGCGTTCATTGCGCGTTCGATCGAAGAGAAAAAACTCAGTAGCCGCGACGTCAACGAACGCCTGAAATACTTCAAGTCCGAGCTCAACGACAAGGTCGCCATCAAAATTGGCGAAAAACTCAAACTGGCCGCCGATGCGCAAATCAACCGACAGCTGACTGCGCTGAATGCCGCCATTGACCTCGCCCAGCAACGCATAGATGAAAAGACCAGGGAAACCAACCCCGATTTTTTCGACCATATCTTCGGTTTTATTGTGGCGTACACCGGTGGGGGACCTGCCTGGTATCGGCATGTCGAACTTGAGCAGGCAATACACTTGCGGCCGTTAATCGAGCAACGCGACGCGCTGGCCGAACAGGTAAAGCACAAGAACATTCTTGCCGGCACGCTCATGGAGTTCCAATCCGGCTTGAGCAGTATGTCGATCTATGTCGAAGGCGCGATCCTGAGCACTTCGCATCTCGAAACACTGTGGATCTCCATTACCGACTACATCAACGCCTCGCAAAACAAAGTGATGGGCATGCATGAATTCCTGACCCTCAGAAGCTTTGTCTCGAGTTTCAGAGTTGTACTTAAGAACTGGAAAACAGTTCAAAACAACTCGAACCAGCTTATTAGCGCATTCGACTGACCCCACCGATTCAATCAAGAGGTTTTCCCATGACAAACACTTCCTACGCACTCCCCGACCTTGGCCGTATTCGAGAAAGCCGCGAGGCGATTCGTTACCAGGCGATCATCGGCTCCGCCAATCTGTACATCAAAGCCTTGACTGATGAACTGCTCAGTTTGAATGCTGCCGTCAGCGAACTGGACCTGGTAGCTGCCAACACCATCACCTCGGCCATCACCGCACTGGACACAGACGACCTGAGTGAAAACCTGCAGGCTCTGGCCAGCTTCGGCGGGGATAAATCGAACCCTCAGGCTGAGAATGCACGCAAGATCTACTCGAAAACCGTCAGCCAACTGATCAGTCTGTGCACCGATCAAATGAGCAAACTGCACGCGTCACTGCAAGACAGTGTATTCGCGGTGCAGAACATCGCCATCAGCAACAACCGCTTCAGGCTCGAAGAACTGGCCAGCGCCAAAGTCGATCTGGACAGGGAGTTCGACGCCGAGAAAATCCCCCTGGCTGAATTGAAAGGCGATGAGGCGATTCTGAATCTGGCAATTGCCGAGTTTGAAAAGCTGACATTCATCGACCGAATCAAGCCTCTGCTCGAACAACTGAAGGCGCTGATCGGCAATAAGCCTAAAACCCCCGAAGCCGCGGCCATGGAGGCGGGTCTGATTGTCGCCAACAAGCTTCTCGACGAAGCCAACGAGTTGATCAAACACAAGGATCTGCTCAGGGCGCGGCAGATCCTGCAGACGCGCCTCGATCAGCGCGCGGCGCGTGTGGCGTCGCTGGCCACACAACTACGGGACAACGATGACAAGACCCGACAACTGAACGACACCCAGAAGGTCCTTCCCCACCGGCAAACCTACGTCAGTGAAACCGGCAAGTTGAGCGACGCGTTGTCAGCGTTTCTCGGTGCGGTCACTGCGGCGCCCGCCGACGATATCCTGCTGCGTGGCGAGCGCCTGCTCGAACACAGCCAGGCCCTGCGCAATCATCTGAATCCGCTTAAGGGGCGCTGGTTGCGGGGCTGAATGAGGGTGCCTGCCTTTCAGGCGCGATGAAGGGCAGGCGCTTCGCCAGTGAGGACCATCAGACGCTGACGATAGGCCTCGGCCATCGCGCGTATCTGCGGATGCGGCGAATCCGCCAGCGACTCGCTGGCGACTTGCAAGAACTTCACATTGCCAATGACCAGCGCTCGATCAAGCCATTGCACTGCCTCTTCGAGGCGCCCGGCTTCGGCCAGAATCGCGGCGTGACTGAACTGCCCGCGAAAATCCCCGCCCTCGGCTGAGCGTCGATACCAGTCGTGCGCCGCTGTCAGGTCCGTCGGGCACACCCGCCCCTGTTCCAGATAACGTCCCAGCAGGTTCATCGACTTCGCATGGCCGGCTTCAGCGGCACGTCGATACAGTTCCAACGCACCCGCCTGATCCTCAGGCACTCCGCGCCCGGTGGCGAGCAGATTGGCCAGGTTGTACATCCCCCAGTCCAGGCCCGCATCGGCGGCCATTCGATAATGCCGCGCGGCTACCGCCGCATCGGCGACACAGCCCCAGCCGTGCTCATGGCAGCGGCCAAGCATGTTGCGCGACATCCGGTGCCCTTGCCCGGCGGCAATGCCGAACCAGCGCAGCGCCAGCGGCTGATCCTGAGCAATGCCACGGCCATCGAGCAGGATCTGCCCGAGCAGCGCCTGCGCGTCGACAATGCCCTGGCCGGCCGCCAGCAGAATCGCCTGCGCGGCACGCGCCGGACTTTCTTCGAGCATGGCGCTGAGCTGCGCACCGTCGAGCACTTCCTCGCGCCGCAGTTGAAAACTCATACCTCGACCCAACGCCGCAGCAGGTTGTGATAGGTGCCGGTGAGGCGGATCAGCGACGGGTGATCGGGCATGTCCTGGGTGAGCTGCTGGATCGCCCCGTCCATCTCGAACAGCAAGGCGCGCTGGCTGTCTTCGCGCACCAGACTTTGGGTCCAGAAGAACGATGCGTAACGCGCGCCGCGAGTGACGGCGTTGACCTTGTGCAGGCTGCTGCCCGGATACAAAACCATGTCACCGGCAGGCAGTTTCACCCGTTGCGTGCCGAAGGTGTCCTGGATTTCCAGCTCGCCGCCGTCGTAATCTTCGGGTTCGCTGAAAAACAGCGTGGCCGACAGATCGGTGCGCACCCGCTCGATGCTGCCTTTGGGCTGGCGCACGGCGTTGTCGATGTGAAAATCGAAACTGCCGCCCGCCGTGTAGCAGTTGAGTAACGGCGGGAATACTTTGTGCGGCAGTGCGGCGGACATGAACAGCGGATTTTTCCACAGCCGTTCGAGCATCGCCGCGCCGATCTCCTTGGCCAGTGGATGACCTTCCGGCAACTGCAGATTGTGCTTGGCCTTGGCCGACTGGAAGCCGGCGGTGATCTTGCCATCGGCCCAATCCGCCTGCTGCAAAGCCTCGCGGATGCGCTGCACCTCGTCTTTGGCGAACAGGCCGGGGATGTGCAGCAGCATGGCGATCGTACCTGATGGTAAAGGGGTGCCAATGGTATTGATTCTTATTGGCCGTGTAAAACCCGCACGACGGATGAATCGGCAAAAACCGTAAGGTTAAATTGTAAAGAATGTAAATTCGTCGCGAATAACAATGTTTCGCAATTGATACGAATACCTGTTTACCCTATATTCCGCCGCCTCAAATCCTTGGGGAGGGGAATAAAAATGTCACGTCAACACGCACAATTGCCGGTCAGTTCACCACGTTTGCTCGCTTCGGCCATTGGTGTCGCCATCACCGCCGGTTCCGCTGGGCACATGGTCTTCGCCGCAGAAAAGACCGACAGCAAAGCCTCCGGCAATGCCATCGCCCTGGACGCTACCGCCATCACTGGCGAAGCTCAGGACCCGACGTCCTACCAGGTCGAAAAAGCCTCCTCACCCAAGTACACCGCGCCGCTGGTCGACACCCCACGCTCGGTCACCGTCATCCCGCAACAAGTGCTGAAAGACACCGGCGCCCTGAACATGCAGGACGCGCTGCGCACCGTGCCGGGCATCACCTTTGGTGCCGGTGAAGGTGGCAACCCGCAGGGCGACCGTCCGTTCATCCGCGGCTTCGACGCTCAGGGCGACACTTACCTGGACGGCGTGCGCGACACCGGTTCACAGAGCCGCGAAATCTTCGCCGTGGAAAACATCGAAGTCAGCAAGGGCCCGAACTCGGCCATCGGCGGTCGCGGCGCGGCTGGCGGCAGCATCAACCTGGTGAGCAAGAAAGCGCACCTGGGCAATTCGTTCGATGGTGGCTTCACCTGGGGCTCCGACCAGACTCAGCGCTACACCCTGGACGGCAACTACCAGTTCAGCGACACCGCTGCCGGCCGTCTCAACCTGATGAGCCACGAGAGCAACGTCGCCGGGCGTGACAGCGTCGATTACGACCGCTGGGGCATCGCGCCGTCCCTGGCGTTCGGCCTGGGCACCGACACCCGCGTCAACCTCGATTACTACCATCTGGAAAGCAACGACACCCCGGACTCGGGCATCCCGTACACCATTCCGGCCGGCGGTTCGGCGGCACGCACCAAATCCAACCCGGACAAACCGTACGCCGGTGGCGATCACAGCAACTTCTACGGGCTGGACGGTCGCGACTTCCGCAAGGGCCGCACCGACACCGCGACCTTCGCCATCGAGCATGACCTGAGCGATTCGCTGACCATCAAGAACACCCTGCGCCACGGCACCAGCATGCAGGATTACATCCTGACCCAGCCGGACGACAGCAAGGGCAACGTCAACAATGGCAGCGTCTGGCGCCGTGCCAACACGCGGGTCAGCAACACCGAGACCACCACCAACCAGACCGACCTGTTCGGCAATTTCTACGTCGCCGGCTTCAAGAACAGCTTCTCCACCGGTGTCGAATACACCTACGAAGAAGCCCAGAAGTCCTCGTACAACGTCAACACCGACACCACACCGCGCAGCCCGGGCAACGCCAGCACCAACTGCACCCCGTCGATGATCGGCGCGTCGAGCGGTTACAACTGCACCTCGCTGTCGAACCCGAACCCGAACGATCCGTGGAACGGCGCGATCTCGCGCAACTACGCCGGCACCGATACCAAGGCCAATACTTACGCGCTGTACGCGTTCGACACTCTGGAGTTGTCCGAGCAGTGGCTGGTGAACATGGGCCTGCGTTACGACCACTTCTACACCGACTACAAAACCTACACCAACGCCGGCACCACCACCTCCAAGGGTGATGACACCAGCGAGTTCATCACCGGTCAGTTCGGCGTGGTCTACAAGCCGGCGCCAAACGGCAGCATCTACGCCTCTTACGCGACCTCCGCGACGCCACCGGGCAACACCCTCGGTGAAGGCCAGGAAGGCAACCCGCTGGGCGGCACTCCGGATCGCAACGGCAACCTGCTCAAGAGCGACATGGAGCCGGAAACCACCAAGAACTACGAAATCGGCACCAAGTGGGATCTGCTGAACGATCGCCTGTCGCTGACCGCTGACGTGTTCCGCACCGAGAAAGAAAACGCTCGCGTACAAGTCGACACCACCTCCTACGAGAACGCCGGCAAGACCCGCGTGCAAGGTTTCGAGCTGTCGGCCAGCGGCAAGATCACCGACAAGTGGCAAGTGTTCGCCGGTTACGCGTTCATGGACAGCGAACAAGTCGACGGCGGCCCGATGGGCAAGGCCAACGACGGCAACGAACTGCCGAACACGCCGAAAAACAGCGCCAGCCTGTGGACCACTTATCAGGTCACGCCGAAGCTGACCCTCGGTGGCGGCGCGTTCTACGTCGACGACGTGTACGGCAGCGTGGCCAACACCACGATGGTCGACTCCTATGTACGTTACGACGCGATGGCCGCCTACAAGCTGAGCAAGAACGTCGACCTGCAACTCAACGTGCAAAACCTGACCAACGAAACCTACTACGACAAGGCCTTCTCGACCCACTTCGCTAACCAGGCGGCGGGCCGTACGGCGCTGTTGAGCACTAACTTCCACTTCTAAGAAACCTGTAGGAGCTGCGGCACGCTGCGATCTTTTGATCTTGATTGTTAAAAAACCAACATCAAAAGATCGCAGCGTGCCGCAGCTCCTACAAAAAGCGAGCCCCGTTCATTCCATTGAACGGGGCTTTTGTGCGTAATCAAAGAAGCTCTCGACAACCCACGGCATAATGCGCGCCGTGATGACAATTTTTCGAACGGACAAGGCGAGCGACGTGTTGAAGAAAACCCTGTTCCAGTTGCACTGGTTTTTCGGCATCACTGCCGGGCTGGTGCTGGCCCTGATGGGCATTACCGGTGCCGCCTATTCGTTCCAGGACGAAATCCTGCGAGCGCTGAACCCATCGGTGTTGCAGGTGGAAAAGCAGGTCGCCGGTGTCCTGCCGCCAGTCGAACTGGTGGAGCACATTGAAGCGAACTCCGGCAAGAAAGTCGGGATGCTCTGGGTCGAAACCGACAGCGGTAACGCCGCGCGCGTCTACTTCACCCCGCCCAAAGGCGAACGTCGTGGCGAGATGCGCTACTTCGATCCCTACACCGGCGAGTTCATGGGCGACGCGGTGGGCCAAGACTTCTTCGGCCTGATGCTGCAGCTGCACCGCTTCCTCGCCATGGGCGATACCGGGCGCAACATCACCGGCGCCTGCACCCTGATCCTGTTGTTCTTCTGCCTCTCCGGGCTGTACCTGCGCTGGCCGCGCCAGTGGAACAGCTGGCGCGTGTGGCTGACCCTCGACTGGAAGAAAAAAGGCCGCAGCTTCAATTGGGATCTGCACTCGGTGGCCGGCACCTGGTGTCTGCTGGTGTATCTGCTGCTGGCGTTGACCGGGTTGTCGTGGTCCTACGAGTGGTACAACAAAGGCCTGACCAAATTGCTCTCCGATGCGCCGCAAAACGAGCGCGTGCGCGGTGGCCGCGGCCCGGCGCCGGAAGGTCCGGCACCGACCGCCGACTACGCGGCGATGTGGAGCAGCATCTACAGCGCTGCGGGCCCGGGCCTGTCGGCCTACAACATCCGCATGCCGCCAGTGGCCGGACAACCGGCGACCGTGTTCTATCTGCTCGACAGCTCGCCGCATGATCGCGCACTCAACCAGATCACCCTCGACCCGGCCACCGGCATCGTCAAACGCGTCGACCGCTACGCCGACAAGAGCTTCAAGGCGCAGCTGTTGACCAGCATTTACGCGTTGCACGTCGGCAGCTATTTCGGTCTGGTCGGACGGATCATCGTCACCCTCGCCGCCGTATGCATGCCGCTGTTTTTCATCACCGGTTGGCTGCTGTATCTGGATCGCCGACGCAAGAAAAAGCAGATTCAGGACGCCCGCAAAGGCCTCGAACAACCGGCCGGTGATGCACCGGCATGGCTGGTCGGTTTCGCCAGCCAGAGCGGTTTTGCCGAGCAACTGGCGTGGCAGACCGCCGGGCAATTGCAAGCCGCCGGGTTGCCGGTGAAGGTGCAGCCGCTGGCGGACGTCAGCGCAGAAGATCTGCGCGAGTCGAACCACGCGCTGTTCGTGGTCAGCACCTTCGGCGACGGCGAAGCACCGGACAGCGCGCGTGGTTTCGAGCGCAAAGTGCTGCGCAACGCCGCCAGCTTCGACGGCCTGAACTACGCGGTGCTGGGACTCGGCGACCGCCAGTATGCGCACTTCTGCGGCTTCGCCCGACGCCTGCATCAATGGCTTGGCGAACACGGCGGCAAGACCCTGTTCGCTCCGGTCGAAGTCGACAACGGCGATCCATACGCCCTGCGTCACTGGCAGACTCAGCTCGGTCTGCTCACCGGACAAGCGCCGGTCGACACCTGGCAAGCACCAAGCTACGACAACTGGACACTGCTGCGCCGCGACCTGATGAACCCTGACAGCAGCGGCGCGCCGGTGTACCTGTTGGGCCTGAAGGCGCCGAGCACCAGCAGCTGGCTGGCCGGCGATCTGGTGGAAGTGCTGCCGCGCAACTGTGCGTGGGCGATCGAGCACTTCCTCGACGGCCTCGGCATTCGTGGCGAAACCACGGTGAAGATCAACGGCCTCGAAGAACCGCTGGAAATCGCCCTCGCCAGCCGCCAGTTGCCGGAACATCGCGCGCACCTGGTCGGCCTGCATGCGCAAGCGCTGGTGGATGCGATGGTGCCGTTGGCAATGCGCGAATACTCGATCGCCTCGATTGCCGCCGACGGCGTGCTGGAACTGATCGTGCGTCAGGAACAACACAGCGACGGCAGCCTCGGCATCGGCTCCGGCTGGCTGACCGAGCATGCGCCAGTGGGTGGCAGCATCAGCCTGCGCGTACGGCGCAACAGCGGGTTCCATTTGCCGAATGAACCGCTGCCAATGATCCTGATCGGCAATGGCACTGGCTTGGCCGGGTTGCGCAGCCTGCTCAAGGCGCGCATCGCCGACGGTCAGCAACGCCACTGGCTGCTGTTTGGCGAGCGCAATCGCCAGCACGATTTCCTCTGCCGGGCGGAGCTGGAAGAATGGCTGATCAATGGCGATCTGGCGCGACTGGATCTGGCGTTTTCGCGGGATCAGGCGCAGAAGATTTACGTCCAGGATCGCCTGCGCGAATCCGCTGACGAACTGAAGAAATGGCTGGCTGACGGTGCGGTGATCTACATCTGCGGCAGCCTGCAGGGCATGGCCGCCGGCGTCGATCAGGCACTCAACGACATCCTCGGTACCACCGAAGTCGAACGTCTGATCGAACAGGGCCGCTATCGCCGCGACGTGTACTGACTCAGCCAAAGAGCCCCTCACCCTAACCCTCTCCCGGAGGGAGAGGGGACTGATTGGGGGATGCCGGATAAATACGCCGACCTGAAGGTGATGTACCGAATCCGTAATCGACTCGGTCTTTCAGGTCGATGTACAACTCGATAAAACTCCGTAGGCTCCCTCTCCCCGAAAAAGAGGGGGGCTGATTGGGGATGCCGAATTACGCCGCTATGAAGGTGATTCACCGAATCCGTAATCGACTCGGTCTTTCAGGTCGATGTACAACTCGATACAACTCCGTAGGCTCCCTCTCCCTCCGGGAGAGGGCTGGGGTGAGGGTCCTCGTCTACAGTGAGATTTCCAGCCACTTCACAAGGATCGTGAAGCATGCAAAATCGCCTCACTCTCGCTCAGTTCGCCCGCCAGTTACGCAGCAGCCAAACCGATTGCGAACAATTACTCTGGCAAAAACTTCGTTCACGCCAAGTCGCCAATCTGAAATTCCGCAGGCAGTTTCCATGTCCGCCCTATGTCCTGGATTTTTACTGCGTAGAGCTGAAACTGGCGATTGAGCTGGATGGGGGTCAACACTATGAAATAGCGGGCTTGATCCACGATCAACGTCGGACGCTTTTCCTGGAACGTCTGGGCATTGAAGTTGTGCGATTCAGTAATCTCGAAGTAATGCAGCAGATGGATGATGTACTGGAGCAAATCACAAGAATTGCCGCGAATCGAAAAACACCCTCACCCTCCGAGCGGTCCGACATTTCGGGAGGGCCGGGGTGAGGGTTGTTTTTGATCTTCAAACTGGCTGCAATTTCTGCTCGAAGACCGCCACCCCATTCAAATCGCGCAACACCACACTCATCTCCCCGCTCTGCCCTTCAATATTCACCTCGCCAAAGAACTGAAACCCGGCAAACGGTGAAGCGTTCTGCGTGGGTGGGGCCTTCTGGAATACCACTTCCGGGCCGAAGGTCTTGTCCAGCGGATTAGGGCCGAAACTCCCGGCATTCATCGGCCCGGCGACAAACTCCCAAAACGGTTCGAAATCCTGAAACGCCGCGCGATCAGGGTGGTAGTGATGCGCTGCGCAGTAATGCACATCGGCGGTCAGGAACACGAAATTGCGTACCTGTTGCGCGCGCAGGAAACCCAGCAACTCAGCGACTTCCAGCTCACGTCCTTGCGCCGGGCCGGGATCGCCGTTGGCCACCGCCTCCCAGCGCGCCACGCCCGGGCTGACTTCACCGTCAGGCACGCCGAGGCCGATCGGCATGTCGGCGGCGATCACCTTCCACTGCGCCTTGGAGTGCTTCAGCCCACGCTTGAGCCAGTCCAGTTGTTCGCGCCCGAGGAACGGCTTGGCCGCGCCGAGGTTGTCGTCGTTGGCGCCGCGATAACTGCGCATGTCGAGCACGAACACATCAAGCATCGGCCCGTAACTGAGCTTGCGATAAATCCGCCCGCCGCCGTCGGCTGCCTGCAAACGCATCGGCGAATATTCCAGCCAGGCCTTGCGCGCACGGCCGACCAGGGTGTGGATATCTTTCTCTTGATAACGCTCGTCGAGCTGCTTGCCCGGCGACCAGTTGTTGACCACTTCATGGTCGTCCCACTGCCAGATCTGCGGCACCTCGGCGTTGAAGCGACGGATGTTTTCGTCCATCAGGTTGTAGCGGTAGTTGCCGCGATAATCGTCGAGGGTCTGCGCGACTTTGCTCTTGGCTTCGGTGGTGAGGTTGCGCCAGATCCGCCCACCCTCGGTGGTCAGTTGCGCCGGCACCGGGCCGTCGGCGTAGATGGTGTCGCCGCTGTGGATAAAGAAGTCCGGCAGGCGCAGACACATGGATTCGTAAATGCGCATGCCGCCAATGTCCGGGTTGATGCCGAAGCCCTGGCCGACGGTATCGCCGCTCCAGACGAAGCGGATGTTGCGTCGCGCCGTCGGTGCGCTGCGCAAATGGCCGAGCCACGGCTCGCTGGCGACGCCGGTTTGCGCATCCTTGAAATACACCCGATAGAAAATCGCCTGATCGGCGGGCAACCCGGTGAGTTCGACGCGGGCGGTGAAGTCGGTGCGCGCATCGGCCAGTGGCGAAACTACACGGCGCGGATGACGAAACTGGCTGCGCGTGTCCCACTCGACCACCATCCGTGCCGGACGGTCGCTGCGGCTCCAGATCATCGCGCGATCGCCCAGCAGGTCGCCGGACTGCACGCCGTCGGTGAGTTGCGGCCGATCCTTGACCGACGCGATCACCGCCGGCGCCAGCCCCGGCATCAGCAGCCCGGCACCGACCACTTGCATGACCCGTCGGCGCCCGATGTTGAAATCGCTCATGCTGTTCTCCCTGGAAAAAGGAAAACTTAAGCACGGCTATATGAACTCGCCATGACACCACATCCCCCCTGTGGGAGCGGGCTTGCTCGCGAAGCGGTGTGTCAGTTGAAGAAATATCGACTGACACGACGCCTTCGCGAGCAAGCCCGCTCCCACAGGGGTGTTGCAGTGTCAGGCGTTGACGGGTTCGACCGCCAGCTCCAACGCTTCCGGGCGCTTGACCGTCGCATAGACAACCGCAGTCAACAGACTCCCCGCCACAATCGCCAGCAGATACAGCAACGCATGATTGATCGCATTCGGGATCGCCAGCACAAACAAGCCACCGTGCGGCGCCATCAGTTTGCAGCCGAAGTACATCGACAATGCGCCAGTCAACGCACCACCGGCGATGCTCGCCGGAATCACTCGCAGCGGGTCTTTCGCGGCAAACGGAATCGCCCCTTCGGAGATGAAGCACAGCCCCAGCACCAGCGCCGCTTTACCGGCCTCGCGCTCGGTCTGGGCGAACTTGCGCCGGGCGATGAAGGTGGCAATGCCCAGCCCGATTGGCGGCACCATGCCGGCGGCCATGGTTGCGGCCATCGGGGCATAACTCTGCGACGCCAGCAGCCCCACCGAGAACGCATACGCGGCTTTGTTGATCGGTCCGCCGAGGTCGACGCACATCATGCCGCCGAGCAATACACCGAGCAGAATCGCGTTGGTGGTGCCCATGCTGTCGAGAAAATGCGTGAGCGCCGCGAGCATGCCGGCGACCGGTTTACCGACCACGTAGATCATCACCAGTCCGGTGAACAGGCTGGCGAACAACGGAATGATCAGAATCGGTTTCAGCGCTTCCAGACTTTGCGGCAAAGCGACATAGCGACTGATAGCTTTGGCCGCATAACCGGCGATGAAACCGGCGACGATCCCGCCGATGAACCCGGCACCCAAGGTGCTGGCAAGCAAGCCACCAATCATCCCCGGTGCCAGGCCCGGACGGTCGGCGATCGAATAGGCGATGTAACCGGCGAGCAGCGGCACCATCAGCTTGAACGCGGTTTCACCACCGATCTGCATCAGCGCCGCCGCCAGCGTGCCCTCTTCCTTGAACGCGGTGATGCCGAAGACGAACGACAGCGCGATCATCAGACCACCGGCCACCACCATCGGCAGCATGAACGAGACACCGGTCAGCAGGTGTTTGTAGACCCCGGTTTTCTCCTGCTTGGCCGGCGCCTTGCCTTCACTCGCAGCGCTCTCCACCTGAGCTTCGGCGAGGGCTTTTTTCAGCGTCGCTTCGGATTGCTTGAGTGCAATGCCGGTGCCGCAGCGATAGATTTTCTTGCCGGCAAAACGCTCGGTAGCGACTTCGATGTCCGCCGCCAGCAACACTACGTCGGCCTCGGCAATCGCCGTCGCGCTGAGCGGGGTTTTCGCGCCGACCGAACCCTGGGTTTCGACGTGCAGTTCGTAGCCCAGACGCTTGGCGGTTTGCTGCAACGCTTCGGCGGCCATGAAGGTGTGGGCGACGCCGGTCGGGCACGCGGTGATGGCGACGATGCGCGGCGCACGCTGCGCAGCGGCAACCGGGGCGGCTTCGCTGGCGAGGTAAACTTCAGCTTCTTGCGCGCCGCGACGCAGCACCGCTTCGACATCTTGCAGGGCTTGCGCCGGGGCGATGCGGAATACGCGCTTGCCGACGAAACGGCGCATGTCGACATCACCGGTGACGACCAGCAACACCCACTCCGCCGCCGCAATGGTGGCGGCCGACAATTCGCGCTCCGGGTGCGCCGCATCGACCACTTCAACGCTGGTGCTCCAGCCCTGGCGCTGAGCCGCCGCATCGAGCAGGCGAGCGCACAGCACACTGGTGACCATGCCGTTCGGGCAGGCCGTGACAATGGCTAATTTCATGACAAACCCTCTTATTGTTCTGTCAGGGGACGCACGCGTACGCCCTGTTCGAGCTGCGCCAGTTGCGCCGCATCGTTGATGCCGAAACCGATCTGCGTCACCGCCATCGCGGCAATCGCCGTAGCCGTGCGCAGGGTCTGCTCGGGGGTATCGGCGCTGAGCAGACCGTGCAGCATGCCGGCCAGCAACGAGTCACCGGCACCCACCGTGCTGGCGACCGTGACCTTCGGCGGCGTGGCATGCAGCGCCGAGCCGACGCTGAACCAGTTCACCCCGTCGGCACCGTGGGAGATCACCACGTGCTCGATACCTTTGGCGTGCAGGCACGCCGCAGCCTGAGCTTCGGCCGCGTGCGAAACCACATCGCAATCGAGCGCATCGGCGAGTTCTTCAGTGTTCGGCTTGATCAGCCACGGGCGCCCTTCAATGGCCGCGCGCAAGGCTTCGCCACTGCTGTCGAGGGCGACTTTCAGACCGAGGCCGTTCAGGCGTTCGATCAACTCGCGCAACCACTGCGCGCTGACGCCGCGCGGCAGACTGCCGGCGACCACCACCGCGTCATGCCCCGGAGCGATCTGCAGCAAACGCTCGAGCAACGCTTGCTGCGCCGCCGCGTCGACTACCGGCCCCGGGCCGTTGATGTCGGTAATGCGCCCGTTGTGCTCGGCGACCTTGATGTTGCTGCGCGTCTCCCCCGGCACGCGGATGAACGCGTCGACGAAGCCGCGCTTGGCGAACAGGGTTTCGAAGGCTTGCAGATTGTCTTCGCCGAGAAAGCCGCTGACCGTCAGTTGATGCCCGAGGTCCGCCAGCACCTGCGCGACATTCACGCCTTTGCCGGCGGCGTGGGTGTGCATCTCGTCGCTGCGGTTGACCTGACCGGCCTCAAGGCGCGACAGCTCGACCGTGAGGTCCAGCGCCGGGTTGAGGGTCAGGGTGAGAATCTTGGCCATTACAGGGCCTCCACTAATGCACGCACTTCGTTCGCGCTGCCCACGGTGAGGGCGTGTTGAGCAAGGGTTTGCGCCTGGGTCAGGCTGAGTTCGCGGATGCGCGCCTTGACCTCGGCGATGCTGCGACCGGACACGCTCAGCTCATCGACGCCAAGGCCGACCAGCACCGGCACTGCCAACGGATCCGCCGCCAGTTCGCCGCACACGCCGACCCATTTGCCATGGGCATGCGCAGCGCGCACGGTGATGTCGATCAGTTGCAGTACCGCCGGGTGCAGGCCGTCAGCCTGGGCCGAAAGCGTCGGATGACCGCGGTCGATGGCCAGGGTGTATTGGGTCAAGTCGTTGGTGCCGACGCTGAAGAAATCGACTTCTTTCGCCAGCACCGGCGCCAGCAAGGCCGCCGACGGCACTTCGATCATGATCCCCAGTTGCAAGTCAGCGACCGGGATTTCCAGGCGCAGACGCTCGGTCATGTCGCGGGCCTGACGCCACTCTTCGACGCTGCCGACCATCGGGAACATGATCCGCAACGGACGGTTGTCCGCCGAACGCAGCAAGGCGCGCAATTGCGCTTCCATGATCTGCGGACGCTGCAAGGTCAGGCGAATCCCGCGCACACCGAGGAATGGGTTTTCTTCCTTGGCGATCGGCCAATACGGCAGCGGTTTGTCGCCGCCGACATCAAGGGTGCGTACCACCAGTGGCCGGCCGGCGAGGCCGTCGAGAACGCGGCGGTATTCGGCTTCTTGGGTGGCTTCGTCCGGCGCTTGCGGGTGAGCCATGAAAATCAGTTCGGTGCGCAGCAGGCCGATGCCTTCGGCGCCCTGCTCCACTGCGGCGCTGACACCGGCGCTTTCGCCGATATTGGCGAACACTTCCACGGCGTGACCGTCAGTGGTGTGCGCCGGTTGGTGGCGTTGTTCGGCGGCAGCCTTGAGGCGTTGTTCGCGGGTATCGCGTTCTTCAGCGGCGCGTTGCAGGGTCGCGGCATCGGCGTCGACGTGCAGGCGACCGCGTTGACCATCGAGCAGCAACGGCGTGCCCGGTGCCAGCAGCAACACCGCTGCGCCTGCACCGACCAGCGCCGGAATACCCAATGCACGGGCGACGATTGCACTGTGCGCGGTGGCGCCGCCGCGAGCGGTGAGAATCCCTGCAACTCGGGCCGGATCGAGCCGAGCCACGTCGGACGGGCCGACTTCGTCCATCACCAGAATGTACGGTTGCTCCGGCTCGTTCGGCGTTTGTACGCCGCAGAGTTGCGCCAGCACCCGGCGCCCGATGTCACGCAGGTCCGCCGCCCGCTCAGCGAGCAACGCGTCCTGCAGCGATTCCTGTTGTTTGGCCGCTGCTTCAATCACCGCCATCCACGCCGCTTCCGCGCTTTCGCCCTGCTTGAGGCGGGTGTCGACTTCGTCGGTCAGTTCCGGGTCGTCGAGCATTTCCTGGTGAGTGATGAAGATCTCGCGGATGGCCTTGGCCTTGCTGCGTTCGATCAGGCCCTGAATGTCACTGCGCACGTCGCTCAGCGCTTGTTTGAGACGTTCGCGCTCGATGGCAGCAGACTCGCCGCGCAACGGGTAATCGATAGCCTGCTGCACCTGAATGTGCGCCGGGCCGATAGCAATACCCGGCGCAGCAGGAATCGCCTGCAACTGCGCACCGGACGCCGGGGCGATCAGCACTTCGGCGATATCGGCGATGACTTCGCGTTGCTGACTCACGGCCGGCAGCGGTTCGACTTCTTCACCGAGGCCTTCTTCGATAGCGGCCAGCAGCGCTGGCAAGGCGTCGGCGGCGATGCTCGGTTCGGCGATCAACTCCAGCACCTGACCACGCCGCGCGCCGAGGCTCAGCAGTTTGCTCAGGCTTTTTACCGACACGGCGCTGTCCGCGCTGTCGACAATGCGCACGCGGATTTCGCCGTCAAAACTCTTCGCCAGTTGCGCAAGAATCTTCGCCGGCCGCGCATGCAGACCGTGGGCGTTGGCCAGGGCAATCCGGGCGCTCGGCCAATCGGCCGGCAGTTCGCCGCCGAGCACTTCGAGGACTTTGCGGCTGCTGGTGGCGCGGCCCAGTTCATGGCCGCGCCCTTCGATGAGCAGCGCACACAGACGTTCGAGCAGCGCCTGATGTGCCTCGCCCAGACTGGCCAGACAGAACAGACCGCTGAGCGGCTGGCCGAGGTAACGCATCGGTTTGTCCGGGGTGACGAACGCCAGGCCCGGGCGCTTCACGGTTTGTTCGCTGTGTAGCCACCACAGGCCATCGCCCAGCGGCAGCGCTTCGACTTGCTGCAACACGCCGGCAAAACCGTTGCTCACACAATCGGCCTGACGCAGCAAACGCGCGCCACGCCAGACCAGTTCTTCGAAATCGTCAGCCGAAACGCCGAGGCCGATCATCTGCGCATCCAGCGCCAACTCCTGCGGCGCACCTTGCAGCAGCTTCAGCAGCGCTTCCGGCGAGCTGGCGCGGCGCAGGGCCTGACCCAGATCGGTCTCGCCGAGGGCGCGGGTCAGCAGTTGCAGCAGGCGCAGATGTTCGTCGGATTTGGCCGCGATGCCGATCGCCAGATAAACGATCTGGCCATCGCCCCAATCCACGCCCTCGGGAAACTGCATCAGCCGTACGCCGGTGGCGAACACCTGATCACGGGTCTCCGGGGTGCCGTGGGGGATGGCAATACCCTGGCCGAGAAAGGTCGAGCCCTGGGCTTCCCGAGCCTGCAAGCCGGCGAGGTAGCCATCGGCGACCAGACCATCGGCCACCAGATGATGAGCGAGCAATTGCAGGGCGGCGGGTTTATCCACAGCCGATTGGCCCATGGATATCTGCTCTATAGTGAGCTCGAGCATGCGATCTCCTTTTTGGCACATGGATGCGCCAGGATATTGTTTTGAATGGTCACAGCTTAGGCGCTGGTCAGCCTGCTTTTCAGCGGCAGTTTTGGCGGTTTCACGGCAGAACCGGGCAAAAGCGTCTAAAACGTAGAAAATACGCTTGCTGAAACGATTAATCTAGATTGATCGGCACGTTACTCGATAATGTCTCATCCTTGAAGTCCAACTTGTCGGATGCGCTGCGACAATAGTCGTCTGCCCGAATCGGGTAGGATTGGCGAAAATGTCGCGGCAAGCTCGAAAAAACAAGGAAATCCCGGGTTGAAACTCAGTGATATCGCGCGGTTGGCCGGAGTGTCCGTGACCACCGCCAGCTACGTCATCAACGGCAAGGCCGAACAGCAACGCATCAGCAGCGCCACGGTCGAGCGGGTGCGTGCAGTCGTCGAACAGCACGGCTTCACCCCCAATCCACAAGCCGCCGGGTTGCGCAGCCGGCACACCCGCACGCTGGGTTTTATTCTGCCGGATCTGGAAAACCCCAGTTACGCGCGGATCGCCAAACTGCTCGAGCAAGGCGCGCGGGCGCGGGGTTATCAGTTGCTGATCGCCAGCTCCGACGATGCGCCGGACAGCGAGCGCCAGTTGCTGCAACTGTTCAAGGCACGCCGCTGCGATGCGCTGATCGTCGCCAGTTGCCTGCCGGCCGCTGACGACAGCTATCGCCAGTTGCAGGCCAAGGGCTTGCCAATCATCGCCATCGACCGGGTCATGGAACCCGAGCACTTCTGCTCGGTGATCAGTGACGACCGCGAAGCCAGCCTGCACCTGACCCAGAGCCTGCTCGATCCGCAGCCAAAGCAGATCGTGCTGCTCGGCGCGCGTCCGGAGCTGAGCATCAGTCAGGAACGCGCGGCCGGCTTCAAGCAGGCCCTGGTCGACTTCAAAGGTGAAGTGCTGATCGAGCACACCGAGTCCTTCAGCCGTGAATGCGGCAAGCAATTGATGGAAGAACTCCTGCAACGACTGGGGCATTTGCCGGATGCGCTGGTGACCACGTCCTACGTGCTGTTGCAGGGTGTGTTCGATGCGCTGCATGACTTCCCGCTCAAATCCCGTCCGCTGCGCCTGGGCACCTTCGGTGACACGCAGTTGCTGGACTTCCTGCCGCTGCCGGTCAACGCCATGGCCCAACAGCACCAGTTGATCGCCGACAAGGCCCTGGAACTGGCGCTGGCCGCCGTCGAGCAATCGGAATACAAGCCTGGCGTGCAGGCCATTGCGCGGACCTTCAAACAGCGTATTCACCGGGACTGAGCCGTGGAGCTGATCGACAGCCACACCCACCTCGACTTCCCCGACTTCGACGCCGATCGCTCGGCGCTACTCGCCGAAAGCCGCGCCCTCGGGGTACGACGGATGGTGGTGCTGGGGGTTTATCAGGGTAACTGGCAGCGGGTGTGGGATCTGGTGCAGAGCGATGCCAACCTGTACGCGGCATTCGGTCTGCACCCGGTGTACCTCGATCAGCATCAACCCGAAGACTTGCGCGCACTCGGCAACTGGCTGATGCGGCTGCGCGGTCATCGGCAACTGTGTGCGGTGGGCGAGATCGGTCTGGATTACTTCATCGAAACCCTCGACCGCGAACGCCAGCAGGCGCTGTTCGAGGCGCAACTGCAACTGGCAGCGGACTTCGAACTGCCGGCGCTGATTCACGTGCGCCGCAGCCACGCCGCGGTGATCGCCACGCTCAAACGCTTCAGGCTCAAACGCGCCGGGATCATCCACGCCTTTGCCGGCAGCCGCGAAGAAGCTCGCGAATACATCAAACTCGGTTTCAAACTGGGTCTGGGCGGCGCACCGACCTGGCCGCAGGCGTTGCGCATGCATCGGGTCCTGGCGGATCTGCCGCTTGAGTCGATCGTGCTGGAAACCGACTCCCCGGACATGGCACCGGCGATGTTTCCCGGAGTACGCAATACCCCGGCGCACTTGCCGGCGATCTGCACGGCACTCGCCGAATTGATGAATATCAGTCCAGAACGACTGGCTGCCGCCAGCACCGCCAACAGCTGCGAAGTGTTCGGTTGGTAATCAGTCGCCGTGGGCCTTGGCCGCCTCGAGGATCAGGGTCATGTGCTGGCGATGATGAACAAAACGCAGCAGCGCGAAGTACACGAAAAGCACGATCAGTGATGCGTTCAACTGTTCAGTCACGCTGAGCAGGCCGATCCATTCCATGACCAACGCCACCAGCAGCGCGGTGCACACCGTGACTGACGCACTGAAGCGCAGCAATCCGAGAGAGTCGAGAGATTTGAAGCGTTTGATCTGCACCGGACAGCGCAACTCCAGGGCTCTCTGGCAGTGATTGCAGGTAAACGGTTCATTGATTGCGATGGCATTGAGTTGCCAAGGTTTAAGCACCTGCGTGGCCTGGCAATGAGCACAACGGCCCTGAACTCCCAGGGTTACAACGGACATTCGCGGCCTCCTCAGCGCAACTAACTGATCAGGGATACTGGCTCAATAATGACGAAAAGCCAGTCGCCGGAAGAAAACAGGAATTGGCTTACAAGCGTAAGCATCAAAGCATTACAAAATGTTCTGACATTACCGCCCTTGTAGGAGTGAGCCTGCTCGCGATAGCGGTGTATCAGCCACCCATTGAGTTGACTGACACTCCGCTATCGCGAGCAGGCTCACTCCTACAGCATTCGCGCTCGATCAGACGCGGAACGCGCTGATCAGCTGTTTGAGTTCCACCACCTGCGCCGACAGTGCGCGGCTGGCGTCTTCGGTCTGGTGCGCTCCCCGGGCCGTGCGCTCGCCGGCGCGGTTGATTTCGACGATGTTCTGGTCGATGTCATGGGCCACGGCAGTCTGTTGCTCCACCGCGGCGGCGATCTGCTGGTTCTGATCGACGATCATGCCAACCGCACCGAGAATGTTTTCCAGCGCCTGCTGAACCTTTTCCGACTGCCCGACCGTGCCGTTGGCCATCTGATGGCTGACGCCCATGGCTCTCACCGCCGCGCCGACACCGCCATGCAGTTTGGCGATCATCTGCTCGATTTCTTCGGTCGATTGCTGGGTGCGTTTGGCCAACGTACGCACTTCGTCCGCCACCACCGCAAATCCCCGGCCCTGCTCTCCGGCGCGGGCGGCTTCGATGGCGGCGTTGAGCGCCAGCAGGTTGGTCTGTTCGGCGATGCTCTTGATCACTTCCAGTACGCGGCTGATCGACTGGCTGTCGCTGGCCAACTGGTTGATCACCAGCACCGATTGATCGATCTCGCTGGCCAGCGCGGCGATGCTGCCCTGCTGCGACTCCACCAGGGTGCGACCGCTGACGGTTTCATCGTTGACGCTGTGCGCGCTGCTGACCGCTGC
Source organism: Pseudomonas sp. NPDC087803 (assembly GCF_044742995.1). Taxonomy (NCBI): domain Bacteria; kingdom Pseudomonadati; phylum Pseudomonadota; class Gammaproteobacteria; order Pseudomonadales; family Pseudomonadaceae; genus Pseudomonas; species Pseudomonas sp. NPDC087803. The sequence goes on from NZ_JBIUVO010000056.1 coordinate 26,678, forward strand.
CGCCGCACTGCGCGCAACTTCCAGCGAGGTCGCCGACATCTGGTTCATCGCGGTCGCCACTTGCTCGATCTGCGTGCGCTGCCCGGCCACCGCCTGATTGCTTTGCGCGGAGACGTTTTCCACCTGCCCGGCCTGCCGCTCGACCTCCGTCACGGTGTGCCCGACTCGTTCGATCAGATCGTGGATTTTCCTCACGGTGCCATTGAACACCTCGCCCAACTCGCCCAGTTCATCTCGGCTGTTGGCCTTGAAGTTGACCGTCATGTCACCGGCCGCGACCTTGTCCATCATCGCGCCCAGGCGCTTGAGCGTGGTGCGGGTCGAGGCGTAGAAACCAGCGTAGAGATAGAAAATCAGCACGAACACCACCGCCAGCGCCGCCGCCTGCAACACCATGTGCGTGCGGTTTTGCGCCAGGCGTTGCTGCAGTTGGGTATCGAGGAATTTCAGGGTTGCATCGTTGAGCTGGTAGGTCTGCGCCATCAGCGCGGTGACCTGATCGTAGAACGCCTGCCACGGGGTATCGAGGGTCTCGGCCACCACGACTTTCGCTTCAAACAGTTCGCTGGCCTGTTTGAGCGAAGCCTTGCTGCTGTCGGCCGGCGTGCTGAGGCTGGCACGCGCGGCTTTGCTGGAATCGAGAGCGTCCTGCAGTTTCAAGGCGTATTCGGCCTGGAGCTTTTCGATCTGCGCCAACAATTCGTCGAAACGGGTACTCGACGAACTGTTGAGAAAGCCCTGCCCCAAGGAATACGAACCGATGGCCCGACCTTCGCCCAGGGTCTGGGTCACGGCCGGAGTGACGTTGGTGAGCAATTCGCTGAGCTGGCGGATGTCGCTCTGGTTGTCGCGGCTCAGGCCAGCCTGACTGGCGATGATCTGACTGAAAATCTGCGCGTTGCCGAGCAGCTTGCCGATCATTGCACTTTTGCTTTGCAGGGAGCTTTCCGCCTGCTGGGCCTTGAACGCGCTGATCATTTCATCGCGTTTGCCGTCGAACAGCTTGATCTGCTCGGGATCGTCGCTCATCGCCTGCAGACCTTGCAGGCGCGCCAGCACGGTTTGCTCCAGGCGGCTGATCTGCGCTTCGAGGTTGTCGGCCTTGCCGGACTGGCCGAGGGTGACGTTGATCTGCACCAGATTGTTCAGCGTTTCCAGATCCCGGCGCAGGCTCAGGCCGCTGCCCAGCAGGTCGAGGCTCTGCAACTCGACGCGGGTGCCCTGGAATTCGCGATAGGAATCGCGCACCAGATAGAAATTGGTCACCAGCATCGGCACCAGGAACAGCACGCTGATCAGGCTGAACTTCATGCCGAAGCTCAGACGGTTCATCAGCGAGACGGCGGGATAGAGCAAGCTCTTCACTGGAAGTCTCCCTTGGCTTTTCTTGTTTTTATTGGCAGGCGCGGGGCGACAGCAGATAGCCACTATCGGGCGCTGTCTCTGTATAGCTCAAATCGGAGGGAGGTTTTGTAACTTAAGGTTAACGACAAAAAAAGATCGCAGCCTTCGGCAGCTCCTACAGGAAAACCACATTCCCTGTGTAGGAGCTGCCGCAGGCTGCGATCTTTTGATCTTGCTTTGACATCAGTGGATCAGCACTGTCCACAAGGCAAACCCGGCATACCACAACACGGCCGCACGCAGCAGCAGTTCCCACAGGCAATCCAGCGTATTGATGCCTTCAGGACCGACCACCGGCGGCGGGATCTCACCCGCTGCCAGCCCGACCTTGTTGATCAGTTGCGCGGCGCTGATGTTCCAGTTCAGCAGTTCGTGCAACATCACCCGGCTGACCGCAACGAAGTTGCCGACCAGAGCCAGACTGGCGGCGAGCAAGCGCACCGGCACCCAGTCGAAGGCATGGCGCAATTGCCCCGCTCGCTCGACCAGCGCCTGATTCTGGCCATGTTCTTCAGCCAGGGCCAACAAGCGATAGGCCAGTGCCGCCACCGGGCCGAGCACGAAATACCAGAAAATCACCGCGAAGAAGCTCTGATAGGCCTGCCACAACAGATGGCCCTGTACCTGATCCAGCAACTGCTCACCGCTGTCGGCACAGATATCCAGATCACGCTTGGCCACATGCGCGGCGGCTTGCAGGTCTTCACGCCGCCAGGCGTCACGAAACGGCCCGAGACCGCCGAGCAGATCACCGCGCCCCAGCGCGTAAATCACCACCAGCAAATGCACCGGCAATGCCAGCAAACCGTAAGCGACGGGTTCCAGCACCACCAGTAACAAGGCCAGCAGCGCCACCGGCAGCAACACCAGTATCGTCAGCACCAGCCAAGGCCGCTGTGCCAGGCGCGCGCTGCTTTCGAGTTTGTGCAGTTCGCGGATCCATCCGCCATCGCGTTGAACCCGATGGCGCAGGGCCGAGAATTTCTCGATCCAGACCGCCAGCAGTAACACCAGAAAACTCATTGTCCTTCCTCTTGTGCCAGGGCTGCGCGGTAACGCGCCCAGTCGAATGCCGGGCCAGGATCGGTCTTGCGCCCGGGTGCGATGTCGCTGTGCCCGCAGATACGGGCGCCGGTGATAGCCGGAAATGCGGTTTGCAGCTGACGGGTCAGCGTGATCAACGCCTGATACTGCGCATCGGTAAAGGGCAGATCATCGGTGCCTTCAAGCTCGATGCCCACGGAAAAATCGTTACAGGTTTCGCGCCCTTCGAACATCGACACGCCAGCATGCCACGCCCGCTCAAGACAGGAGACAAACTGGGTGACGCTGCCGTCACGTTCGATCAGAAAATGCGCCGAGACGCGCAGGTCGGCAATCCCGGCAAAATAGGGATGCTCGGTGACATCCAGACGATTCTGGAAAAATTCCTGCACCTTGCCGGTGGCGAACTGCGCCGGTGGCAGACTGATGTTGTGGATCACCAACAGGGAGATTTCGCCCGCAGGGCGTTCATTGAAGTTGGGTGATGGGCAGACCTGCACCCCGTGACACCACCCGCTAGCGGGATCCAACTGCATACCGATTCCTTCAACGCCGACTGTGTTGGCGCCCAGTATGCCGTGATCGGCCCCCGGCGCGCGATCACTTGCCGCGATTGAGTCGCCGCAGATTACCAAGCACCGACTCCAGCGCCCGGTCGAACAGCAAGGTGTCATCCAGTGCCCGCACCGCGCCACGGCGAAACTCAAGGGCCAGTTCGAGGCGGCTGCGCTCCAGCACTTTCATCCCGGTACGGTCGACAAACACGTATTTGCCGGTGGCTTCGATGATTGCCGCCAACTTGCAACGCAGGCTGTGCTCGTCGTCTTCCTGAAACGCGACCCAACTGCCCAGACGCAGTTGCTCCACCTGCCGCAACCCCGGGTCGTCATGCGCCAGGCCGCTGGCATTCGGGCCGATCGCGCCCTCCTCAGTGCTGCGCAGGGTAATGTGCTGCGACACCTCAACCAGCGCCGGAGCCTCCGCCGGTTCCCGCGCGGTTGAGGGCTCAAGCACCCGCACATGCAGCGCTTCCAGCTCGCTGAAAAACTCGCTGGTGGCGAACGGATCGAACGCTGCGCTGCTCAAACCATCACGCAATGATTTGAGCAAACCAGGCACCAGCGCGAGCAATTGCAGACCGGCATCCGCTGCGTCGTGACGCTGCACACTCCAGATCAATTGCTCCATGGTCTGCACATCAGCCTGCCACTCAGCGGACTGATCGCCATGCTTGAGGCAGGTCAGCAGCAGCACTTTGCTCCAGGCGTCGCGGGCGAAGCTCACCACCGTTGGCGGCAGGACTTTCCCCAGCAACGCCTGATTCAATGCCTGCTCGACCCGTTGCCGGGCCAGCTCGGTTTTCGCCCGCCCTTCTTCGGCATCGCGCAAGCGCTGCTCCAGCAGCTCGCTGCGCCGCCGCTCATCGCTGGTGAAGGCGAGGAAGTCGGCGAGCAACTCCGAGAAAATCGCCGGATCGTCGACGAAGTCACTCAGCAGGCGCTGCACCACTTGTTCGATACGCAGATACAGGCTGTCGCGCGCTTCGCCATTGCAGTCGCCCCAACCCATGGCGGCATCGGCGATTTCGTTGAGCAGGCGCCGCGCCGGATGGCTGCTGCGGCTGAAGAAGCTCTTGTCGAGTACCGCCACCTTGAGCATCGGAATCTGCAAACGGGCGATCAAGGCCTTGAGCGAATCGGGGAGGTTATGGTCTTCGAGGATGCAGTCGAAGACCATGGCGATCAGGTTGATCACGTCTTCATCCGCGCCGTCGACGATGCGCGACTTGCCGCTCCTGACGCTGACCCGCGTCAGCAGCTGTTCAAGCTGATTGCGCAGATCGAAATCGTCTTGCGCCGCCAGTGCCGGGACGTATTGCTGCAAGTGCGAGAGCAGGCGCAGCAGGTCGCGGGTGGTAATCGGTTGCGCCGCCGCGCTCGGCTCCAGGGTCGGCGCGACGCTGCCGCGCACGTGCAACAGCAGTTCCTGCAATGCGGCAAACACTTCCTGCACGCTTTCGTCGGTGGGCGCGGGCTCGTCGCTTTCTTCGCGGCTGATGCTTGCCGCCGCGCGCTCGATCGCGCGGCGTGCGGGGGCCGGTTTCAACTCGGGCAACACCCCGGTGGCGACCAGCAGTTGATTGGCTTCGGCGTATAACTGCTCGGTATCGGCCAGCACGTAGCGTTCGAACAGTTTGAGCAGGATCAGCTTGACCTTGATCTCCACGCCCAGGTTACGACCGGCCTGCAGAAAAAACTCGCAGAGCATCGCCGGGCCGAGCGGGTTGTGGTAGTTGTCGAAATCCTTGCCCAGCAACACGTTGAGGCGTGCGGTCAGTTGATCGAGGGCAAAACCATCACGCTTGAGCACCCGGCCGACCATGGTCTCGACCGCCACACTGCGTTCCATGTCGTCGGTACGTGGTGCCGACTCCTCGAATATCAGTGTGCCGGGCAGAGTGGGTTGTACGGCGTCGTATTGAATCAGCGCGACGAAGGCTTCGAAGAATTGCTCGAGAAAACCCCGTTCGATGTTTTTGCGCTTGAGGCGCAGGTCGCGCATGGCTTCGAAAAAGATGTTCTGTTCGACATCGTTGCGCGCCCGGTCGGCCATTTCGAACAGCGTGTCGTCAGCGTTATCGAACAACTCCTGCAAACCGTGACGCAGTTGCTGGGCAGCCTTGTCGCGGACCTGAAGCAGAATCACAGGCAGGCGGGCGAGCGGCGAGTGATTCGCCTGATCGGTAGCGGCCTTGTGCAAAGGCACTACATTCCCGTCGTTGTGCATCCAAGCCTCCTGAAACGGTGATTCCACTGGTCAGTTACAACACAATGCCCTGTGGGAGCGGGCTTGCTCGCGAAAGCGGTGGTCATTTGCCAATCGTGTGACTGACACACCGCATTCGCGAGCAAGCCCGCTCCCACACGATGTAAATTGGACCCGGGATGGACGTCAAAGCCATGACGTCAAATGCAAGGCGGATTATCTTGCAAAACTTGTCCCGGACGCTATAGCCGTCAGGGTTTCCCCTATGCCTGCGACACCTTCCATCGACCACGAAAAACCGCGCTTTGCTCACAGAAAATCGACCAGTTGCAGTCTGGCACGCGCGTTCTCGCCTTGGGTTGGCTCTCGCCATGCCCCTATAATCGGCGCACTTAGTTTGTGGAGCCCGTTATGCCGAATCTACGTCTCGCCGATCTGACCGCCGAAATCGAAGCCAACGTGCGCCGTGCGTTGCTCGAAGATGTCGGCAGCGGCGACATCACCGCGCAACTGATCCCGGCCGAACGTCTGGCCAAAGCCACCATCATCACTCGCGACGACGCGGTTATTTGCGGCACGGCCTGGGTCGACACGGTATTTCGCCAGCTCGATCCGCGGGTCGCGGTGCATTGGCAGGTGCGGGACGGCGAACGGGTCAAACCCAATCAACCTCTGTTTCATCTGGAAGGCCCGGCTCGCTCGTTGCTGACGGGTGAGCGCAGTGCGTTGAACTTCCTGCAACTGCTGTCCGGCGTGGCAACGCGTGCACAGTATCTGGCGGACTTCGTGGCGCAGACTCAGGTCAAGCTGCTGGATACTCGCAAGACTCTGCCGGGCCTGCGTCTGGCGCAGAAATACGCAGTGACCTGCGGCGGTTGCCACAACCACCGCATCGGCCTCTACGACGCGTTCCTGATCAAGGAAAACCATATCGCCGCCAGCGGTGGCATCGCGCAGGCCATCGCCGCCGCGCACAAGATCGCGCCGGGCAAACCGGTGGAGGTCGAAGTGGAGAGCCTGGAGGAACTGAAGGAAGCGCTGGCAGCCGGCGCCGACATCATCATGCTCGACGAATTGAGCCTGGATGATATGCGCGAAGCCGTGCGCCTGAACGGTGGCAAGGCCAAACTGGAAGCCAGCGGCGGCATCAACGAAAGCACGTTGCTGCCGATTGCCGAGACCGGGGTCGATTACATCTCGATCGGGGCGATGACCAAGGACGTGAAGGCCGTGGATCTGTCGATGCGTCTGAGCCTTTAAACAGCAGCGGCAAGATGCGAGCTACAAGCTGCAAGCCAGAGCGATTCCGCTTTGACTTGCCGCTTGAAACTCGTGGCTGCTCTTACACGACGAGATTGTTCATCTCGCAGTAATCGTCCCACTCGACACCCAACACTTCCGCCGCTTCCTTGTGCAGTACAAGACGCTGGGCCTCGAACTCTTCAGGAGTGCTGGTGTACTTGAGCGTCAACTCCCACGGCTGCAAGCCCTGAGCTTCGGCTTCGTCCTCGAACGCCCACTGGATCTGGTCTTTCTGATCATCAGGACTCAGGTCCTTGATCTCTTCTTTCAGATCCGGCACGTCTTGAATGTATTTTTCCAGCGCTTGTTCGTGACGTTGCTCTTGAGTTAATTCGGTCATGGCGTTCTCGTTGATCGTAAGAATGGAGGATGGATCTGGATCATCAAGGATCTCTCTGACGCGGATTGTCCGGCCTTCGGAACCATTCGGGATCATCTGAAAACTGCTAAGCGATGCTCATGCAGGCACCGAATATAGGACGTTTGCATGACGAATTACACGGCTCTTTACATCTCTCGCACAAAAAGTTGACCTGCGGAACATAAATCCGGGTTTCGAGTCATAGCGATGTGCCATAACGGCACTCACCCTCGCTGTCCACAAGGAAAACCCGTGATGCGCAGCTTTTCGAAGATTTGTTCCGTTGTGTCTGTTAGTGCCCTGCTCGCTGCCATGCTGCTGCCGGCCAGCGCCATGGCGGTTGAACTGAGTAACAGCAGCTCGTCCTATGGCGACAAGGTTTCGCTGATTCACAACGATTACGGCAAGGATGTGGTCATCCGCAGCGATATCAGCATCGACGAACTGCAAAAGATGCGCGATAGCGTCCGCGACCAGTCACGCCAGATTGAAGAGCTCAAACGCAGCAGTGGTTCGAGCTCAAGCTCCAGCGGCAAGGAAATTGACGACTTGAGGAACAAGGTCAAGGATCAGGACCGGCAACTGGACACCCTCGGACGCCAGGTCGAAGACCTCAAGCGCAACAGCGGCTCGAGTTCGAACTCCGCCAGCAGCGAGATTTCCAGCCTGAAGCAGAAAATCAACGATCAGGATCGCGCCATGGATCAGCTCAAACGCACCGTTGAGGATCTGAGCCGCAGGGTCAAATAAGGGAAGTGGTGCCCGAGACAGGAATCGAACCTGCGACCTTCGCGTTACGAGTGCGCTGCTCTACCGGCTGAGCTACACGGGCGGGTGGGCTAAACCTAGCACCGGTCTCGGGCGGCGGCAAATTTGAGCGTTGTCTCTGCCGATTATTACTTGTGGCGAGGGAGCTTGCTCCCGCTGGGTTGCGCAGCGACCCCAAGCTTTCTGAGGCTGATGTTTTTTACGACTGCTGCGCAGCCGAGCGGGAGCAAGCTCCCTCGCCACAAAGGCGTTTTTATGGCAGACAAAAAAATGCCCCGCCGTTTTCACGGCGGGGCATTTTCATTGCGCTAAAGCTGTGGGCTGATTAAACGCCCGAAGCCTTGGCTGCTGCCACGTCTTTGATGGACAGCTTGATACGGCCGCGGTTGTCCACGTCCAGTACCAGCACTTCCACTTCCTGGCCTTCTTTCAGGATGTCGGTGACTTTCTCTACGCGAGCGTCGCTCAGCATCGAGATGTGCACCAGACCGTCCTTGCCCGGCAGGATGTTGACGAATGCGCCGAAGTCGACGATGCGCTCAACCTTGCCGACGTAGATCTTGCCGATTTCAGCTTCTGCGGTGATGCTCAGAACGCGCTGACGAGCAGCTTCTGCGGCATCCTTGGTTTCGCCGAAGATCTTGATCGAACCGTCGTCTTCGATGTCGATCGAAGCCTTGGTTTCTTCGCAGATCGCACGGATGGTCGCGCCACCTTTACCGATAACGTCACGGATCTTGTCGGTGTCGATCTACATCGCGATCAAGCTCGGAGCGATGGCCGACACTTCGGTACTCGACTGGCCAATCATCTGGTTCATCTCGCCGAGGATGATCAGTCGCGCTACCAGGGCTTG
>NZ_JBIUVO010000057.1:0-420 GCF_044742995.1 Pseudomonas sp. NPDC087803
ACAGCGCCTTTGCGCTTGCCGCCCTGGTTGACGGCTACAGCGGTGTCGTTCACCACTTTCAGGAACGGAACCACGCCTTGCGACTTGCCGTTGGTGCCCTTGATGTACGAACCCAGTGCACGAACCGGCGTCCAGTCGTTGCCCAGGCCGCCAGCGAATTTCGACAGCATGGCGTTGTCGTGGATCGCGTGGTAGATGCCCGACAGATCGTCCGGAACGGTGGTCAGGTAGCAGCTCGACAGCTGTGGACGCAGGGTACCGGCGTTGAACAGGGTCGGAGTCGAAGCCATGTAGTCGAAGGACGACAGCAGGTTGTAGAACTCGATTGCACGGTCTTCTTTCTGCTTCTCTTCGATCGCCAGGCCCATGGCCACGCGCATGAAGAAGTTCTGCGGCAGTTCGAAACGCTCGCCAGCCTGG
>NZ_JBIUVO010000057.1:430-34371 GCF_044742995.1 Pseudomonas sp. NPDC087803
CAACCATAACAAGGCAAAAGACAACTACAAAGAAGAATATATTACACACTTCTAAACTAACGCAATCATAGAGGATGAAGTAACGGTCGTACAGGGTCTGCAGGCCCAGGTAGGTGAATTGCTGATCGCGCTCGTGGTTGATCGCCTTGCCCAGTTTTTCCAGGTCGAAGGTGGCCAGCACAGGGTTCAGCAGTTCGAACTCGATACCTTTGGCAACGTAGGCTGGCAGCGCCTTGGCGTACAGCTCGGCCATTTCGTGGTGAGTGGCGCTTTCGGCCACACCCAGGAAGCCCAGGCCTTCGGCACGCAGGGTGTCCATCAGCAGGCGCGCGGTCACGAACGAGTAGTTCGGCTCACGTTCAACCAGGGTACGCGCGGTCATTACCAGTGCGGTGTTGACGTCGTTCAGGGCCACGCCGTCGTACAGGTTTTTCAGGGTTTCGCGCTGGATCAGGTCGCCATCGACTTCAGCCAGGCCTTCGCAGGCTTCGGTGACGATGGTGTTCAGGCGGCCCATGTCCAGCGGCGCGAGGCTGCCGTCGGCGCGGGTGATACGGATCGACGGGTGCGCGTCGACCGCAGCTTCGACCGGAGCGTGGGCAGCGCGTTCTTTCGAACGGCCGTCACGGTAGATCACGTAGTCGCGAGCGACTTTCTGCTCGCCGGCACGCATCAGGGCCAGTTCGACCTGGTCCTGGATTTCTTCGATGTGGATGGTGCCGCCCGACGGCATGCGACGCTTGAAGGTCGCGGTGACCTGTTCGGTCAGACGGGCAACGGTGTCGTGGATTCGCGACGAAGCGGCAGCGGTGCCGCCCTCAACTGCGAGAAACGCTTTGGTGATAGCGACGGTGATCTTGTCATCGGTGTAAGGAACGACAGTGCCATTACGCTTGATCACGCGCAGTTGACCCGGCGCGGTGGCAGCCAGATCCGAATTCGAATCGGCGGCCTGCGGCAAGGTGCCCTGCGGGTTCTCGCGAGTTGTGTCGGTTTGCATGGGGGGTGATCTCCACATTCTCTATGTTTGTTTGGGCACCATCATGGTGCTCACCGTTCTGGTCCGAAGCACTACAACCGACGGGCGTCGGGCATAACAACTTCGGACCAGTAGGAAAAAGGCTAATGACGCCGCATCCTTGCCGAAGTTTTTGGCTGCGAGCCAGGGCTCGAGCCGGATTCCTTCCTGGGTGACAGTCATGACTGCAACACCCGTACCGTTCCGGTCGTTTCCAACCTGAAAAACGGTGCCATCCGCAAGTGCGGTTTGGTCTTTGAAAAACTTGCTTGGTTCAACCGGAAACCGGCAATAAAGCGCTTGAGTTTCAGGTCCGAAATGTGGTTGGGCGTTTGAGCGGAAAACCCTATATGTAGGGTCTCTCCTTGCGCCGTGCTACAAGATAATGCGTTTCGAGGGGGCTTGCAACGTACTAGCTGTGGATAAACCTGTGCGTAAATTGTGTAAGAAACCAGGAATTACCGTGTAGGCCGCGAACCTGCTGAGCTAGACCGTTTGTCACTGTTTTTCACTCGGGAAAAACGCTTCAGCGGATTTTTAAGGGCGCGAACCCTACCACAAAAAACCGCCGTGTCCGAACGCATTTGGCGACTTGTGTTCTGGCTGTACGCCGTTTATACAATCGAGCGGTGTTTACCCATTCTTATCCTCCCGAAAGATGACAAAAAGACCGGAGGATCCGAATCTGCGGGCAACCGCACACCTGTGTAGGAGCTGCCGCAGGCTGCGATCTTTTGATCTTGCTTTTTAAAATCAAAAGATCGCAGCCTGCGGCAGCTCCTACATAGGGCAATGCGTTTCTGCCTTATTAATAAAAACAGCAAGCAGAGGTCACTGGTGGAGCAAGAAGCCTGGCAGGTATTGATAGTCGAGGACGACCAGCGTCTGGCCGAACTCACCCGCGAATACCTGCAAGCCAATGGATTGCGCGTGGAGATCGAAGGCAACGGCGCGCTGGCGGCAGCGCGGATCATCAAGGAGCAGCCGGACCTGGTGATCCTCGACCTGATGCTGCCCGGTGAAGACGGCCTGAGCATCTGCCGCAAGGTGCGCGACCGTTATGACGGGCCGATCCTGATGCTCACCGCGCGCACCGACGATGCCGATCAGATTCAGGGCCTCGACCTCGGCGCCGACGATTATGTGTGCAAACCGGTGCGGCCACGGCTGTTGCTGGCGCGGATCCAGGCGTTGCTGCGCCGCAGTGACACAGCCGAACCCGTCGCGGAAAAAAGCCGTCGCCTGCAATTCGGCCCGCTGGTGGTGGACAACGCCTTGCGTGAAGCCTGGCTCAGTGACAACGGCATCGAATTGACCAGTGCCGAATTCGATCTGCTCTGGTTGCTGGTGTCGAATGCCGGACGCATCCTCTCCCGCGAAGAAATTTTTACCGCGCTGCGCGGCATCGGCTACGACGGCCAGGATCGCTCGATCGACGTGCGCATCTCGCGCATACGCCCGAAAATCGGCGACGACCCCGATCACCCGCGCCTGATCAAGACCATCCGCAGCAAAGGTTATCTGTTCGTGCCTGAGGCCTGCGTGGATCTGGCGCTGTGAACTCGATCTTCCTGCGCATCTATGGCGGCATGTGCGCGGCGCTGATTCTGGTGGCGGTGCTCGGCGTGCTGGCGCTGCACCTGCTCAATCAGGTGCGCAGCGAGCAGTACCGCGAGCGCCTGGCCCACGGCACGTTCTCGCTGATGGCCGACAACCTGCAACCGATGAACGAGACCGAGCGCCATCGGGCGCTGCTGGTCTGGGAGCGGCTGCTGGGAATTCCGCTGGCGCTGAAGACGTTTTCCGAGACCAACCTGGATCTGTCCCAGCGCGCCCGGGTGCAGCGCGGTCAGGCCTTGGTGGAGCAGACCGGCCCGCATGCGGCGCGGGTCTACCGACTGGTCAGCGACAAGGAGCAGCTGCTGCTGACCGGTGACGTACAACAGATCAGCGAACAACTGGCACGCGCGACCATTTACCTGCTGGCCGATGAGCTGGTGCGGGTGCCGGTCGGCGAACAGCCCAAGCGGCTGGCGCAATTAAAGGAAGAGAAGGGCTTCGGTTTCGATCTGCGGCTGGTCACGGTCAATGAGGCCGATATGGACGAAGACCAGAGCCGTCGCGTGTCCGAGGGCGACACCGTGATGGCGCTGGGCAAGGGCGGGGATTCGATCCGGGTGTTTGCCGGTATGGTCGGCACGCCGTGGGTGCTGGAGATCGGCCCGCTGTATCAGATGAATCCGTACCCGCCGCAATGGCTGGTGTTGATCGCGGCCCTCGGCCTGAGCCTGATCGGCCTGATCGTTTATCTGCTGGTGCGCCAGCTCGAACGGCGCTTGCGCGGCCTCGAAGCCGCGGCCACGCGCATCGCCAAGGGCAGTCTGGAAACCCGTGTACCGGCCCGAGGGGCTGACTCGGTGGGGCGGCTGGCGGCTGCGTTCAACGGCATGGCCGAGCACTTGCAGCAATTGCTGGCGATCCAGCGCGAGCTGGTGCGTGCGGTGTCCCACGAGTTGCGTACGCCGGTGGCGCGCCTGCGTTTCGGCCTGGAGATGATCGGCTCGGCCACCACCCCGCAAGCGCTGGAAAAGTACCGCGAGGGCATGGACCACGACATCGAGGATCTCGATAAACTGGTGGACGAAATGCTCACTTACGCGCGGCTGGAGCAGGGCTCGCCGGCGCTGACCTTTCAACGCATCGACCTCGATGCGCTGGTCAATCAGGTGATCGAAGAACTGGCGCCGTTGCGTGCCGGGGTCACGGTGCAGCGTGGGTTGTGCCTGTCAGCCGCGGATAACGACGGCGCCTGGGTCGAGGCTGAGCCGCGCTTCCTGCACCGCGCGTTGCAGAATCTGGTGAGCAACGCGATGCGCCATGCGCGCTCGAAAGTCACGGTGAGTTATCAAGTCGGGCAGTTGCGCTGCCGGGTCGATGTCGAGGATGACGGGCCGGGCGTGCCGGAGGTGGCGTGGGAGCGGATCTTCACGCCGTTTCTGCGTCTGGATGACAGTCGCACGCGGGCGTCGGGCGGGCATGGGCTGGGGTTGTCGATTGTGCGGCGGATCATCCATTGGCATGACGGTCGGGCGCTGATCAACAAGAGCAAGAGTCTGGGCGGGGCTTGCTTCAGTCTGAGTTGGCCGCGGAATCAGGAGCGCCGCTGAGTTTTGTGGTGGTTTTGCTGGCCCCATCGCTGGCAAGCCAGCTCCCACAGGTATTGTGCACGGTCCGGAACCTGTGGGAGCTGGCTTGCCAGCGATGAGGCCCACACCGGCGCTAAAAAATCCTCAGGCAGGAATGCTGACCAGACTCAACAACTGTCCCTCCTGCACACCAAATTGCGCCTCCAGCTCACTGCCATGACGCCATTCACCAGACAGATCAGTCAGCAGGCGCAAGCGCACCCGGCCTTGCTCCGTCCACTCCAGCACCTCGGCGTGCTCGAAATAAAAGCGCTTCTGCACAATCGGATACAGCGCCTTGAACAGGCTTTCTTTCACCGAAAACGTCAGGGTCACCCACAACCCCAGTTGATCGCGAGGGGCGGCGGCCATGCGCTGCAGTTCCGCAGGCGTCAGGATCTCCCCGGCCAGGCGTTCGGCGCGGTCGCTGTCCAGCAGGTTTTCCAGGTCCATGCCCAAGCCACGCCAGTGCTGCTTGTTGGCGACAATCGCCGCCGCACGCCCGGTGCTGTGGGTGATCGAGCCGCAGATGTGCGCCGGCCACACCGGCGCACGGTCTTCGCCAATCGCCGGAATCACGCTGGAGCCTTCCAGTTGCTGCAACGCGGCCCGGGCGCAGATCCGCCCGGCAAGAAACTCTGCCTGGCGCTTGGCAACCGAGCGCTGAATGCTCGGCGGCGGTTCGATGGCGCAGCGCTGGAAGTCATCGCTGAGCAATTGTTTCGGGTCGAAACGGGTGCTGAGCAGAACGGTTTCGGGCAACACGTTGGGCAACGGCCAATGGGCGTCGAGCGGGGTGCAGCAGGCGGGGAGGGGCGGATTGGAATTCATGGCGGGCATTTTGCCGGTTGGCGCGGATGCTGGGTAGAGCCAAATCCTTTACCCGGCGGTAAGGTCAAACCTGTAGGAGCTGCCGAAGGCTGCGATCTTTTGATCTTGATCTTTAAAAAGCCAAGATCGCAGCCTTCGGCAGCTCCTACAGGGGGGGGAATGGATCAGCCAAAGATTTTCTGGAAGAACGCCTTCATGTCCGCCCAGGACTTTTCATCGGCGGCTTTGTTGTAGCCGATATCCGGGCCACCGTGTTCACCGTGGCTCAAACGATCGGCATCCGGGTTGGTGAAGCCATGCTTGGCGCCGTCGAGGCTGACGAATGTGTAGTCGGCGCCGGCCTTGTCCATTTCAGCCTTGAAGTCGCTGACGTTGGCCGGGGTGACCATGCTGTCCAGCGCACCGTGCTCGACCAGAACCTTCGCCTTCACACTGCCAGGCGTCGCCGGCGTCTTGGTCGCCAGTGCGCCGTGGAAACTCACCACACCCGCCAGCGGCTCGCCCTGACGCGCCGCATTGAGCACCACGCCGCCGCCGAAGCAGTAACCGATGGCGGCGATTTTATTCACGTCGGTCTGTGGCTGCTTTTTCAGCAGGTTCAACCCGGCCTCGAAGCGTTTGCTGGAGGCAGCGGCATCCTGGGTCGCGGCCTGCATGAACGCCATCGCATCTTTCGGGTGCTCGGTGTTCTTGCCTTCGCCGTACATGTCGATCGCCAGTGCGCTGTAGCCCAGTTCGGCGAGGTCGCGGGCGCGGCGTTTGGCGTAGTCGTTCAGGCCCCACCATTCGTGCACCACGACGATCCCCGGGCGTTTGCCCTTGATCGCGTCGTCGTAGGCGTAGTAGCCGATCAGTTGGGTGCCGTCGGCGCTCTGGTAGGGAATTTCCTGAGTCTTGATCGCGGCGTTGGCCAGACTGCTGGCCGCAAGCAGGGCGAGGGCGAAAAACAGGCGCATGGTCGGTCTCCTTATCGAAAGTGGTCAGGACAGCCTAGTCGATTTGATTCAGTGCGGGTTCACCGGGCGTTCAGGGCAGGTACAGGGGCGGCTTGCTAACCTTGCACCTGATCGAACAGCAATGAGAAAGTGTCGCCTGTGCCGTCGCCTTCGCGAGCAGACTCGCCCTCACAGGTATGCTGTTGAAGCTGGAGTTTTTGATTCACCCGGGAGAGCGTTATGAAACTGTTGGTCGTCGAAGACGAAGCGCTGTTGCGCCATCACCTGCAAACCCGCCTGACGGAGAGCGGTCACGTGGTCGAGTCCGTGGCCAATGCCGAAGAGGCGCTGTACCAGACCGGACAGTTCAACTTCGATCTGGCGGTGATCGATCTCGGTCTGCCGGGCATGGGCGGTCTGGACTTGATCCGGCAGTTGCGCTCGACCGGCAAGACCTTTCCGATCCTGATCCTCACCGCGCGCGGCAACTGGCAGGACAAAGTCGAAGGCCTCGCTGCCGGTGCCGACGACTACGTGGTCAAGCCATTCCAGTTCGAAGAACTCGATGCCCGACTCAACGCCTTGCTGCGCCGTTCCAGCGGCTTTACCCAGTCGACCATCGTTGCCGGGCCGCTGCTGCTCGACCTCAATCGCAAGCAGGCGTCGCTGGATGACGAGCCGCTGGCGCTGACCGCCTACGAATACCGCATCCTTGAATACCTGATGCGCCACCACCAGCAAGTGGTGCCCAAGGATCGCCTGATGGAACAGCTCTACCCGGATGACGACGAGCGTGATCCGAACGTGATCGAAGTGTTGGTCGGCCGCCTGCGCCGCAAGCTTGAGGGCCCGGGCGGGTTCAAGCCGATCGACACCGTGCGCGGTCTCGGCTACCTGTTCAATGAGCGCTGCACTTGATTCGTTCGCTTCGCGTTCGCTTGATGCTCGCCGCCACCACGTTGGCGGTGTTGTTCATGCTCGGCTTGCTGCCGGCCATGCAGGGCGCATTCAGCCTGGCGTTGCAAGACTCGATCGAGCAGCGCCTGGCCTCGGACGTCACCACGCTGATCTCGGCGGCGCGTATCGATAGTGGTCAACTGGTGATGCCGACGCAGTTGCCGGATGAGCGTTTCAACCTCACCGACAACCGCTTGCTTGGCTACATCTACGACCGCGAGGGCAAACTGGTCTGGCGTTCGAAAGGCACGCAGGAAGAGCAGATCAACTACAAGCCGCGCTACGACGGCATGGGCAACGAGTTCGCGCGGATCCGCGAGAGCAACGGCCAGGAGTTCTTCGTCTACGACGTCGAAGTCAAACTGCTCGGCGGCAAGAGTGCGGCCTTCAGTATCGTCGCCCTGCAACCGGTGCGTGAATACGAAAACACCCTCGAAGGCCTGCGCGAAAATCTCTACCTGGGCTTCGGCGCCGCGTTGCTGGTGCTGCTGGCGCTGTTGTGGATCGGCCTGACCTGGGGCCTCAAGGCATTGCGCCGGCTCAGTCAGGAACTCGATGAAATCGAAAGCGGCACCCGCGAAAGCCTCACCGAACAGCACCCGCGCGAACTGCTGCGCCTGACCGGCTCGCTCAACCGCTTGCTGCACAGCGAGCGTCAACAGCGCAGCCGCTACCGCGACTCCCTCGATGATCTGGCGCACAGCCTGAAAACCCCGCTGGCGGTGTTGCAAGGGGTCAGCGAAGACATGGCTCAGCGTCCCGAGGACCGCGATCAGGCCTGGGTCCTGCAGACCCAGATCGAGCGCATGAGTCAGCAGATCAGCTATCAACTGCAACGGGCCAGCCTGCGCAAAAGCGGTCTGGTGCGCCATCAGGTGCGACTGCAACCGGTGCTCAAGAGCCTGTGCGACACGCTGGACAAGGTCTACCGCGACAAACGTGTGCGGGTGGCCTTCGATCTGCCGGAGCACTGCTACGTGCCAATCGAGCAGGGCGCACTGCTGGAGATGATGGGCAACCTGCTGGAGAACGCGTATCGCCTGTGCCTGAGCGAAGTGCGCATCAGCGTGCGCGAGAGCCTGGCCGGCATCGAGTTGTGCATCGAAGACGACGGCCCCGGTGTGCCGCCGAATCAGCGCGCGCGGATCCTTGAGCGCGGTGAGCGTCTGGATCGCCAACATCCGGGGCAGGGCATCGGTCTGGCGGTGGTCAAGGACATCATCGAGAGCTACAACGCCAAGCTGATGCTCGGGGATTCGCCGATGGGCGGGGCGGCGTTCAGGATTCAGTTTCCTGCGGTTTAGGTGTTGGTCTTTCGGGCGCTATCGCTGGCAAGCCAGCTCCCACAGTGTCCGAGTCGTATACAAATTCCTTGAAAGACATTAAAACCTGTGGGAGCTGGCTTGCCAGCGATGAGGCCAGTCAAGGCGCCACAAACCGCGAGCAGATCACTGCTCCTGCGCCCGATACGCCCCCGGTGTCAGCCCGGTCCATTTCTTGAAAGCCCGGTGAAACGCCGACGGCTCGGAAAACCCCAACTGCTCGGCAATCTGTTGCAACGACAGATCCGCCCGTCCCAGGTGATAAATCGCGATGTCGCGGCGCAACTGATCCTTCAATTCCTGAAAACTGCTGCCTTCCTCGCGCAAATGCCGGCGCAGGGTTTGCGGGCTGATGTGCAACTGCGCGGCCACCGCCTCGAGGTCCGGCCAGTGCGCACTGTCGCGGCTGAGCAAGCGGCGCAGGCGACTGCTGAGGCTGTCGCCGTCGTCGGGACGTGACAGCAGGTCGGCGGGCGAGCGTTCGAGGAAATGCTTAAGGGTGCGTTCGTCCTGCAACAGCGGCATGTGCAGGTAGCGGCTGTGAAACAGCAGGCTGCTGTGCTCGGCGCCAAACACCAGCGGGCAGGGGAACAGCAGGTCGTACTCGGCGCCGTGCGCCGGTTTCGGGTAACTGAAGGTGGCCTGCTCCAGCCGAATCCGCTGGCCGATCAGCCAACTGCCGAGGCGATGCCAGATCACCAGCAGGCTCTCGCTGAGAAAGTGATCCGGGTCCCATAGCTGCGAATCGTCGAGGCTCAGGCGCACCCATTCGTCTTCGCGACTCAGGCTCAGGCGCGGGGCCTCGGGGAATAGGCTATAAAACAATAAACCGCGTTGCAGTGCCTTCTCCAGATTGCGGCAGTGGATCAGCGCGTGGCACATCATTGCGAAGCTGCCGGGTTTGCTCGGCGCGTTGCCGAAGCCCAGGTATTCGTCATCCAGTGCCAGCCACAGGCTCTGCAGCAGTTGGGTGAATTGCTCCGGGGCGATGCGCGCTCGTGGCTCATCAAGCAACTCGGGGCTGATGCCCAGTTGCTGCAGCAGCGGCGCATAGTCGAACCCCGAACGGCGTGCGCCACCGAGGGCGGCACGGGCGAAATGACTGGCGATGGTACGTTCGCGCATAAGCGGCAGATCCTTCCTCAGGCGCCGGATGGTAGCCGGGGCATGCGCACGACAACAAGGCGGATTTCCGCCAAATTGTAGGACGAGACCCGCTGAGTTGGCGGAAATCCGCCACAATTGCGTCACCGGGCGGTGACAAAAACCACCCTGCATACCTTGATATCAAAAGGCTTGCAGCGAATTGCACCAAAGTGGCACGGCGTTTGCGATAAGAGCGACAGAAGTGTGCGTTTATCCCGTGGGACAGGCGCCGCTCGAACAACAAATCCCTCCAGTGCAGGAGGGTTCGCAATTCAGGTTCCGCGCTCAACAGATGGATGTTGCCCGCGGGACGCTTGAGGAAACTTGCAATGACGACTCGTCAGCCACTGTACAAATCCCTGTATTTCCAGGTGATCGTCGCAATCATCATCGGTATTGCGCTCGGCCACTACTACCCGCAGTTCGGTGTGGCGGTAAAGCCACTGGGTGACGGGTTCATCAAACTGATCAAAATGATCATCGCCCCGATCATCTTCTGCACCGTGGTCAGCGGCATCGCCGGCATGCAAAGCATGAAGTCGGTCGGCAAGACTGGCGGTTACGCACTTCTGTACTTCGAAATCGTTTCGACCATCGCCCTGCTGGTCGGCCTGATCGTGGTCAACATCGTGCAGCCGGGCAACGGCATGCACATCGACGTCAGCACCCTGGACGCCTCGAAAGTCGCGACCTACGTGCAGCAAGGCGCCGATCAGAGCGTGGTCGGCTTCCTGCTCAACGTGATCCCGACCACCATCGTCGGCGCGTTCGCCACCGGTGACATTCTGCAAGTGCTGATGTTCTCGGTGATCTTCGGTTTCGCCCTGCATCGCCTGGGTGACTACGGCCGTCCGATCCTCGACTTCATTGATCGCTTCGCCCACGTGATGTTCAACATCATCAACATGATCATGAAGCTCGCGCCAATCGGTGCCTTCGGTGCGATGGCGTTCACCATCGGTGCCTACGGTGTCGGCTCGCTGGTGCAGTTGGGTCAACTGATGATCTGCTTCTACGTCACTTGCCTGCTGTTCATCCTGATCGTGCTCGGCGGTATTGCCCGCGCTCACGGCTTCAGCGTGCTGAAGATGATCCGCTACATCCGTGAAGAGCTGCTGATCGTACTGGGTACTTCCTCGTCGGAATCGGTACTGCCACGCATGCTGATCAAGATGGAGCGTCTGGGCGCGAAGAAATCGGTGGTGGGTCTGGTGATCCCGACCGGTTATTCGTTCAACCTCGACGGTACCGCGATCTACCTGACCATGGCTGCAGTGTTCATTGCTCAGGCCACCGATACGCACATGGACATCACCCATCAGATCACCCTGCTGGTGGTGTTGCTGCTGTCCTCCAAAGGCGCAGCCGGTGTGACCGGTTCGGGCTTCATCGTGCTGGCCGCCACCCTGTCGGCGGTCGGTCACCTGCCGGTGGCCGGTCTGGCGCTGATCCTCGGTATCGACCGCTTCATGTCCGAAGCCCGCGCCCTGACCAACCTGGTCGGCAACGCTGTAGCGACCATCGTGGTTGCCAAGTGGGTGAAAGAGCTGGACACCGACGTACTGCAATCCGAGCTGGCCTCGGGTGGTCGCGGTATCGTTGATACCCGTCCGGAAGATGATTTGGGTGTGGCTGAAGGTGCTACTCCGAGCAACGTCAAGTAATCTGAATTGGCTCCAGTGTAATGCTGGAGCCTGATAACCCTTGTGGTGAGGGGATTTATCCCCGATGGGTCGCGAAGCGGCCCCTTCTTAGATAGAAGGGGACTACTGCGCAGTCCATCGGGGATAAATCCCCTCGCTACAGGGGTTTTTTATTGCCGGCGATTTGAGCATTACGGTCACTGCCGCTGATGCATCCGGTGATTGCCGTACGCGGCAGCGCTGCCTAGGCTGGATGCATCGCCCAAGGAGATCGCCCATGTCCGCGCCGTTGGCCTCACTGAAGATTCTGGATTTCTCGACCCTGCTACCGGGGCCGTTCGCCTCGCTGTTGCTGGCGGACATGGGCGCCGAGGTGCTGCGCATCGAATCGCCAACGCGTATGGATCTGCTGCGGGTGTTGCCGCCGCACGATCAGGGCGTGTCGGCCAGCCACGCTTACCTGAATCGCAACAAGCGCAGTCTCGCGCTGGACCTCAAGCAGCCGGAAGCGCTGGAGGTGGTCAGGCAGTTGCTGGGCGAATACGACATCGTCCTCGAGCAGTTTCGTCCTGGCGTGATGGAGCGTCTGGGTCTGGGTTACGAGGCACTGAAGGCGATCAACCCGAAGCTGATTTACGTGTCGATCACCGGCTACGGCCAGACCGGCCCGTACAAGGATCGCGCCGGGCATGACATCAACTACCTCGCACTGGCCGGGCTCGCCAGTTACACCGGCCGCGCCGACAGCGGGCCATTGCCGCTGGGCATGCAGGTGGCGGATATCGCAGGTGGGTCGCTGCATGGGGTGATCGGCCTGCTGGCGGCGGTCATCGCCCGGCAGCAGAGCGGGCAGGGCACGCATCTGGATGTGAGCATGACCGATTGCGCCTTCAGCCTGAACGCCATGGCCGGTGCCGGGTATCTGGCCTGTGGCGAGGAGCCACATTGGGAAGACCAGATGCTCAATGGCGGCAGCTTTTACGATTACTACCGCTCGCGCGACGGGCGCTGGCTGTCGGTGGGCAGTCTGGAGCCGGGGTTCATGCAGCAACTGTGCACGGCGCTGGGCCGGCCGGAGCTGGCGGCGCAGGGCTTGTCGCCGAAACCCGAGCAGCAGCGGTCATTGAAGGATGCGCTGAAAGTTGAATTCGAGAAGCACGACTTTGCCGAGCTGTGCGAGCTGTTCGCAGGGGTCGATGCCTGTGTCGAGCCGGTCTTGAACCTGAGCGAGGCGCTGCAGCACCCGCAATTGCAGGCGCGGGAAGTGGTGAGCCAGGTGCCGCGTGGCGACGGTACGACTCAGGCGCAGATTGCCTGTCCGTTGAAATTCTCCGAGGCGCTGCCGGCGCCGCGGCATGTGGGCGCGGGGTTGGGACAGCATACGGAGCAGGTGTTGGGGGAGTTAGGGTTTGGTGCAGAGCGGATTGCCGAGTTGCGGCGTGCCAAGGTGATTCTCTAGCGTCTGTACCGGCCCCTTCGCTGGCAAGCCAGCTCCCACAGTTTTTCGGGGTGTTCACAGACTCTGTGTACGACACAAAACCTGTGGGAGCTGGCTTGCCAGCGATGAGGCCCTCCAATACAGCAACGAACCGGCTATTCCACCCGCATCTCTCCACTGAACACCAAGGTGTTGCGGCAGCGCCGGCACAAATATCGCCGCCCCTGCCGCACCAGGCTATGGCGCTGTGCCGAAAACGGGAAATCACTGTCGGCGCACGGGCATTTGTAGATATAGCGGGTCACGCTGCGGCGTTTGATTGCGTAGGTGTGGCAGCGATCCGGCGGCAGCTCGTAAACCCCGCGCATGATCAATTGCCACTCCTCGCCATGCGGCTGGATGCGGTCGCCGAACAGTTGATGGGCGATCAGGTGCGCGACTTCGTGGGCCACGGTCTGCTTGAGGAAGTGTTCGGTGTTTTCCCGGTACAGCTGCGGATTGAAGCGCAGCAGGTTCTCGTGCAGATGCGCGACACCGGCTTTTTGCCCGCGCAGCTTGAGGCTGACGACGGGGCGTTGGAAATGACGTTTGAAAAAGGCTTCAGCGAGTTGGTAACAGTCTTCGACGCGGGTATTGAGTTGCTCGGGCATGCTTGATGGATCTCCAGAGGCGTCGAGTATGCCGCAACCTCCCGGACTTGCGAATCGCTGACCTGCCGAATGGTCATCCGCCAAACGAGAAGGCCGCCTTGCGGCGGCCTGTGTTGGCAGATCTTGTTGTTCTCGGGGGTGATGCATCTCAGTTGGTGTACACCGGCCCGACGCCGAGGCCCCAGACAATCACGGTGAACGCCATGATGGCAACCAGCACCACCAGACCCACCGCCAGCACCGAACTGGAAAACAGGAAGCCTTCGTCCGACGGAATGTTCATGAACGTCGGCAACCCCACATACAACAGATAAACCGTGTAGCAGATGGCCGCCGTGCCGACGATCATCCCCAGCCACATGTGCGGATACAGCGCCGCCAGCCCGCCGACGAACAACGGTGTCGCAGTGTAAGTGGCAAAGGCCACGCAACGGGCCAGGCTCGGGTTGGCGTCATAGGTACGGGCCATCCAGTGCACGAAGGCGCCCATCACTGCGACGCCGCCGAGCATCGCCAGGTACGACATCACCGTCATCCAGATCGCGCTTTCGACGGTGAGCATCACCGGCGCGCGGTTGCCGATCACCCAGCCGACCTGAGTGGTGCCGATAAACGCCGAAACGGCGGGAATCGCCGCCAGGATCAGCGTGTGCGTCAGGTACATGTGGCTGATGCTTTCCTCTTGGTCGCCACGGATTTCCTTCCATTCCTGATCGGGGTGGGTAAAAAGTCCCACTACGTGATGGATCATGCCAGTCACTCCTCTTGTTATTGCCATCGCCCCCCAGCGGAGCGCCTACGGGCCAAGGTGGCCGAGCAAATTCAGGTCTTCAGATGTGTGCGACCTTAAGTCGCAGTATAGAAAGGACTTAACCGCACAGGTGGTAGGGGCTTAGAGCAAATCGCGCTGTAAACACGGGGCGTAATCGCAGTTGCATCTGTAGGAGCTGCCGAAGGCTGCGATCTTTTGACCTGGGTTTTTTACAATCAAAAGATCGCAGCCTTCGGCAGCTCCTACAGGGGGCGTCCGTCAGGATGCTGCGCCGATGGCAGGTTTTTGCGTAAAATGCCCGCCTTTCGTCACACCTCACGGATTTCGCGTCATGGGCACTCTTACGGTCAACCAGAACAAACTGCAAAAGCGCCTGCGCCGCCTGGCCGGCGAAGCGGTCGCCGATTTCAACATGATCGAAGACGGTGACAAGGTCATGGTCTGCCTGTCCGGGGGCAAGGACAGCTACACCATGCTCGACGTGCTGATGCACCTGCAGAAGGTTGCGCCGATCAAGTTCGAGATCGTCGCGGTGAACATGGACCAGAAGCAGCCGGGCTTTCCCGAGCACGTGCTGCCGGCCTACCTGAAAGAGCTGGGCGTCGAGTACCACATCGTCGAGAAGGACACCTACTCGGTGGTCAAGGAGCTGGTGCCGGAAGGCAAGACCACCTGCTCGCTGTGTTCGCGCCTGCGTCGCGGCACGCTGTACACCTTCGCCGATGAAATCGGCGCGACCAAGATGGCCCTCGGTCACCACCGTGACGACATCGTCGAGACGTTCTTCCTCAACATGTTCTTCAACGGCACCCTCAAGGCGATGCCGCCGAAGCTACGCGCCGACGACGGGCGCAACGTGGTGATCCGTCCGTTGGCGTACTGCAACGAGAAAGACATCCAGGCCTACTCGGACTTCAAGGAGTTCCCGATCATCCCGTGCAACCTTTGCGGTTCGCAGGAAAACCTGCAGCGTCAGGTGGTCAAGGAAATGCTTTTGGACTGGGAGCGCAAGACTCCGGGTCGAACTGAAAGCATCTTCCGCAGTCTGCAGAACGTGGTGCCGTCGCAACTGGCCGACCGCAACCTGTTCGACTTCACCAGCCTGAAGATCGATGAGACAGCGGCTTCGCGCTTCGTCAACGTCGTCAATCTGTAAACCCAATCTCTGTGGGAGTGAGCCTTGTGGTGAGGGGATTCATCCCCGATGGGCTGCGCAGCGGCCCCAGCTTTTCTGGGGAGCTTTGCTACCATCGCGGCGGTGCGACGTTTCGCTAAATCCCCTCACCACAGGGCCCGCTCCCACATGGGGTTCTTCGTTTCATTCAATAGGAGAGGGCATGCGCGATTACAAGTGGCTGCACGAATACTGTCTGAACCGCTTCGGTTCGGCGGCTGAACTGGAAGCCCATCTGCCCGTTCCCAAGACTCCCGCACAACTGCGCAAGATCAGCGACGATCGTTACCTCTCGACCATGGCCCTGCGCGTATTCCGTGCCGGACTCAAGCACAGCCTGGTGGACGCCAAGTGGCCGGCCTTCGAAGAAGTGTTCTTCAAGTACGACCCGGAAAAAGTCGTGCTGATGAGCGCCGAACACCTCGAACGTCTGATGCAGGACGCGCGGATCATCCGCCACCTGGGCAAGCTCAAGAGCGTGCCGCGCAATGCGCAGTTCATCCTCGATGTCGAGCAGGAGAAGGGCAGTTTCGGCGCGCTGATCGCCGACTGGCCGGTGACCGATATCGTCGGTCTGTGGACTTACCTGAAAAAACGCGGGAGTCAGCTGGGCGGACTGTCGGCGCCACGCTTCTTGCGCATGGTCGGCAAGGACACGTTCGTGCCGAGCTATGACGTGGTCGCGGCGCTGAATGCGCAGAAGATCGTCGACAAAGTGCCGACCAGTCTGCGCGATCTCGCCACGGTGCAGAATGCGTTCAATCAGTGGCATGAACAGAGTGGTGGACGGCCGATGAGCCAGATTTCGATGATGCTTGCTTACACCGTCAATCATTAAGACCGCATCGCTCCATTCGCGAGCAAGCCCGCTCCCACAGAGGGAATACATTTCAAATGTGGGAGCGGGCTTGCTCGCGAAGGCGTCAGATCAGGCGACGGAAATCTCGCCTTCACCCGCCAGCTTGCGATTCAACTGATACCGCCACCGCACATACAGCAGCGCCGCGCAGAACAGCGCCAGGCTCGCGACCATCTCCAGCACGCCAAACAGCTGCCGGTTGGGGTCATACGCCGCCAGCGCGCCCTTGATGAAATACAGATTCACCACAAAGCACATCCACGAGTGCGCGCGTGCGTTGCCCGTGAGCATGCCCGGCGCAAGGATCAGCCACGGGATCAGCTCGACCAGCAGAATCACCCACGGTCGGGCGCCGTGCAGGTCGGCGAATCCCAGGTAATAAGCCGCCAGCAATCCTGCCAGGCCGAAAAAGCACAGCAGGCTGATCACCCGCATCGCCCGTACACGCGGCTCCAGCCATTCAACGCTGGGCAGGACTTTCGGCTTCCGGGCCATGTCAGCTCTCCAGTTTTTGCGCGGTTTTCGCCAGGCGTGCGCCGAGTGCGCGACACAGCGCGATCTCGTGCTGATCAAGGCCTTTTTTGCCATCGGCCCCGGCGTGATGACTGGCGCCATACGGCGTGCCGCCGCCCTGGGTTTCCAGCAGCGCCGACTCGCTATACGGCAGGCCGGTGATCAGCATGCCGTGGTGCAACAGTGGCAGCATCATCGACAACAGAGTGGTTTCCTGGCCGCCGTGCAGGCTGGCGGTGGAGGTGAACACGCCGGCCGGTTTGCCGACCAGCGCGCCGGTCAGCCACAGGTTGCTGGTGCCGTCGAGGAAGTACTTGAGCGGTGCGGCCATGTTGCCGAAGCGCGTCGGGCTGCCAAGGGCCAGACCGGCGCAATTCTTCAGGTCATCGAGGGTGGCGTAGAGCGCGCCTTCGTCAGGGATGCCCGGGGCCACGGCTTCGCACTCGGTGGAAATCGCCGGTACGGTACGCAGGCGCGCTTCGAGGCCGGCCTGCTCGACACCGCGGGCGATCTGCCGGGCCATCTCGTTGGTCGAACCGTTGCGGCTGTAATACAGAACCAGAATGTATGGCGCGCTCACGGCAACAGCTCCAGGATCTGCTCCGGAGGACGGCCGATCACGGCCTTGTCGCCGACTTCGAGAATCGGCCGCTCCATCAGTTTCGGGTGTTCGGCGATGGCGGCGATCAGTTGCGCTTCGCTGAGGCTCGTGTCCGCCAGCTGAAGCATTTTGTATTCATCTTCTCCCGTGCGCAGCAGTTGCCGTGCGCTGATCCCGAGCTTGCCGAGCAAGGCCTTGATCTGCGCGGCGTCCAGCGGCGTTTCCAGGTAACGCACCACGTTTGGGGTCAGGCCACGGGCCTCGAGAAGTTCCAGTGCGCCGCGGGATTTCGAGCAGCGCGGATTGTGATAAAGCGTCAGATCGGTCATGGCGGGTCGCTTCTGGCGTAAAGTGGCGGCTATTCTAACTGTGCAGCGCGCAATCCAGAACCTTCAGAGGCGATGGGTCGCAGGCGCCTTCAATTTTTGACCAGGGAACATGACATGACACGGCGATTGGCAGCGGCATTGACGATAATCGGGGCGTTGATGCTGGGGGGCTGCGGCAATGACTACGGGGTTGACCAGAACGGTCAGAAAGTTGCGTCCGAGCGTCTGGACAAGCAATGGGTAGTCATCAATTACTGGGCCGAGTGGTGTGGCCCGTGCCGCACGGAAATTCCTGAACTCAATCATCTGGCTGACGAGCTCAAGAGCAAGAACATCGGCGTGTTCGGGGTCAACTTCGACAACGTGCAGGGTGAAGACCTGAAGAGCGCCAGCGAGAAGCTGGGCATCAAGTTCATCGTGCTGGCGCAGGATCCGGCCGACCTGTTCGACCTGCCGCGCAGTGAGGCCCTGCCGGTGACCTACATCATCGACAACAAGGGCAAAGTGCGTGAACAGTTGCTGGGCGAGCAGACGGCGGCGGGGGTGATGGCCAAGCTGCAGGCGTTGCAGGCGACAAAGTGAGCTGAATGGGCCTTTGTGGCGAGGGAGCTTGCTCCCGCTTGGCCGCGAAGCGGCCCCAAACCCTGCTGACTCGGTGTCTCCGGCAACGCGCGGTTAACGGTTTTGCGACTGCTGCGCAGCCGAGCGGGAGCAAGCTCCCTCGCCACAGTAACCTCAGTGTGCGTCTAAGGGGGTTAACCCTCTTCCAGCCACCAACGCAGCGGCTTGCCTTCCGCCGGCCAGAAACGCATCTGCTCGATCGGTGAGATGTCCCACCGCTCGACGCCTTGCAGCGCCTGCAGGAAGCGTTGTTCCTGCTCCATCAGCGCCGGGGCGCAGAGTTTGCGGGTCTTGCCGATCGGGCCGAAGCTCAGCTTGTCGCCTTCGAGGGTGTACGGCGCGAACCAGTGGTTGCAACCGCCGTTGCCATACGCGCGGCCATCGTCACCGAGGGTCACGGTCAGATGGCTGTAATCCATCAATGGCCGCTCGCCGATCCACTCCAGAATGTAGCTGCGATTCTGCTGCAATTGCACAGGCTCTGCGGCGCAGCCCACCAGAGCGGCACCGACCAACAGCGGCAGGGCAAGGCGTTTCATCACGCAGGCTCCTGGCATTTCGGGCACAGGTGCTTGTCGCCGACGGCTTTCCAGCCCAGCTCGGCGATGCGCGCCGTGGCGGCCGGTTTCTCGGCGTTCTTGCCCAGCTTGGCGTCCACCGCGAACTCGAAGTTCAGCTCTTTGGCGCAGCTGTCGCAGTTGACCTGCCAGGTGTGGATCGCCAGTTCGCCGAACACCGGGCCCGTGGTCATCGCGGTCCATTGGCCCGGCGGATTGATCAGGTGGCGCACGGTGTCGACGGTCAGGCGCATGGACAAGTCCTTGCTGCCTTTGAGGGTGACCAACAGGACGTCACCGTTGCGGATCGAGCCACCGTTGCCGGTGACCTGATAGCGGCCCGGTACGAGGGCGCGGCATTCGGTGAGGGTGTGTTGCGGGTTCATCAGGGTGTAGCGGAAATCGTGTTCGACCATGGGT
This sequence comes from Pseudomonas sp. NPDC087803, assembly GCF_044742995.1. Lineage (NCBI taxonomy): Bacteria > Pseudomonadati > Pseudomonadota > Gammaproteobacteria > Pseudomonadales > Pseudomonadaceae > Pseudomonas > Pseudomonas sp. NPDC087803. Next base: position 19,402 of record NZ_JBIUVO010000057.1, read on the forward strand.
CCTCCAAATCTGCGCGACATGCTAGCACGGGCAGGATTGCAGGATGGCGTACGTGTGCGACCTTCGATCCGGTTCAAATTGCTCGGCGCTCATGGCAAACTGCCGCCCTTCACTCTGAGGGAACGGAACATGGCGCTGATCGAATGTTATGAATGCAAGCGGAGCATCAGCTCGGAAGCGAAGGCGTGCATTCATTGTGGCGCGCCGATGGCGCAGCAGCACGGGCACAATCCGCCGCAGGCGACGGTCGCCGCCGCAGCGGGAACGATTTCATTTGGCAGCCTGCCGCGCAACAAGTCCGTGCCTGAAGCCTTTGTCCCGCCGCCAGCCCCGGAGCCAGTGCCGAGAGTGACACCGGCCGCGGTCGGTCGCCGCCGTCGACAACCTGAGCCCGCTGCGCAACCCCAGGCCAACGCCGACGGTTCGCGTCCGGTGGAAGGCTGGTTGAAGATCATGGTGTTTCTGTTGCCGATGGTCTTTGTCTGGTTCCTGCTGCGTAACGGCCACTCGATGAAGCAACGCTTCTTCGGTTTTGGCTGGCTGGCATTGCTGATCCTGGCCTCGTCGCTGTCGCCGAAATAAGCCGGTAATCCTCAGCCTTCGACCTGGTTCTGCGGCGCGCCAGCAGCCCAGGTCGCGATGTTGTGCAGGGTGGTTGCGGCAATCGCGCCCAGCGCCTCGTGGGTCAGAAACGCCTGATGCGCGGTGATGATCACATTCGGGAAGGTCAGCAGCCGCGCCAGCACGTCGTCCTGCAACGGCAAGTCGCTGCGATCCTCGAAAAACAGCTGCGCCTCTTCCTCATACACATCCAGTCCCATATAGCCCAGTTGGCCGTCCTTCAGGGCGTCGATCAGCGCCGGCGTGTCCACCAGGCCGCCGCGTCCGGTGTTGATCAACATCGCCCCCGGTTGCAGGTGCGCCAGTGATTCACGATTGATCAAGTGTTTGCTTTGCGCGTTGAGCGGGCAGTGCAGGCTGATGATCCGCGACTGCGCGAGCAATTCCGGCAGGCTCAGATAACGTGCGCCCAAGGCCACGACTTCGGGATTCGGGTACGGATCGTAGGCCAGCAACTCACAGCCGAAGCCGTGCATGATTTTCGCGAAGGTCGCGCCAATCTGCCCGGTGCCGACGATGCCGACGGTCTTGCCCACCAGATCGAAACCGGTCAGGCCGTGCAGCGTGAAATCGCCTTCGCGGGTACGGTTGTAGGCGCGGTGCAGGCGTCGGTTGAGCGCGAGAATCAGCGCCACCGCATGTTCGGCCACCGCATGCGGCGAATAGGCCGGGACCCGCACCACGGCCAGCCCGAGGCGTTTCGCTGCGAGCAGATCGACATGGTTATAGCCCGCCGAGCGCAGCGCGATCAGTCGCGTGCCGCCGGCGGCGAGTCGCTCCAGCACCGGGGCGCTGAGGTCATCGTTGATGAAGGCGCAGACCACCTCGTGCTGATCGGCGAGGGCGGCGGTGTCGAGACTGAGCCGGGCCGGCTGGAAGTGCAGTTCTATCCCGGCCGGGCAGGCGGCGGCGAGGAAGCTGTCGCGGTCGTAGGTCTGGCTGCTGAAAACGAGCGTGCGCATAAATTCCTCCTGGAACCGGGGTGGCGAGTCAGCGTTGACGGCCACCACTTTAACCGCAGATACCGCTGCCGGCATTGCCGTGGATCAGGCGCTGATCCTGGCTTGGGTCGCGAGGCGATTGATCGCCCGCTCCAACTCTTCCAGCGCCGCTACGGCTTTGGGGTCGCCCTGTTTGAGCAGGGTTTCACTGCGTTGACAGGCCGCGCGCAATTGCGGCACGCCACAATATCGAGTCGCGCCGTGCAGGCGATGCACGCGTTCGATCAATGCGTTCTGATCACGGGCTTCGCTGGCGGCGCGAATCGCTTCGCGGTCGGCTTCCAGTGAGGCCAGCAGCATTGCCAGCATGTCCGCCGCCAGGTCTGCTTTCCCGGCAGCCAGACGCAGGCCTTCCTCGTGGTCGAGCACCGGCAGTTCGCTGCTGCCCGCCGCGCTGTCGCTGGCACGCTCCGGCCCCTGATTGCGCAAGGCCAGACCGGTCCATTTCAGCACCACTTGCGCCAGTTGCCGCTCGCTGATCGGTTTGGTCAGGTAGTCATCCATGCCGCTTTGCAGCAGGGCGCGTTTTTCGTTGGCCATGGCATGGGCGGTGAGGGCGACGATCGGCAGCGGCGTGCAATGCCGTTCGCTTTCCCACTGGCGGATGGTTTCGGTGGTCTGGCGTCCGTCCATGCCCGGCATCTGCACGTCCATCAGCACCAGATCGAAGGATTCGCTCTGCACCGCCTTGACCGCCGCATAGCCGCTTTCCACCGCAAGCACCTTGGCGCCCATGTCTTCGAGCAGGGTCTGCACCAGCAACAGGTTGGCCGGGTTGTCGTCGACGCACAGCACTTTCGGCGCGCGGCTCGACAGCGGTTCGCCCGGTTCGCTGCGCGGCTGGCGCGGGTTGGCCAGATCGGCCAGCGCCCGGCGCAATTTGCGCGTGCAGGCCGGTTTGGCCTGAAGCTGACTGTGCGGGTTGGGCACCGAAAGATGGAACAGCGTCTGTTCGGTGGTCGGGCACAGCACCAGCACTTTGCAGCCCAGATGTTCCAGATCCCAGATGTGCTGGTTCAGGCGCTCCGGGAGCATGTCGTTGCTGGTGATACCGAGCACCGCAAGGTCGATGGCCTGATCGGTCTGGTGCGCGCCGGTGACGCCGTTGGTCAGGCTCTCCAGCGTATTGAACGGCGTGACGTCGAGGCCGCAGTCTTCCAGTTGATGTTGCAGCGCCTGACGCGCCAGTTCGTGATTTTCCAGCACCGCCACGCGACGTCCGAGCAGCGGCGGGGCCGGCAGGTCTTCGCTGTCGTCGCGGGTTTTCGGCAGGCTCAGGCTGATCCAGAATTCAGAGCCTTCGCCCGGCGTACTGTCGACGCCGATTTCGCCGCCCATCTGTTCGATCAGGCGCTTGGAAATCACCAGACCCAGACCGGTACCGCCGGGCTGGCGCGACAGCGAATTGTCGGCCTGACTGAAGGCCTGGAACAACGCACGCACATCCTGACTCGACAGGCCGATGCCGGTGTCCTGAATGCTGATGCGCAGTTGCACGCTGTCTTCGTGCTCTTCTTCGAGCATGGCGCGGGCGACGATGGTGCCTTCGCGGGTGAACTTGATCGCGTTGCTGACCAGGTTGGTGAGGATCTGCTTCAGGCGTAGCGGGTCACCGACCAGCGACAGCGGCGTGTCGCGATAGACCAGACTGACCAGTTCCAATTGCTTGGCGTGGGCTGCCGGCGCCAGGATGGTCAGGGTGTCCTGCAGCAGGTCGCGCAGGTTGAACGGGATATGGTCGAGCACCAGTTTGCCGGCCTCGATCTTCGAGAAATCGAGGATTTCGTTGATGATCCCGAGCAGGCTGTCGGCGGACTTTTCGATGGTGCCCAGATAGTCGAGCTGGCGCGGGGTCAGTTCGCTTTTCTGCAACAGATGCGTGAAACCGAGAATGCCGTTGAGCGGCGTGCGGATCTCGTGGCTCATGTTGGCGAGGAATTCGGATTTGATCCGGCTTGCTTCCAGTGCCTCTTTGCGTGCCAGGTCCAGTTCGATGTTCTGGATCTCGATGGTTTCCAGATTCTGCCGCACGTCTTCGGTGGCCTGATCGACGCTGTGTTGCAGTTCTTCGCGGGCATTCTGCAGGGTCCCGGCCATGCGGTTGATGCCCGAGGCGAGTTCGTCCAGCTCCTGACTGCCGAGCGGTGGCAGGCGGGTTTCCAGATGACCGTCCTTGAGTTGCGCGACCGCGTGTTTGATCTGGCTCAGCGGGCGGTTGATGGTGCGGCCCATGCGCAATGCAAGCAGGGCCGCGCCGGCAAGGCCAGCGGCAATCAGCAGCAGGCTGGCAAACAGACTGCGATAACCGCGCAGCAGCATGCCGTTATGCGACAGCTCAAGTTCGACCCAGCCGAGCAGGCGCTCGGATTCTGCGGGGATCAGATCACCGGCAAGATTGCGATGTTTGCCGAACACCGGCATCAGGTACCGGGTGGCGTCATTGCCGCTGCGCCGTTGCAGTTGCGCGCTGTCGCCGCTGGGCGCCTGATTGAGCATGGTCGGGCCGGCGTGCGCCAGCGGTGTGCGGTCGGGGGCGAGGAAGGTCACGGCGCGCACGTCGGGTTGTTCGAGCGATTGGGTGGCGATGCGTTCGAGCAGATCGGTGTTGCCGTGGCCCATGGCGGGCGCCACCAGCGGTGCCAGTTGCTCGGCGATCATTTCACCGCGCTGCATCAGTTGGGTCTGCAGGTCGGACTGTTGCATCCAGGTGAAATAGCCACCGAGCACCAACGCCATCAGGCTGGTGGGCAACAGGGTCAGCAACAATACGCGACCTTTGATTCCCAGTTTCTTGAGCACACCCATCTCCTGCATCCCGCTGAACTGTTGACTCGCACGTGCATCCGGCACGCGACATGGGCGCAGTGTAGCGATTTGCGGGCAGGCAATCTTCGGAAAAATGCTCATGCCAGCGGTCGGTGCGGGCGGGCGCGTTTGTCCGGCAGGCCAACCTTGGGTTGCCCCATTGCGGGCAATCTTGAATAATCGGCCAACTGAGAATTATTTGCAGATACTCATGACTCTTGTCTCCACCGATTCGCCACGCATTCTTGCCATCGAGGACGACCCGGTTCTGGGCGCCTACGTTCACGAACATCTGGGCCGTAGCGGCTTTGCGGTGACCTGGTGCCAGAACGGCCAAGAAGGGCTGAACATCGCGCGTCACCAGCCGTTCGACGTGGTGCTGATGGACATTCTGTTGCCGGGGCTCGATGGCCTCAAAGTGCTGACGCAATTGCGCCAGAGCCATTCGACGCCGGTGCTGCTGATGTCGGCCCTCGGCGCCGAGGCCGATCGCATCAGTGGCTTCCGTCTGGGCGCCGATGATTACCTGCCCAAACCGTTCAGCATGGCCGAGTTGCATGTGCGGATCGAGGCGATTCTGCGCCGGGTGGCGCTGGACCGGCGCCCCGCGGCCGTGGCGCCACCTGCCACCAGCGGCGCGCTGCGCTTCGACGATGAACAGTGCGAAGTCTTCTATCACCAGCAGGCCGCCGGCCTGACCCGCAGCGAATATCGTCTGCTGGAAACCCTCAATCGCAACGATGAAGAAGTGCTGAGCAAAGCCTTCCTCTATCAGCATGTTCTGCAACGCGGTTACGCGGCCCACGACCGCAGCCTCGACATGCACATCAGCCAGATCCGCCGCAAACTCAAGGCCATCGGTTACACCGAGCGTGAAGTGCGCACGGTGTGGGGCAGGGGCTATGTGCTGAGTGCATCCGATGAAAGTCTCTGATCTGCCGGGGCGGCATTCGCTGTTCTGGAAACTGGCGTGTCTGCTGGTGGCGTTCTGTCTGCTGATGATCTGGCTGAGTTGGTCGTGGGGCCGCTATATGGAGGAACGCAACCAGTTTCTCTCCGACCAGGCGCGCGGCACGCTGACCCGCTATGCCGGCGAAGCCGAACGGGCGTGGCAGCGCGGCGAGCGCGACGGGGTCGATAACTGGTTGCAGAGCATGGAGTTGCGCGAAGCCGGTTGGGTAGGGGTGATCGACCGCAACCTGCAGTCGTTGAGCAGCGATCCATTGAATGAACAGGAAATCCAGCACCTGACCTTTTTGCGCGGCCTCGACTGGCCGATCCACAAGCAAGGCCGGCCATGGCTGCGGGTGCCGTTTCCCCAGGACCCGTCTGCCGGCAGTCTGGTGATCGAGTTGCCCGAGCGTTTTCTGCCGGGTAAATACCGGGTGTTCTGGCGAGTGATCACCAACGGCGTGATTCCGGGATTGTTCACCTTGCTGCTGTGTGTCGGACTGTATCGCTTGCTGGTGGTGCCGCTGAACAACCTGCGCGAGCAGGCCAACGCCTGGCGCGCCGATCAATTGAATGTGCGTCTGTCGAGCGGGATCACCGAGCGTCCGGACGAACTCGGCGAGCTGGCGCGGGCCTTCGACTCGATGTCCGAACGCCTGCAATCCACCGTCGCCCTGCAACAGCAGCTGCTGCGCGACCTGTCCCATGAACTGCGTACGCCACTGAGTCGCCTGCGAGTCGCCAGTGAAAGCGAGCAGGATCTGCGCCAACTGCGCGAGCGCATCAGTCGTGAAGTCGATGGCATGCAACGCCTGGTCGAAGACACCCTGCAACTGGCGTGGCTCGACACCGAGCGCGCGCCGCTGCCGGACGAAGCGATCCAGATTCAGGCGCTGTGGGAAATGCTCACCGATAATGCCTGTTATGAAAGCGGCTGGCCGAGCCTGCAATTGCAGTGCGCGGTGCCGTCTTCGTGCTGGGTGCGCGGCAACCTCAATACTTTGGCGCAAGCGCTGGAGAACATTCTGCGCAATGCCATCCGTCATTCGCCCGAGGGCGGCATCGTCCGCCTGGATGGGCGGCGTGACGGCGATTACTGGCATTTGTGGCTGGAGGATCAGGGCGGCGGTGTGGCCGAGGGCGATCTGCAACGGATCTTCTCGCCGTTCACCCGCCTCGACGGCTCGCGCCCGGGGGATGGCGGGTTTGGTCTGGGGCTGAGCATTGCGAGGAATGCGGTGCAGCGCCAGGGTGGTTTGTTGTGGGCGGAGAATACCGGGGCAGGGTTGCGGCTGAATCTGCGGTTGATTGCCGATGATGGCGGCGTGGCGGCAGACGCCTTCGCGAGCAAGCCCGCTCCCACAGTGGATGTGTGTCGTCCGCAGATTGTATAACCGACACCACCCCCTTCCTGTGGGAGCGGGCTTGCTCGCGAAGAGGCCCTTCGATTCACCGCGGAACTCAAAAGTCGCACCACTGGTGTGACCTTCATCTGCTTATTCCCATAAACCATAAGCACCATACTTTGCGTGATATGGCCTGCGGACGTTTGCCGGTATGATAGGCGCCCCCGCACGTCTGGATTGCGAATACGCCATGACCCTGCAGTACCCAACCATCGCCGATTGCGTCGGCAACACTCCGCTGGTGCGTTTGCAGCGCCTGCCCGGTGCCACCAGCAACACCTTATTGCTCAAGCTCGAAGGGAACAACCCGGCGGGTTCGGTCAAGGATCGTCCGGCGCTGTCGATGATCACCCGTGCCGAACTGCGCGGGCAGATCCACGCCGGCGACACGCTGATCGAAGCGACCTCGGGCAACACCGGGATTGCGCTGGCCATGGCTGCCGCGATCAAGGGTTACAAGATGATCCTGATCATGCCGGACAACTCCAGCGCCGAGCGCAAGGCGGCGATGACCGCTTACGGTGCCGAGCTGATTCTGGTCAGTCAGGAAGAGGGCATGGAAGGCGCTCGCGATTTGGCTCAGCGGATGGAAGCCGAAGGCCGTGGCAAGGTGCTCGATCAGTTCGCCAATGGCGACAATCCTGAAGCGCATTACACCACCACCGGCCCGGAGATCTGGCGTCAGACCCAGGGCACCATCACCCATTTCGTCAGTTCGATGGGCACCACCGGCACCATCATGGGCGTGTCGCGCTACTTGAAAGAGCAGAGCGACAGCGTGCAGATCGTCGGCCTGCAGCCAATGGAAGGCTCGGCCATTCCCGGCATCCGCCGCTGGCCGCAGGAATACTTGCCGAAGATCTATCAGGCCGACCGCGTCGACCGCATTGTCGACATGGCGCAAAACGAGGCTGAAGACGTCACCCGGCGTCTGGCCCGCGAAGAAGGCATCTTCTGTGGCGTGTCCTCGGGCGGCGCGGTGGCAGCAATGCTGCGCCTGTCCAGAGAAGTTGAAAACGCGGTGATCGTCGCGATCATCTGCGACCGTGGCGACCGTTATCTGTCGACCGGCATTTTCGACGCGCCCAACTGATGGCCAAGCATGAGAGAGGCCTGCGCTTCCAACCCACCGGCGGCAGCAAGGCCGCGCAAATCCCGACCGGCAAAAAGCAGCGCTTGAGCATCGAGCGCCTGGCCAATGACGGTCGCGGCATCGCGTTTTTTGAAGGCAAAACCTGGTTCGTCCTCGGCGCCCTCGCCGGTGAAGAAGTCGAGGCGCGGGTGCTTGGCGCCCGCGGCAAAGTGGTCGAGGCGCGCACCGAGCGCGTGTTCAAGGCCAGCGAATTGCGTCGTCCGGCAGCCTGTCAGCATGCCGGCCGCTGCGGCGGTTGCAGCGTGCAACACTTGCCCCACGCCGAACAGCTTGCCCTGAAACAGCGCATGCTCGCCGAGCAGCTGTCGAAGGTCGCCGGGGTCGAACCTGACGAATGGGCGGCGCCGTTGACCGGTCCGGAGTTCGGCTATCGCCGCCGGGCGCGGATCGCCGTGCGCTGGGACATGAAAGCCAAGCAGCTTGAAGTCGGCTTCCGCGCTGCCGGCAGCCAGGACATCGTCGCCATCAACGAATGCCCGGTGCTGGTACAGCCCTTGCAGCCGATCATGACCCGTCTGCCGGAAATGCTCCGTCGTTTGAGCAAACCGCAGGCGCTGGGGCATGTCGAGTTGTTCAGCGGTTCATCACTGGCGGTGTTGCTGCGGCACATGGCGCCGTTGTCCGAAGCCGACCTGACGATCCTCAAGGATTTCTGCCAATTTCATCATGCGCAGCTGTGGCTGCATGGCGAAGGCGAGCCGCAACCGGTGGATGCCACGCAGTCGCTGGGCTATCGCCTGGAACAGTGGGATCTGGATCTGGCCTGGCGGCCGGGGGATTTCATTCAGGTCAACGCCGGGGTCAATGAGGCGATGGTCGCGCAGGCGCTGGACTGGCTGAAGCCGACCGCTGACGAGCGCGTGCTCGACCTGTTCTGCGGTCTGGGTAACTTCGCCTTGCCACTGGCCAAAAGCGTGCGTGAAGTGGTGGCGGTGGAGGGCGTGCAAACCATGGTCGACCGTGCCGCTGCGAATGCCGCTAGCAACAATTTGCATAACACAAAGTTTTTTCAAGCCGATTTATCCCAGCCTTTGACCGATGCTCAGTGGATCGGAAACGGCTTTTCTGCGGTACTCTTGGACCCACCGCGTGACGGTGCTTTCGAGGTGGTGCGCAAGCTCGCGACCCTGGGTGCCAAACGGTTGGTGTATGTATCGTGCAACCCGGCAACTCTGGCGCGCGATACGGTCGAATTGATCAAGCAGGGCTACCGGTTAAAACGTGCCGGGATTCTCGATATGTTTCCTCAGACGGCACATGTCGAGGCCATGGCGTTATTTGAAGCGAGCCAGGATGGCTCGTCTGAATCCGTCTGACCTGTCCGGGCGGCGCTCGCTTTAGCCCCGCGAGCGCATCCGGGCATTGGGGGTCAGCGATTTGACGCATTGAATCTGCGTCGTAGGGAAGGTAAAGCAGCATGGTACAGGTGAGAGCACACCAGCCGATCAACACTGACGGCAGTATCAATCTCGAGGCTTGGCTCGATCACGCGGTCAGTGTCGACATGGCGCTGGATCGCGAAGCCTTGAAAGAAGCCTGCGAGTTCGCTCGCGAGGCCGAACAGCAGTCCAATGCCAAGAAGAATCTGTGGGCCGAAGGCTCCGGCAGTTTCAGCACGGGACTGGAGATCGCCGAGATCCTCGCCGACCTCAAGCTCGACCAGGACTCGCTGGTCGCGGCGGTGCTGTATCGCGGCGTCCGCGAAGGCCAGATCGAACTCGCGGCGGTTGGCCAGCGCTTCGGTCCCGTCGTTGCCAAGCTGATCGACGGCGTGCAGCGCATGGCGGCAATCAGTGCCAGCCTCAGCCCGCGCCAGTCGATGGTGATGGGCACCCAGGGCCAGGTGGAAAACCTGCGCAAGATGCTGGTGGCGATGGTCGACGACGTGCGTGTCGCGCTGATCAAACTGGCCGAACGTACCTGCGCCATTCGTGCGGTGAAAACCGCCGACGACGAAAAGCGTAACCGCGTCGCCCGGGAAGTTTTCGACATCTATGCGCCGCTCGCGCATCGGCTCGGCATCGGTCATATCAAGTGGGAGCTGGAGGACCTGTCCTTCCGTTACCTGGAACCCGATCAATACAAACAGATCGCCAAGCTGCTCCACGAGCGGCGGCTGGACCGTGAGCGGTTCATCAGCGATGTGATGACCCAGCTCAAGGACGAATTGCAGGCCACCGGCGTCGACGCCGACATCAGCGGCCGGGCCAAACACATCTATTCGATCTGGCGCAAAATGCAGCGCAAGGGTCTGGAATTCAGCCAGATCTACGACGTGCGCGCCGTGCGCGTGCTGGTGCCGGAAATGCGCGACTGCTACACCGCGCTCGGCATCGTCCACACCCTGTGGCGGCACATCCCGAAAGAATTCGACGACTACATCGCCAACCCGAAAGAGAACGGCTACCGCTCGTTGCACACCGCTGTAATCGGTCCGGAAGGCAAGGTTCTCGAAGTGCAGATCCGTACGCACTCGATGCACGAAGAAGCCGAACTCGGCGTCTGCGCGCACTGGCGCTACAAGGGCACCGACGTCAAATCCGGTTCCAACCACTACGAAGAGAAAATCTCCTGGCTGCGGCAGGTCCTCGAGTGGCACGAAGAGCTGGGCGATATCGGTGGTCTGGCCGAACAGCTGCGGGTCGATATCGAACCGGATCGGGTCTACATCTTCACCCCGGACGGTCATGCCATCGACTTGCCGAAAGGCGCGACGCCGCTGGACTTTGCCTACCGCGTGCACACCGAAATCGGTCACAACTGCCGTGGCGCGAAGATCAACGGCCGGATCGTGCCGCTCAACTACAGCCTGCAGACCGGTGAACAGGTCGAGATCATCACCAGCAAGCACGGTACGCCGAGCCGCGACTGGCTGAACCCGAACCTGGGCTACGTCACCACCTCGCGGGCGCGGGCGAAGATCGTTCACTGGTTCAAGTTGCAGGCCCGTGACCAGAACGTCGCGGCCGGTAAAACCCTGATCGAGCGCGAACTCAATCGCCTCGGTCTGCCGGCGGTGGATTTCGACAAGCTGGCCGAAAAGGCCAACATGAAAACCGCCGAAGACATGTTCGCCGCCCTGGGTGCCGGCGACCTGCGTCTGGCGCAACTGGTCAACCTGGCGCAGCAACTGGTCGAGCCGGAACGCGGCAACGAACAGCTGGAACTTATCCCGCGCAAGGCCACGGGCTACAAGCCGGGCAAGCGTGGCGATATCCAGATCCAGGGCGTCGGCAACCTGATGACGCAGATGGCTGGCTGCTGCCAGCCGCTGCCGGGCGACGCGATTGTCGGCTACATCACCCAGGGTCGGGGCGTGAGCATTCACCGGCAGGACTGCGCCTCGGTGCTGCAACTGGGCGGCCGCGAGCCGGAGCGGATCATCCAGGTCAGTTGGGGGCCGGTGCCGGTGCTCACCTATCCGGTGGACATCGTCATCCGCGCCTACGACCGTTCCGGTCTGCTGCGTGACGTCTCGCAGGTGCTGCTCAATGAGCGGATCAACGTGCTGGCGGTCAACACCCGCTCGAACAAGGAAGACAACACCGCGCTGATGTCGCTGACCATCGAGATCCCCGGGCTGGATGCTCTCGGGCGCTTGTTGGGGCGGATTTCGCAGTTGCCGAACATCATCGAGACGCGGCGTAACCGTACCCCATAACGCGGTCCCCTGTAGGAGCTGCCGCAGGCTGCGATCTTTTGACTTTGTTTTCAAGATCAAAAGATCGCAGCCTGCGGCAGCTCCTACACGGTTGAGTGAGATTTTGTATGTACAGCCTTGAAGACCTGCTCCACCTCATGAACCGCCTGCGCGACCCGCAGTACGGTTGCCCGTGGGACATCAAGCAAACCTACGCGACCATCGTCCCGCACACCCTCGAAGAAGCCTACGAAGTGGCCGATGCCATCGAGCGCGGCGACTTCGATCACTTGCAGGGCGAGCTGGGCGATCTGCTGTTTCAGGTGGTCTATTACAGCCAGTTGGCCCGGGAAGAAGGGCGCTTTGAATTCGCCGGGGTGGTCGACAGCATCACCCGCAAGCTGATCCGCCGTCATCCGCACGTATTCCCCACTGGTGATCTGTATGCGCCGCTGGACGTGCCGCGTCTGAGCGAAGAACAGGTCAAGCAGCGCTGGGAGGAGATCAAGGCCGAAGAGCGCGCCGAGAAATCCGCCGCGCCCGAACAGCTGTCACTGCTCGACGATGTGCCTGCCGCGCTGCCGGCACTGTCGCGTTCGGCCAAGTTGCAGAAGCGCGCCGGGCAGGTTGGCTTCGACTGGCCGGATGCACTGCCGGTATTGGACAAGGTGCGCGAAGAGCTCGATGAAGTGCTCGAAGCCATGTCCGGGAACGATCCTGAAGCGGTAGCTGAGGAGATCGGCGATCTGCTGTTTTCCGTGGTCAATCTGGCCCGGCATCTGAAAGTCGATCCGGAAACCGCACTGCGCGGCGCCAACGCCAAGTTCGAACGACGTTTCCGATTTATCGAACAGGCATTGCGCGACACCCGTCGTCCCATGGAAGATTGCACCCTCGAAGAGTTGGACGCCCTGTGGGGTGAAGCCAAACGCCAGGAAAAGAATGTGCCCAGCTGCGGCTGAGCCGTTGCCCAAGTGAGTAAGCATTAATGAGCCTTTCCCTTCGCGACCAGTTGCTCAAAGCAGGCCTGGTCAACCAAAAGCAGGCCAAGCAGGTCAGCAAAGACAAGCAGAAGCAACAGCGTCTGGCCCACAAGGGGCAGGCCGAGCTGGATGATTCGCAGCAGCGCGCCGCTCAGGAAGCCATGGCCGAGAAGGTCAAGCGCGACCAGGAGCTGAACCGTCAGCAGCAGGAGAAGGCCGAGGCCAAGGCCCGCGCCGCGCAGGTCAAGCAGTTGATCGAAGTCTCGCGTCTGCCCAAGCTGACCACCGAGGACTATTACAACTTCGTCGACGACAAGAAGGTCAAGCGCATCTCGGTCAACACGCTGATGCGCAACAAGCTCAGCAGCGGATCACTGGCGATCGTGCACCATGCCGGCGGCTATGAAGTGATCCCCCGTGAAGCGGCCCTGAAGATCCAGGAGCGCGACCCGCAGCGTATCGTGCAGCTCAACGTGCAGACCGAAGAGGTCAATGCCGAGGACGATCCGTACGCGGCCTACCAGATCCCTGATGATCTGATGTGGTAAATCGATAAAGCTGTAACAACGACAAACTGTGGCGAGAGAGCTTGCAACTGTGGCGAGGGAGCTTGCTCCCGCTGGACTGCGTAGCAGGCCCCTGCTCTTGAGTTAAAGAACAGGGCCGCTTCGCGCCTCAGCGGGAGCAAGCTCCCTCGCCACAGGTTCAATATTCGCCTAAGCGGTTTTCAGATCCCGTTGCTGTTCTTGCAGTTCCAGTTCGGCCTTGTAGTTGTGGGCGTCGATCTCGTTATGGAACATGCCGACCAGCAAGTCTTGTTGATGCACATCCCAGATCCGTACACCGGCGGCTACGCCTTCATGGGACATGTGTGAATCGTCGCGTTCAGTTACTTTTACAGTCATCTGCTAGCTCCAAATCTCAAGTTATCTGCAGCAAGGCGTGTGCAGGACTCTTTTATATGATTTGTTAGCTTGCTAAGTAAACGCTTGATTTGCGCAAGGTGTTGTTGCGGTTTTTGCAACAGTGCTGCAGCCCGCTAAATCCGCGACATTCGGTCGCAGGGCGGGAAGTTGCATGACAGAAGTTTCATTTTCAGACTAACGCAATCCTGTGTAGGAGCTGCCGCAGGCTGCGATCTTTTGACTTTGATATTTAAAAGACAAGATCAAAAGATCGCAGCCTGCGGCAGCTCCTACATGGGGGATTTGTGTCCGCCATGAGTTTTGTGCAGGCCAAAAAAAACGCCCCGAACCAGTCGGGGCGTTTTCATGTGTGGCTCAAGCCTGGGGAATTACTTGCCTTCCCAGCGCTTCAGCACCAGCGTGGCGTTGGTGCCGCCGAAGCCGAAGCTGTTGCTCATCACGGTGTTGATGGTGGCGTTCTCGCGGGTCTTGGTCAGCACCGGCAGATCGGCCACTTCAGGGTCCAGTTCGTCGATGTTGGCGGAACCGGCAATGAAGTTGCCTTCCATCATCAGCATGCAGTAGATCGCTTCGTGAACGCCGGCGGCGCCCAGGGAGTGACCGGACAGGCTCTTGGTCGAGCTGATCGCTGGAGCCTTGTCGCCGAACACTTCACGCACACCTTTCATTTCCGCGACGTCGCCGACCGGAGTCGAGGTGCCGTGGGTGTTCAGGTAGTCGATCGGGGTGTCGACGGTGGACATTGCCATCTGCATGCAGCGGATCGCGCCTTCGCCACTTGGGGCAACCATGTCGTAGCCGTCGGATGTTGCGCCGTAGCCAACGATTTCAGCGTAGATCTTGGCGCCACGGGCCAGAGCGTGTTCCAGCTCTTCAACCACGACCATGCCGCCACCGCCGGCGATGACGAAACCGTCACGGTCGGCGTCGTAGGCGCGGGAAGCTTGTTCCGGGGTGTCGTTGCGCTTGCTGGACAGGGCGCCCATCGCGTCGAACAGGAACGACTGGCTCCAGTGCTCTTCTTCACCGCCACCGGCGAAGACGATGTCCTGCTTGCCCATCTGAATCTGTTCCATAGCGGTACCGATGCAGTGAGCACTGGTGGCGCAGGCAGACGCGATGGAATAGTTCAGGCCCTTGATCTTGAACGGCGTGGCCAGGCACGCGGAAACGGTGCTGCTCATGGTCCGCGTTACACGGTATGGGCCAACGCGCTTCACGCCTTTCTCGCGCAGGATGTCCAGCGCTTCCATCTGGTTCAGGGTCGACGCGCCGCCCGAGCCGGCGATCAGGCCGGTACGCGGGTTGGACACTTGCTCTTCGGTCAGGCCGGAGTCAGTGATGGCGTCTTTCATGGCCAGGTAGGCGTAAGCCGCTGCGTGGCCGACGAAACGATAGATCTTGCGATCAATCAGTTCTTCAAGGTTGAGGTCGATGGAGCCGGAAACCTGGCTACGCAGACCCATTTCAGCATATTCCGGGTT
>NZ_JBIUVO010000058.1:0-23453 GCF_044742995.1 Pseudomonas sp. NPDC087803
CTTCATGCTGCCGTACTACCTGGTGATGAAGATCAGCTTCTCGGAAGCCGCGCTGTCGATCCCGCCTTACTCGGAGATCTACACCTACGCCGAACAGAAATTCCAGCTGATGCTGAACATCGGCAACTACACCATGCTCGGCGAAGACGAGCTGTACCTGTCGGCCTACCTCGGTTCGCTGAAGGTTGCGGCACTGAGCACGATGATGTGCCTGGTGATCGGTTTCCCGATGGCCTACGCAATCACCAAGGCGAGCAAGGAAGCGCAAAACGTCCTGCTGCTGTTGATCATGATGCCGACCTGGACCGCGATCCTGATCCGCGTTTACGCGTGGATGGGCATCCTCAGCAACAACGGTCTGCTCAACGCATTTCTGATGTGGACCGGGCTCACCGATCACCCGATCGAGATCCTCAACACCAACACTGCGGTGTACATCGGCGTGGTGTATGCGTACCTGCCATTCATGGTGTTGCCGCTGTACGCCAACCTGGTGAAGCACGACGGCAGCCTGTTGGAAGCCGCGTCGGATCTGGGGTCGAGCAACTTCAACAACTTCTGGAAAATCACTGTGCCGCTGGCCAAGAACGGGATCATCGCCGGCTGCATGCTGGTGTTCATTCCGGTGGTCGGTGAGTTCGTGATCCCGGAACTGCTGGGTGGCCCGGAGACGCTGATGATCGGTCGCGTGCTGTGGCAAGAGTTCTTCAATAACCGCGACTGGCCGGTGGCGTCTGCGCTGGCGGTGGTGATGCTGTTGATCCTGATTGTGCCGATTCTGCTGTTCAACCGCAGCCAGGCCAAAGAGATGGAGGCACGGGGATGAAACGCTTCGGTTTTTCCAAGTTCATGTTGATCTTCGGCCTGATGTTCATTTATCTGCCGATGCTGATTCTGGTGATCTACTCGTTCAACGCCTCGAAACTGGTAACGGTGTGGGGCGGCTGGTCGGTGAAGTGGTACGTCGGCCTGCTCGACAACACGCAACTGATGGGCTCGGTGGTGCGCTCGCTGGAAATCGCTTGCTACACCGCGATTGCTGCGGTGGCGCTGGGCACCCTCGCCGCCTTCGTCCTGACGCGGGTGACGCGTTTCAAGGGTCGCACGCTGTTTGGCGGTCTGGTCACCGCACCACTGGTGATGCCCGAGGTGATCACCGGTCTGTCGCTGTTGCTGCTGTTCGTGGCGATGGCGCAGTTGATCGGCTGGCCGCAGGAGCGTGGCATCGTCACGATCTGGATCGCCCACACCACGTTTTGTGCCGCCTATGTGGCGGTGGTAGTCTCCGCCCGCCTGCGTGAACTGGATCTGTCGATCGAAGAAGCCGCGATGGATCTGGGGGCCAAGCCGTTCAAGGTGTTTTTCCTGATCACCATTCCAATGATCGCGCCGTCGCTGGCAGCGGGCGGGATGATGTCGTTCGCCCTGTCGCTGGACGATCTGGTACTGGCGAGCTTCGTTTCCGGCCCGGGCTCGACCACGCTGCCGATGGAAGTGTTCTCGGCGGTGCGCCTGGGCGTGAAGCCTGAGATCAACGCCGTGGCTAGCCTGATTCTGCTGGCGGTGTCGCTGGTGACCTTCCTGGTCTGGTACTTCGGCCGCAAGGCAGAAGCCAACCGCAAGAAGGCGATTCAGGAAGCGATGGATCAGACGGCGAACGAGGCGTGGCAGCCTCAGCGCACCGCAGCCACTGCTTGACCGGTAGGAGCTGCGGCACGCTGCGATCTTTTGACTTTGCTCTTGAGGATCAAAAGATCGCAGCCTCGTTTCACTCGACAGCTCCTACAGAAAGGCGCTTGTCGATCAAGTTTCAGATGTGTGTTTTTGAATAAAAAGAATGGAGTTTCACCGATGAAAATGTTTGGCAGGACTCTGCTGACACTGTCCTTAATGGGCGCAATCGCCACGGGCGTCCAGGCCAACGACAAGGTGCTGCGTGTTTACAACTGGTCCGATTACATCGCGCCGGACACCGTCAAGAAGTTCGAAGACGAGACCGGCATCCAGGTGACCTACGACGTGTTCGACAGCAACGAGACCCTTGAGGCGCGTTTACTGGCGGGCAAATCCGGCTACGACATCGTCGTGCCGTCCAACAGTTTCCTGGCCAAGCAGATCAAGGCCGGGGTCTATCAGCCGCTCGACAAATCGAAACTGTCGAACTGGAAAAATCTCAACCCGGTGCTGCTGAAAAACGCTGCCGCCAGTGATCCGGACAACGCCCATGCGTTCCCGTACATGTGGGGCTCGATCGGCATCGGCTACAACCCTGACAAGGTCAAGGAAGTGCTCGGCGCCAAGGCCCCGACCAACTCCTGGGACTTGCTGTTCAAGCCGGAGAACGCCGAGAAGCTGAAAGCCTGCGGCATCAGCTTCCTCGACTCGCCGACCGAAATGATCCCGGCCGCCCTGCACTACCTGGGCTACCCGGTGAACGACAAGGACAAGGCGCACATCCTCGAAGCCGAAGCGCTGTTCATGAAGATCCGCCCGTACGTGGCGTACTTCCATTCCTCGAAGTACATCTCGGACCTGGCCAACGGCAATATCTGCGTGGCGGTCGGTTACTCCGGCGACGTGCTGCAGGCCAAGGCCCGCGCGGTGGAAGCCGGCAACAAGGTGCAGATCGACTACAGCATTCCTAAGGAAGGCGCCGGCAGTTTCTACGACATGGTCGCGATCCCGCGCGATGCGGCGAACGTCGATAACGCCTACCTGTTCATGAACTTCCTGATGCGCCCGGACATCATCGCCGAGATCACCAACAGCAACGGCTACAGCAACGCCAACTCGGCGGCCACGCCGCTGGTGGATGAAGCGATCCGCAACGACCCGGGTTCGTACCCGTCGCAAGCGGTGATGGCGACGTTGTATGCGGTGCCGGATCAACCGATTGCCACCCAGCGGATCATGACCCGCGGCTGGACCCGGGTGAAGCTCGGTAAATAACTGACACTCCCCCCTGTAGGAGCTGCCGCAGGCTGCGATCTTTTGACTTTGTTTTTTAGAAGCAGATCAAAAGATCGCAGCCTGCGGCAGCTCCTACACGGGGATGTGGCGTAGCTTTTCCGTTCACGCAGCGCCTTACCACCGCTGCACCCTGCAATGAACGGCCTCACCTGGCTCCCTCGGCTCAGGTGAACTTCAGGCGCCCTCGGGCGCCTTTTTTTGTGGCTCAAATCAGCGGCCAATCCTGCAGAATCCGGTAGCGGCCCTTGTGCGATTCGAACAAGGCAAAGCGCTCGGCACGCAGGAAGAACTCCGGCGGCGTGGTCGATTCCGGCGCCTGCGCGCGAAAATCCCGAGCCAATGTCAGGTGGGGCCTATACTCGCGATTCGCCTCTTCAAAGCCGAACGGCAACATGGCCTGCTCCAGCGCATAGACCAACCGCAACAACGCTTGCGGAGCCTGTTCAGGCGCCAGCGACAACACCCCTGCCTTGTGCCAGACCTGCAGCCGATCCAGCGCAATCCGCAGCGCTTCGCCTGGAGTGCGCACTTTGTCTGCGGCCTCACACACCTTACCTATCTGCGCCAACGGCACCGCTCCGAGAAACAGCAGCGTCAGGTGGAAGTTATCCGCAGGCACCGCTTTGCCGGAGCGCAAACCCAGATCGGCGCGCCACTGAGCGATGGCCTTGCGTTGGGGCGGCGGGCAGTCGAGGGCGAAAAACAGTCGCTTGAACGGTTCATCCCTGCGCGCATCATCGGTCATGGCCCTACTCCTTCGCTCGTCGATCGGCCGATTCTACACAGCCTTCTCTGACGACTGGCGACACCCGTCTATAGTTCAAGGATTGCCATCGAACCGGAGGTCGCCATGCGCGAGATCCTCAGCAAAGAACCATGGTGGGCCAGACCACCCAACCCCGGGCAGGATGAAACCGAGCTGGAATGGGGCTGGCTGGTGCATTACAGCGAGGGTGAACCGCGTTTCGAATTCGTCCACGAGCGGCCAACGGAAGAACAAATCCGCAACCGCAAAAGCTGCCGGATCACCCCCTCCCCAGAATGATCACCATCCCATGTGGGAGCGAGCCTGCTCGCGAAAGCGGTGGGTCAGCCATGAAGATATGGGCTGTGTTGACGCTTTCGCGAGCAAGCCCGCTCCCACACTGGTTTTGTGGCATGCCAACGATCGTCGCCATCCGCAAAACCCTGTGGGAGCGTGGCTTGCCCGCGAAGCGTCCGCACATTCAGCCGCACATTGCCTGACACACCGCTTTCGCGAGCAAGCCCGCTCCCACACTGGTTTTGTGGCGTGCCAACGATCGTCGCCATCCGCAAAACCCTGTGGGAGCGTGGCTTGCCCGCGAAGAGGCCGGCACATATTACAAATTCGCTGACTGACACACCGCCATCGCCAGCAGGCTGGCTCCCACCATGGATTGGCGCTGGGCTTCAGGGTTCGAGGAGGTTGGTGAAACCGCCATAGATCATCCGCTGCCCGTCAAACGGCATCGGATTGACGTCAGGTTTCATGCGCGGGTCTTCCATCATTTTCGCCATGCCAGCATCGCGGGTGGCTTTGTCTGGCCAGATCAGCCAGCCTGACGCCACGGTTTCACCTTCCTTGAGTTTTACCGCCATCGGAAACGAGGTGAGCTTGCCGTCCGGCACGTCATCGCCCCAGCATTCCACCACGCTCAGGGCGCCGTATTCCTTGAACAGTTGCGCCGCGATCAGACAATGCTTTTTGTATTGCTCACGATGAGCGGCAGGCACGGGCGCGACAAAGATATCGATGTAGGACATGTTCATTCTCCTTGTACGGTGGGTTCGATCTGCTGAGTAGTCGATTGCGGCGGCTGCCATTCGACACGATTCACACCCTGCCCGACCGACGGTTGCTCCGCGCCGCCAAGGCTGCCCTCGACCTGCCCGGCGATATGCAGCGTACCGGCCATCACCCCGGTGGTCGGGTTCTGCAGCAGTTTTAGCCAAGCCTTGTCGAACGTGCTGCCCAGGCTGCTGCGAATCAGCGCTTCGCTGTCAGGCCGATCACCGGCCTGGATGATCGCGCGGATACCCGCCACGCCGATCGAGATCACCCCGCCGACCAACTTGCCGGCCGCAGCCGCCACCGCACTGGCCGCGCCGCGCGGAGCCATTTCCGCCTCCATTCGCTGGCTCGCGCGCTTGGCCACGGGCGCCATGCCGGCGTCGGTCGAGGCGATGCCCTTGCTGCCGCCCTCGGTGTGGATCTTGTCGATCAACGCGGCATACGCCGGCAAGGTGTTCAGCGGTTCGGTACTGACGATCTGATACAGCGAAGCATCCCGCGTCGGCGGCGGCCCGAGGGCGATGGCCGGAATCTTCTGCAAGTGCCCGTAGAGCTGGGCCACCGGCACGCCGTAACGCTGGGCGATGAGTGGCATCTGCTGCGCCATCATCTGCGCATAAAACGCCGTGGCCTGACTGAGAATCGCGTCTGGATCGATCTCCACGGCCACTGGCGCCAGCACTCTTTTCTGATACTGCTCAAGCAGATAGGTCGCCAGGCGCTTAGTCGACGCATCCTGTTCGCCGCTGGCGCTGATCGTGTACCAGCTGACTTTCATCGACAGCCATTCCTGGGTCCAGTAGCTGCTGAACCACGGAATGAAATTTTCTTCAGTTTGCTCATAGACGCGAATACGCCAATGTTCCATCGAACCCCGGGCAAACACCCTGACTTGCTCGGTGGATTGCTGCGAGGCGCTGACGATGTCGCGGTCGATCTGCTGCCAGGTCGCGGGCGAAACCACCACGGCCGGCGGCGCCACCGGAGCGCGGGCCGAGGAGGCACAGCCGGCCAGCAGCAACAGTGCGGCGACGAGCAGCGCACGCAGGTTCACGGTGGTGAAGTCCTTGAATGGAGGGAGACAGCATTGAGTATAGGTGTGTCAGTTTCCGAGGATGTTGGCTGTACCGGCGCCATCGCTGGCAAGCCAGCTCCCACAGAGTCCTTCAGTGAACATGAAGCCAATGAACTCCCGAAAAACCTGTGGGAGCTGGCTTGCCAGCGAAGAGGCCAGTCAATCCACCCCCGCTCTCAACCATCAACACCGTCGATATTCACCATCGCCACTATTGCCTTCCGCCCGCCGCCCGGCGAAGGCACGATTCACCCATCCGAGACGCAACGAGGAGTACCCATCATGATTCGCACCATCACCCTCTCCGTGAGCTTCCCGGTGTTCGGCAGCAACTATTACGACCAGCAGGTCGTATCGCGCAAGACCCAGGCGCTGCTGTTCAACGAAGATTTCGACGATGTGCTGATGCCCGCCGCGAGCAATCACTTCAGCAATGAAGTGGTCGGCATCAACGATCAGTTCCGCTTTCTGAGCGACATACTCGCCACCCATTTGCTGGACCTCGAGGCCACCGCGCCTGCGCATTCCAGCGTCCGGGCGAGCGCTCACTTTTAATCCCCCCTGAAAGAGGTGCCGAAGGCTCGGGCCGTGTTCGGGCGATCTTTTGCTCTTCAAGAGCAAAAGATCGCAGCCTCCGGCGGCTCCTGCACAGCCAGGCATTGATGAATCCTGCGCATAACTCTATAGCGCAAATCCGCAAAAACCTTTCCCTCTGATCATGGGTCAGTCTTGAGATGAGACTGGCATCCATGCCGGCGCGCCCGTTTGGGTCATTCGAAACCCTGCCGCCTGATAGAGAGGAATCGATACATGACGATTTCCAGACGCAAATTCCTGATCCTGGGCGCCGTAACCGCTGTGGCCTTTGCCATGCCGCCTTTTATCAGCCTCAAGGCCTACGCGGCCAATCTGGAGCAACCGGCCATGGCCAAAGTGACGATCAACGTCAACGGTAAACCCCAAGCCCTTGAAGTCGACAACCGCACCACCCTGCTCGACGCCCTGCGCGAGCACCTGCATCTGACCGGCAGCAAAAAAGGCTGCGATCACGGCCAGTGCGGCGCCTGCACGGTGATCGCCGACGGCCGCCGAATCAATGCCTGCCTGACCCTCGCCGTAATGCACGAAGGCAGCGAGATCACCACCATCGAAGGCCTCGGCATGCCCGACAACTTGCACCCGATGCAGGCCGCGTTCATCAAGCACGATGGTTACCAGTGCGGCTATTGCACGCCGGGGCAGATCTGCTCGGCGGTGTCAGTGCTCAAGGAAATTCGCGAGGGCATTCCCAGCCACGTCAGCCCGAGCCTGACCGAAGCTCCACAACTGATCGCCAGCGAATTCCAGGAGCGCATGAGCGGCAACATCTGCCGTTGCGGCGCCTACTCGAACATCATCGAAGCCATAACTGAAGTCGCGGAGGTGCCGGCATGAGAGCGTTCAATTACAGCCGCGCCGACTCCCCCGCCGCAGCCGCAGCACAGGCGGCGCAGGTCGAAGGTGCGAAGTTCATCGCCGGTGGCACCAACCTGCTGGACCTGATGAAACTCGACATCGAAACCCCGCTGCACCTGATCGACATCAACCATCTGGGCCTTGATCAAATCGAAGCCACACCTGAAGGCGGATTGCGCATCGGCGCACTGGTGCGCAACACCGATCTGGCCGCCGACAGCCGCGTGCGCAAGGACTACGCCCTGCTCTCCCGCGCTTTGCTCGCCGGTGCCTCTGGCCAGTTGCGCAACATGGCGAGCACCGCCGGCAACCTGCTGCAACGCACCCGTTGCCCGTACTTCTATGACGTCAATCAGGCCTGCAACAAACGCCAGCCCGGCAGTGGCTGTGCGGCGATTGGCGGAGTCAGTCGGCAACTGGGATTGATCGGCGTCAGCGACGCCTGCATCGCCACACACCCGAGCGACATGGCGATTGCGATGCGCGCCCTCGATGCACAGATTGAAACGGTCAAACCCGACGGCAGCACGCGCAGCATCGCCATCGCCGATTTCCATCAGTTGCCGGGCAACACGCCGAACATCGAAACCAGCCTCACGCCTGGCGAGTTCATCACTTCGGTAACCCTGCCCGCCCCGGTTGGAGGCACGCACATTTATCACAAGGTGCGGGATCGCTCGTCCTATGCCTTTGCGCTGGTGTCGGTCGGTCTGATTCTGCACAAGGACGGCAGCGGCCGCGTGGCGGTCGGTGGCATCGCGCCGAAACCGTGGCGGGTAGAGGCTGCCGAAGCCCTGCTGCCGCAAGGCGCAAAAGCCGTCAGCGAACGCCTGCTCGACGGCGCCACGCCGACCCATGACAACCAATTCAAACTGACCCTGGTCGAGCGCACGCTCGGTTCGGTGTTGGCGCAAGCGAGGGATCAAGCATGAAGTTCGACACGCCCGCCACCACCAACCCGATCGACCAGTTGAAGGTGATCGGTAAACCCACCGACCGCGTCGAAGGCCCGCTGAAGACCAGCGGCCAGGCACCTTATGCCTACGAACAGCACGAGGCCGTGGCGAATCAGGCTTACGGTTTCATGGTCGGCTCGGCCATCGCCAAAGGCCGCATCAGCCACATCGATCTCGATGCCGCCGAAGCCGCGCCCGGCGTGCTGGCCATCGTCACCGCCGCTAACGCCGGCAAACTCGGCAAGGGCAAATACAACTCGGCACCGCTGCTGACGGGGACCGAAGTGCAGCACTATCACCAGGCTGTGGCACTGGTGGTCGCCGAAACCTTCGAACAGGCCCGCGCCGCAGCGCAACTGGTCAAGGTCGATTACATCACGGCCAAAGGCGAATTCGAGCTGGCCAACGTGCGCGACCAGGGTGTCGAAGACGACGAGTTGCCCGACGTCACCCACGGCGATTTCGACTCGGCTTTCGCCGCCGCGCCGGTGCAGTTCGACCAGACCTACACCACACCCGACCAGTCCCACGCGATGATGGAACCGCACGCAACATTGGCTGCATGGAAAGGTGATCATCTGACCCTGTGGACCTCCAACCAGATGATCGCCTGGAGCGTCGGCGACATCGCCACCACCCTCGGCCTGCCCAAGGAAAACGTGCGCCTGATCTCGCCGTACATTGGCGGCGGCTTCGGCGGCAAACTGTTCATTCGCGCCGACGCGATCCTCGCCGCGCTTGGTGCGCGACTGGCCAATCGCCCGGTGAAAGTCGCCCTCGCCCGCCCGCAAATGGCCAACAACACCACCCACCGCCCGGCCACGATCCAGCGCATTCGGATGGGCGCGACGGCGGACGGCAAGCTCAGCGCCATCGCCCACGAAGGCTGGTCCGGCAACCTCAAGGACGGCAAGGTCGAAGTCGCCGCGCAGCCGAGTCAGTTGCTCTATGCCGCCGAGAACCGCCGAGTGACCATGCGCCGGGCGCCACTGGATCTGCCCGAAGGCAATTCCATGCGTGCGCCGGGTGAAGCCCCAGGGCTGATGGCGCTGGAAATCGCCATGGACGAAATGGCCGAGCAGCTCAAGCTCGACCCGGTGCAGTTCCGCATCCTCAACGACACGCAGGTCGATCCGGTGAAAACCGAGCGGCCGTTCTCCCAGCGGCGACTGATCGAATGCCTGCAGACTGGCGCGGAAAAATTCGGCTGGAACCAGCGCAACGCGACACCCGGCAGCCGTCGCGAAGGTCGCTGGTTGATCGGCATGGGCGTCGCGGCGGCGATCCGCAACAACCTGCTGCTCAAGTCCGGCGCGCGGGTGCGGCTGGAGCACGATGGCAAGGTCACGGTGGAAACCGACATGACCGATATCGGCACCGGCAGCTACACGATCATTGCACAGACCGCCGCCGAGATGATGGGCGTGGAACTGGGGGACGTCAGCGTGCATCTGGGGGATTCAACCTTCCCGGTATCCTCCGGCTCCGGCGGCCAGTTCGGCGCCAACTGCTCGACCGCCGGGGTCTACGCCGCGTGCATGAAACTGCGCGAAGCGGTGGCAAAAAAGCTGGGCATGAGTGGTGATGAAGTCGAGTTCGCTGATGGTCAGGTACGCACCGGAGGCAAAACCCTGCCGCTGCATGACGCCGCAAAAAATGGCGCCGTAGAGGCGGAGGACAGCATCGAATTCGCCGACCTTGCCAAGCAGTATCAGCAGTCGACTTTCGGTGCGCATTTCGTCGAAGTGGCGGTGGATGCTGCTACCGGTGAAGTCCGCGTGCGACGCATGCTCGCAGTGTGCGCGGCGGGACGGATTCTCAACCCGAAAGCCGCGCGCAGCCAGGTGATCGGCGCGATGACCATGGGCGTCGGTGCGGCGTTGATGGAGGAGCTGGCGGTGGACAAACGGCTGGGCTTTTTCGTCAATCATGACCTCGCCGGATACGAGGTGCCGGTGCATGCCGACATCCCGCATCAGGAGGTGATTTTCCTCGACGAAACCGATCCGATTTCATCGCCGATGAAAGCCAAGGGTGTGGGTGAACTGGGAATTTGCGGTGTGAGTGCGGCGGTGGCGAATGCGATCTACAACGCCACCGGGGCGCGGGTGCGCGAGTATCCGATCACCCTCGACAAAATCCTCTCTTCCTTGCCGGAGATGATCTGATAGTCAAACCACCCCCCTGTAGGAGCTGCCGCAGGCTGCGATCTTTTGATCTTAGAAGATCGCAGCCTGCGGCAGCTCCTACACAGATCAGTTCGGGTACTGTGCCGCACTCACCTGCTCCAGCCACTCCACCACACTGCCATCGAGCACTTCGGCAATCGCGATGTGCGTCATCGCCGTGGTCGGCGCGGCGCCATGCCAGTGCTTCACATTCGGCGCAATCCACACGGTATCGCCGGGACGGATCTCGCGAACCGGTTGCCCCCACTCCTGCACAAAACCTGAACCAGCGGTGACGATCAACGTCTGACCCAACGGATGGGTGTGCCACGCCGTTCGCGCACCCGGCTCGAAAGTCACCGTGGCACCGCTGACACGCGCGGCATCGCTGCCCTTGAACGGCGCATCGACGCGCACGATACCGGTGAACCAATCTGCCGGGCCTTTGGCCGAGGGCTGCGAACCATTTGTAGTAACAGTTACCCCCGGGGCGTGCTCAGTATCAGCAATTGAATTCATCACAAGACTCCAGATTTATACAGAATCTCCCTGTAGGAGCTGCCGCAGGCTGCGATCTTTTGATCTTTTGATCTTTGATCTTTGATCTTCAAAAACAACATCAAAAGATCGCAGCCTGCGGCAGCTCCTACAGGGAACTTGCGGCACTTTACCGAGCCGTACTGTTCAGATAATCGACTAGAATTCGAAAAAACTTATGCAGGAAACTCATTAATGCTTCGAGAAAACGCCAGTGACCTGCTCGCCTTCCTCGCCGTGGCCCGCGAGCGCAGTTTCACTAAAGCGGCGGCCAAACTCGGCGTCTCGCAATCGGCGCTCAGCCATACCATCCGCGCCCTTGAAGCGCGCCTGGGCCTGCGCCTGCTGACCCGCACCACGCGCAGCGTCTCCCCAACCGAGGCCGGCGAGCATTTGCTGCAGACCATCGGCCCGCGCTTCGAAGAAATTGAAGTGGAACTGGCGGCCCTGAGCAACCTGCGCGAAACCCCGGCCGGCCGGATCCGCATCAGCGCCACCGATCATTCACTGAACTGGCTGCTGCGCCCGGTGCTCAAGGAGTTTCTGCCCAAATACCCGGACATTGCCGTAGAGGTGTGCTGCGACTACGGCTTCGTCGACATCGCCGGGCAAGGCTTCGATGCCGGCGTGCGCCTGGGCGAGGACGTCGCGCAAGGCATGATCGCCACCCGCATCGGCCCCGACATGCGCATGGCGGTGGTCGGCTCGCCGGCCTATTTCGCCAAACGTGAAAAGCCGCAAACCCCGCGAGACCTGACCGCCCACGCCTGCAACAACCTGCGCCTGCCCACCAACGGCGGGCTGTACACCTGGGAGTTCGAGAGGGACGGCGAAAGCCTCAAGGTGCGGGTGTCCGGGCAAGTCACGCTGAACGGCGTCTACCCGCTGCTCGACGCCGCACTCGATGGCTTCGGTCTGAGCTACATCCCGGAAAATATCGTCGCGCCGTTTCTGGCCGACGGCCGCCTGCTGCAAGTACTGGCAGACTGGTACCCGACGTTTGCCGGTTATCACCTGTACTACCCGAGCCGACGGCAGGCGGCGCCGGCGTTTGCGTTGTTGGTGGAGGCGTTGCGGTATCGCGGCTGAGTTCACCACAGCGCTTTGGTATAGGTGATGAGGATCCGGGTTTCATCGGCATCGCGACTGAACGACGAGCGATAAGTCGCGTTACGCAAACGCAAGGCAACGTCCTTGAACGTGCCGCTCTGAATCACGTATTTCACCTCGGTATTGCGTTCCCACTCCTGGCCGGTCTTGCCGGCCACTTGCGCATGATCGGCATCGATGTAGCGGCTCATGAAGGTCAGGCCGGGAATGCCCAAGCGCTCGAAATCGAAGTCATAACGCACTTGCCACGAGCGCTCTTTCGCTTCGGCAAAGTCGCCGATCTGCGCATAGTTGACCAGGTAAGCATCGCTGCCTTCGACATAGGGAAACGCGCTGTCGCCGAGCATCGCCTGATAGCCGACGCTGACCTTGTGCCCGCCCGCGGCATAACCGATCAGGCCGTTGAGCGACTGATTGCGGATCTTGCCGGCCTTCGCCGCGCCCTGACTCTCGCTGGAGAAAAACCGCAGGTCGCTGCTCACCGTGCCGCCGGCCATGGGCCGCGTATCGGTGAGGCCGACGAAGTGTTGATCATAGACATCGCTCAGCGACACGTAGTGATAACTGACCTTGAGGTTGTCGTTCACCTGGCGATCCACGCCGACCAGATTCAGGTGCGCGCCCTGAGCGTTGGTGACGAAGCGGTTGTTCTTGTTGTTCAGCGCAATCGGCTCGTAGCTGGTGTCATTGCGACCCTTGACCCGATCCAGTTGCCCCGCCGTCAGCACCACACCCGGCAGATCCTGTGAGACCACCATCGCACCCCGAAACGACTGCGGCAGGATCATTCCGTCCTGCGGGCGCAGTGTCGGCAGGACCGGAATCAACGACCCGGCCTTCAACTCGGTTTTGGCGATTTTGACCTTGGCCGTCACCCCCAATTTCCCGTAGTCGCTGGCTGCGTGCCCATCGCTGCGCACCGGCAACAAACCGCTGCCGGCGCGATCGGGACTGGAATCCAGCCGCACGCCAACCATGCCCAGCAGGTCGACCCCGAACCCCACCAGCCCCGGCGTATACCCGGACTCGAACTTGAGCATCAGGCCCTGCGCCCACTCCTCGCGTTTCGATTGCAGGGTTGACGGCCCGTCGCGGAAATCCCGATTAAAGTAAACATTGCGGGTTTCGAACGACGCATGAGAGTCGGAGAAAAAATCCGCGTGAGCTCCGTTGCTGAAACTTGCCAGCAGCAATGCGCCGGCCAGGGTCGACAATCCATTGCGCATCCCCGAATGAATGAATGCAGTCACGGCGACACCTATGAAGTTGTTCGTAGAAGACTCAGGCAAACCCGTATCCCCTGTGGGAGCGGGCTTGCTCGCGAAGGCGTCAGCACATCCGGCACTTTCATTGCCTGATACACCGCTGTCGCGAACAAGCCCGCTTCCACATGGGCAGATTCGCGGGTCAGAAAGACCGGGCGAGCATCGCGATCAGGCGCTCACCAAACAGCGTCAGCGCCACGCCCAGCAGTACCACCACGGCGCCGGCGATCTTGATCGACGCCGCCGGACGCACCACAGCGCCCAGCCAGCCGAAGTGATCGATCGCCACCGACGACAGCAACTGCCCGGCGATCACCAGCACCAGCAGGTTCGCCAGACCGATGCGCGGCGCCAGCCACACGGTGCAGAAAATCGCCCCGGCGCCGAGCACACCACCGACCAGACGCCAGCCGGGTTGTGCCGGGATCACACTCAGCGCATCACCCAGACCACCGCGCAGCCACGCCAGTGCACCCAGCACCAGCATGCCGCTGAGAAACGAATAGAACGCCGCTGCCAGCGTGTTGCCGGTCATGGCCCCGGCCAATTGACTGTTAACCGCCGCTTGCACGGCAATCGCCACACCGGCCAGCAAGGCCAGGGCAAAGGAAATCAGGATCATGACCGTGCACCTCTCAGTGGGCATGCAGCGGGGCGAAGTGCTCCGCGAAAGCATCAGGGCTGTAACCGGCGGCATTGAACAGGTAGCTGCGCGACTCTTCCGTGGCCCGGTTCAGTTGTTCGCGATCCACGCCCAGCACCACACCCGCCTGTTTGCGAATGCGCCCGGCGATGATCACGGTGTCGATATCGCCACGTTCGGCGGCATGCACCACCGTACCCAGCGCGTTGTTCGACGGGTAGACGCTGAGGTTGTCGGTGCGGATCAACACAATGTCGGCCTGCTTGCCCGGAGTGATGCTGCCGATGCGCGCCTCGAGCCCGGCGCATGCGGCGCCATCAAGGGTGGCGGCTTTGAGCAACTGCGCGGCGCTGACCAGTTCCGGCGCTGGCTGGCCGTGGAAACGCGCGCTGTGCGCCGCCGCCCGTTGCAGGTAAAACGCCACGCGCATTTCACCGAACATGTCGCCGCCGTAAGAGCTTTCGTTGTCGACGCTCAGGCCCGGACGCATGCCGTGATCGACGGCTTTCTGCCAGGCGAACACACCGTCTTCAAGCCCGTAGTGCGCGTCGGAGCGCGGGCAGACGTTCACCTTGACCCCGGCGTGACGCAGGATCGACCAGCCGTGATCCGGCAGGCAGGTGCAGTGGTTGAAAATATTGTCCGGGCCCAGCAGGCCTTCTTCGTGCAGCGCATCCAGCTCGGCCGCCATGCCGGCGCCGAAGAACTCGGTGACGATGTTCAGGCCCAGTTCACGGGCGACCACCCATTGTTCGCGGTCGAGTTGCGCCATCATCGCCAGGGTCACCAGCGAGTCGGGCGCACCGGCGTACTTGTCTTTGATACGGCGCAGATCACCCGGCCACTGCGTGGACTCCCACTCACCGGACAACGGCGCACCCGGCGCATGCACCGCGCGGATGCCGGCGTCGTGCAAAGCGTCGATGGCCGCATCGGAATGCGCGCCGCTGCGGGCGTTGTGCGAGTTGTCGATAATGGTGGTGATGCCGGCGTTGATCGCACCCAGCGCGGTCAGCAGGTTGCCGACGTACATGTCTTGTGGGCGGTAGTATTTGGCAAAGGAGAAATGCGTGGCGTTGCAGTAGTCTTCAAGCGTCGGCGAGTTCGGGTTGATCCGGCGCAACTGACCTTCCCACGCGTGGCGATGGGTATCGACCATGCCGGGAATCACGATCATGCCTTTGGCGTCGACGACTTCAGCGTCGGGAGCATTGAGTCCCACGCCGACCTCGACGATTTCGGTGCCACGAATCAGCACATCGCCTTCAATGAAATTGCCCAGGCGGTCGTCCTGGGTGACCAGGGTGCCGCCCTTGATCAGCAGCAAGCGTTGAGCATCGGGCAACGGTTTGAGCGCGGAAGTCAAAACATCGAAATGAGCATTGAAAGACATGGTGGGCTCCAGGGTGACTGTCGGCGCATTGGCCTGTAGTCGCATTGTCTGACCCGGAAGCTTTATTTAGAATGCCAAAACATCTACAAACATTGTGAAGCTGGGCATACATAATGCGCGATCAAGAGTTCGGCCATCTCAGGGCGTTTTTTGCCGTCGCCCGCGAGCGCAATTTCTCCCGCGCCGCCCAAGCGCTAGGGGTTTCAGCGTCGGCACTGAGCCAGACCATCAAGGGTCTGGAAGAGCGTCTGGGCGTACGCCTGCTCAATCGCACCACACGCAGCGTGTCGACCACCGAGGCCGGGAGTAAATTGTTCGAACGCCTGGGCGAGATCTTTGCCGATCTGGACGCAGCGCTGGAACAACTCAACGACTACCGCGACACACCGGTCGGCACCCTGCGCATCTGCGCGCCGCAGGTGGCGATGCTGCACTTCATCCAGCCGATCCTGCCGGCATTTCAAGCGACCTACCCGGACATCAAACTCGAACTGACCACCGACGACAGCACCGCCGACATCGTCGCCCAAGGCTACGACGCGGCGATTCGTCTGGGTGAGTTCATCGAGCAGGACATGGTTGCGCTCAAGCTCAGCGAACCGTTGACGCAGATCGCCATCGCCTCGCCCGACTACCTGCAAGGCAAACCTCGTCCGCACGAGCCGGCCGATCTGCTGGATCACCGCTGCGTAAACTGGCGGCGCTCCGGCGAATCAGGGCTGTACAAGTGGCGATTCTTTCGCGACGGCTTACCGTTTGAATTGAGCGTGAAAGGCTCACTGGTGGTCAGCGATTGCGCCGTTGCCATGCAATCGGCGCTGGATGGGCTGGGTATCACGGTGTGGATCCGTGAGTGGATCAAGGACGAACTCGACAGCGGTGCACTGGTGGCGCTGCTGGAAGAGTGGTCGACACCCTTCCCCGCGTTCTACCTGTATTACCCGAGCAATCGCCAGATGTCGTCAGCGTTACAAGCCTTTATCGGCGCCCTGCGCAAGGCGCACTAGGCGACACTGGCCCCGCTCAGGTTCGGGCGCTCTTCGCGACCGCCATAGAACATGGCCTTGGCGCCAATCGTCAGCAACGACAGCAGCGCAAACAGCAACCCGCACCAGATCGTCCCCGGCAGGCCCCAGGTGTTGATGAACACCCCACCGATCCACGAACCGAGGGCTATCCCGGCATTCGCCGCCGACACATACAGGCTGGTGGCGAACGAATGCGCCTCGGGCGCGGCGCTGGTCAGCCACATCTGGGTGATGATCATGCCACTGGTGTGAATCGCGCCCCACAGCAGCACGATCAGCAACATCGAGCCCAGCGACGCACTGCCGAACAGCGCCAGAATCAGGTAGGCGATACTCAGCAGAATCGGAAACAGCAACGCGGTCGCCACCAGATGCGTGGCCAGGGCGCGCCCGGCCAACAGATTGCCCAGCACCCCGCCGACACCGAAAACCACCAACAGGAAACTGATGGTTTCACCGTCCAGCCCGGTCTGGTTTTTCAGGTATTCGGCGGCGTAGCTGTACACCGCAAACTTGGTGGTGAACACCAGCACCGTGGCGATGATCGCCAGCCACACCGGCGGCTTTTTCAGGATCGACAGCTGACTCGCGAAGCTCTCCGGTGCAGCGGTCTGCCGAGGCAACTTGAGCAGCAACCCGAGCCCGGCGAGCAACGTCGCGACAGCGCAGAACAGAATCGACGCCTCATAGGAAAACCGCCCGGCGACCCACGCGGTGATCGGCACGCCAAACACCAGCCCGAGGGTGGTGCCGATGAAGGCAACCGTGGTCGCGTGGGTCGCGCGCTCCTTGGGGTACAGCGAAATCGCCGCAGCAAATGCCGCCGAGAAAAACACCGGGTGCAACATCGCCGGGACGATGCGCAGCGCCATCAGCGTCGAATAGTTCGGCGCATAAGCGGACAGCACGCTGCTGACGGAAAAACACAACAACGCACCGACCAGCACTTTCTTGCGGTCGAACCGCGAGAACACCAGCACCAGAAACGGTCCGGACAGCGCGACGATGAACGCGAACAGGCTCATCAGCAAACCGGCCTGGGCGACACTGACACCGAAACGCTCGACGATCAGCGGCAGGATGCCGACCACGCCGAGTTCCAGGGTGTACAGCCCAAACAGGCCCAGAATGATGAAGGGCATGACGGACATGGGATGGGGGGAACGGTTCATAAACACTCATCACATCAGGAAAGAAAATCTACCGAACAACACAAAACCCTGTGGGAGCGGGCTTGCCCGCGAATGCGGTGGGTCAGCGACAGTGTTGCCGACTGACCCTCCCTCTTCGCGGGCAAGCCCGCTCCCACAGTTGAGATGTGTTGCACTCAGGCCTTGTTGAAATCGACCACAACCTTGCCGAACGCCCCGCGATCGAGATGGGCGAAGGCCTCGGTCACCTGATCAAAGGCGTAAGTCGCATCGATCACCGGTTTGATCCCGTGGTGATCGATCATCCGCACCATGTCTTCCAGCGCCCGACGCGGGCCAACCGCCACCGCAACGATTGAGGCGCGGCTGCCGAGCAGCGGCATGATCGGCGTGCGCAACTCGTCAGAATCGAGCAGGCCGATGATCGACACCCGACCTCCAGGCACCACGGCCTGCAAAGAGCGCCCGAGGTTGTCGCCGCCGGCCATCTCCAGAATGTGGTCGGCGCCGCGTCCGTCGGTCAGTTCCAGCACAGCGTTGTGCCAATCCGGTGTACTGGTGCGATTGATGCCGTGGGTCGCGCCCAGCGCGATGGCTTGGGCGATCTTGTCGTCGCTGCTGCTGGTGACGATGACCTTGGCGCCACTGGCGGCCGCCAGTTGCACGGCGAATAGCGAAACCCCGCCGGTGCCCTGCACCACCACGGTCTGCCCGGCGTGCAGATGGCCCAATTCGATCAGCGCCATCCACGCGGTCAATGCGGCGATCGGCAGTGTGCTGGCCTCAACCGCACTGAGGTTTTTCGGCGCGCGCACGCACCAGTCAGCCGGCGTGGCGACGTACTGCGCCAACATGCCGGGAATCGGCCCACCCTGGGTCGGCATCTCGGCCCAGGTTTTCGGATTGCCGTCGATCCAGTTGGTAATGTAGGTGGAGATGACTTTGTCGCCACTCTGAAAGCGCGTGACGCCCTCGCCGACCGCGACCACGGTACCGGCCATGTCCGAGGCCGGCGTGAAGGGAAACTTCAACGCCGCGGTCATGCCGTTTTCCGCGACTTGGGTATCACGATAGTTGAGCGAAACCGCATCGATCTTGACCAGGATTTCCCCGGCTTGTGGAGTTGGTCGCGGGGCCTGGACCTGGCTGAGGTTGGCGAGGCCAAACGCGGAAATTTCCCAGCGCTGCATAATGTCGGACATGACGATAATCTCGGTAGAGGACTATGGCGCCGATGATAGAAGCCATCCCGCTCGCGGATTAAGTGGGTCGCCACTCCTTTATATACGGACGTTTTGTTCCGCAATGACTAAGGTAAATTGAACCCCACCAGTGAAATCGAGAGTCGTAATGGACAGCCTGAATGCGTTGAATGTGTTTGTGTCGGTGGCGGATACCCGCAGCTTTGTCGCCAGTGGGCGCCTGCTCGGGGTGTCGGCTTCGGCGATTGGCAAAAGCATCGTGCGCCTGGAAGAACGCTTTGGCGTGCGCCTGTTCAATCGCAGCACGCGCAGCATCACGCTGACCGAGGACGGCTCACGGTTTCTCGAGCGCAGTTTGCGCATCCTCGCCGAGATCGAAGCAGCAGAAATGGAGTTTTCCCAGACCAACGCCACCCCGCGCGGGCGTCTGAAGATCAGTTTGCCGCTGGTGGGTGAGCCGTTTTTACCGGTGCTGGCACGGTTCAAGAAAACCTATCCGGCGGTGGATCTCGACCTGACGTTCGATGATCGCCGGGTCGAGGTGATCGAGGAAGGCTACGACGCGGTGTTGCGGGCGGGTGATGTCCCGGACTCCAGCCTGACCTCGCGCCTGATCGGCAGTTACCGGATGATTCTGGTGGGGGCGCCGCTCTACTTTCAGGCCCATGGCGTACCGCAGCAAGCCACCGACCTGCTCAGCCATTCGTGTATTCAGTTTCGCTTTCCCAATACCGGCAAACTGCAGGTCTGGCCGTTGCGCGAAGCCGGCGAGGAAGTCGATCTGCAGGTGCCGACCTCGATGGTCTGCAACAACCTGGAAGCGCGGATCTGCTTTGCCCTGCAAGGCCTGGGCATTGCCTATCTACCGGACTTCTGCGTCAGCGAGGCCTTGGCCGATGGGCACTTGCAGCGAATTTTGCCGGACTGCGCCGAAACCGGCGTCTATCGGATCATGTGGCCCTCGGGCAAACATCCACAACTGAAACTGCGGGTGTTCATCGACTTCCTCAAGGAGCATCTGTTTCCGCAGCAGACGCCGACTTAGCCCAGAAGCGCAATCAACTGATGCCGCTGCGCATCGGTCAACATCGGCCCGAAACCGGCGCCGGCGTTGTCGGCCATATAACGCGGATTGCCGGTGCCGGGGATCACGCAAGTCACCGCCGGATGCGCTAGCAAAAACTTCAGTGCCAATTGCGCCCAGCTGTTGACCTGCACATCCGAGACCCAGCCCGGCAACGGTTTGCCCTTGAGCCGCGTCAGCAAGCCGCCACCACCGAACGGCCGATTGCAGATCACCGCGACCCCGCGTTCACGGCACAGCGGCAGAATGCGTTTCTCCACGCCACGGTCATCGAGGGCGTAGTTGATTTGCAGAAAATCGAATTGTTCAGCCTTGAGCACTGCTTCGACTTCATCGTAGGCCGACGGCGTGTAATGAGTGATGCCGATGTAGCGGATGCGCCCCTCGGCTTTCCACTCGCGCAGGATCGGCAGATGACTCTGCCAGTCCAGCAGGTTGTGAATCTGCATCAGGTCGATGCGTTCGGTGCGCAGCAGGCTGAAGGATCTTTCCATCTGCGCGATGCCCTCCTCGCGCCCATGTGTCCACACCTTGGTCGCCAGAAATGCCGGCGAGCGCGGTTCGTGGATCGACAGCAACTCGCCGGTGGTTTGCTCGGCGCGGCCATACATCGGCGAGCTGTCGATCAGCGTGCCGCCCTTTTTGAACAACTCGTCGAGCACTGCCGGCAGTTGTTTATAGGCCGGGTCGCCGGGCGCAACGTCGAAGCCGCGATAGGTGCCCAGGCCGACCATTGGCAACAGCTCGGAGCTTGAAGGGATGGCGCGGGTCTGCATGGTCAGATCTCCTGCCTTGCTGGGCGAAGTGGCAATCGGCGGCGTGGCGGTGGCCAACGCCCGGTCAAAGGTCAGGACCGCCGAAACCCCGGCAGCCAGCGTGAGCAAACGGCGCCGGGAGCAACCCTCAGTGTGGTTCATGCGGGTTCCCCTGCTGCGTGAATCTGTTGCACGTTGTGTGCGACGGCTGCCGGCTCAATTCGCTGGACTACACTGCGACAGCGAACACCCGCGCCCGGTTAAAGTTAGTCGAATGTCCAGAAAACTGATGTCACTCGTCGCCTTGCTCATCGCCCTCTACCTGTTGCTGTGCGCAGCGCTGTTCGTATTTCAGCGCTCGCTGATCTATTTCCCCCAGCCTGAGAGCGCTGTCACCACGGCGGATTCGCGGTTGAAACTGGCGATGCCGGATGCCGATGTGTGGGTGACAACGCGCGCACATGCGGGGCCGAAAGCGCTGATCTACTTTGGCGGCAATGCCGAGGATGTGTCGCGCAATCTGCCGTCGTTCAGTGAGGCCTTTCCCGAATACGCGCTGTTTCTGCTGAACTACCGGGGTTTCGGCGGCAGCGGTGGCTCACCCTCGGAGGAAGCGATTGCCGAAGATGCATTGGCACTGTTCGATCAGGTGTACGCCAGCCATCCGCAGATTGCCGTGATCGGCCGCAGTTTGGGGTCCGGAGTGGCGGTGCGGCTGGCGAGTCAGCGCCCGGCGACGCAGCTGATTCTGGTGACGCCGTATAACAGCCTTGAAGACATCGCCGCCCGCCAGTACCCGTGGGTGCCGGTGAAGTGGCTACTGAAGGATCGCTTCGAGTCGGGTCGCTATGCCGCGCACATTCGCGTGCCGACGTTGCTGTTGGCGGCCAGCGATGACGAAGTGATTCCACGGGACAGCACGCAGCGACTGCTACAGAGTTTCCCCAAAGGCGTGGCGACGCTGCGGGTGGTGCCGGATGCGGGGCACAACTCGATTTCCGAGCGGGCGCAGTATCTGCAGTGGATGGGGGATGTGCTTGATCGCTGATAGCCGGTTATTGCGTTGTCTGGACTGGCCCCTTCGCGAGCAAGCCCGCTCCCACATTTTGTCCGGTTAACGCTGAGCCACTGTGGGAGCGGGCTTGCTCGCGAAAAGGCCAGTAGAGACGACATCGATTATTTGGAACGGCGCACTCAATGCACGGGTCTCGCCGAATTCAATACCACCGCCAACAGGCCAAAACAGATTTGCTGGCTGACCGGGTCACGAAATGGGTTAACCAGAATTTTGCCGTTGTGGTGAAAAACACAGATTGCGCGCTGCTCGTCGGGAGACGCCTATTGCAGCAGGTCACCTCAGACCGGAGAAATCGTCGCAAGCATTCCGATCAGAATGGTCAATGCCAGAAATCCACCCAGGAAAATCGCCATCTTGTTCATGCTGCTCTCCTCAATACTGAGCTTGCGGTGCACCGGGCGCTTCGGGATGAAGGACTGCCGCGGGTGACCGAACTGCCGGGCTATTCTGAGCGTCTGACTGAACCGGTTACAGAGGCAGATTGAAATGAAAAAAGCGTATCAGATGCCATCTGATCCTGTAGGACCTGCCGCAGGCTTGGGCCTCGATCGGTCGACCTTTTTATTTTTGTTCTGTAATGGATCGAAAGATCGCAGCCTGCGGCAGCTCCTGCAGGGATTTATATAAGGTGACATTCAGGAGACTGCCATGGCTGCGGGTGATCTACAGTCACTGCCATCGCCCGAACAACAAGAAAAAGCCCTGGAGTGCAAATGACTGACCTGAAGCTGCAACCCAACGCTGCCGAATCCCTGAAGCACTGGCACGAGATGATTCGCACCGGCAACCTCAAGGCCTTGCCCGAACTGCTCGATGCCAATGCCGTGTTCCGCTCGCCCATGGCCCACTCGCCCTACCCCGGCGCGCAAGTGGTGACGATGATCCTCAACACCGTGTTCAACGTGTTTGAAGATTTCCAATACCACCGGGAACTGGCGACTGCCGATGGTTTGAATGTGGTGCTGGAGTTCAGCGCCAAAGTGGGGACGAAAGAGCTGAAGGGCATCGACATGATTCGCTTTGATGAAAGCGGGAAGATTGTCGAGTTCGAGGTGATGGTGCGGCCGTTGAGCGGGTTGCAGGCCCTCGGCGAAGAGATGGGACGGCGGCTCGGCGCCTATCTGGCAAACACGAAACCTGTGTAGGAGCTGCCGCAGGCTGCGATCTTTTGACTTTGATTTTTCAGAAACAAGATCAAAAGATCGCAGCCTGCGGCAGCTCCTACAGGGGATTGGTGGCATAAAAAAGCCCACTGACCGTTACCGGTTCAGTGGGCTTTTGTGCGAATGGCGTCTAGTTACAGCGCCATGTCACGTGCAGCATTTTCCTTCGGCGCTGCAGCTTTTTCAGCGGCAGGTGCGGCCGGAGCAGCAGCCTGACCAATCACCGGAGGCGTTGGCAGCTCGAGGATTTTCGCGGTGTACGCCCACTCAGCAGCCACTTTGGCCGGATCGCTGTTCAGCTGAGTGCCGTAGCTTGGCACGATCTGGTGCAGCTTGGTTTGCCACTCAGGGGTCGCGACTTTGTCTTTGAAGACTTTCTGCAGCACGCTCAGCATGATCGGTGCAGCGGTCGACGCGCCTGGCGATGCGCCCAGCAGGCCGGCGATGGAGCCGTCTTGTGCAGCAACGATTTCGGTGCCCAGTTTCAGCACGCCGCCAGCGGCTTCATCACGCTTGATGATCTGCACGCGTTGGCCGGCTTGCCACAGGCGCCAGTCTTCGGCTTTGGCGTTCGGGAAGTATTCCTTCAGCGCGTTCATGCGGTCTT
>NZ_JBIUVO010000058.1:23463-34118 GCF_044742995.1 Pseudomonas sp. NPDC087803
TCGACCAGCGTGTATTCCTTGATGCCGTCCTTGGTCATAGTCCAGATGTTGTGGGTGGTGGTGCTGGTCAGCAGGTCCAGGTACGAGCCTTCTTTGAGGAACTTGGTGCTGAAGGTCGCGAATGGGCCAAACAGGATGACGCGCTTGCCGTCCAGAACACGGGTGTCCAGGTGCGGAACCGACATCGGCGGTGCGCCAACCGAAGCTTTACCGTAGGCCTTGGCCAGGTGCTGCTCGGCGATGGCCGGGTTATCGGTCACCAGGAACGAGCCGCCGACCGGGAAGCCAGCGTATTCCTTGGCTTCAGGAATGCCCGACTTCTGCAGCAGGTGCAGAGCGCCGCCACCAGCACCGATGAACACGAACTTGGCGTCGGTTTCGGTCTTGGTGCCGTCTTTCAGGTTTTTGTAGCTGACGCGCCAGGTACCGTCGGCGTTCTTGGTGATGTCTTCGACTTCACTCGACAGCTTCAGGTCGAAGTTAGGCTTGGTCTGCAGGTAACCGGCGAACTGGCGGGTGATTTCGCCGAAGTTCATGTCGGTACCCAGCGGGCTCCAGGTGGCCGCGATTTTCTGGTTCGGGTCACGCCCTTCCATCATCAGCGGGACCCACTTCTTGATCACAGCCGGGTCTTCGGAGTACTGCATGCCGGCGAACAGCGGGCTCGCTTGCAGCGCTTCGTAGCGTTTTTTCAGGAACTTGATGTTGTCATCGCCCCACACGAAGCTCATGTGCGGAGTGGTGTTGATGAACGAGCGAGGGTTCTTCAGAACGCCTTGCTGAACCTGCCAGGCCCAGAACTGACGGGACACCTGGAACGCTTCGTTGATCTCGACGGCTTTCGGGATCGTTACGTTGCCTTTGTCGTCTTCCGGGGTGTAGTTCAGCTCAGCCAGGGCGGAGTGACCGGTACCGGCGTTGTTCCAGCCGTTGGAGCTTTCCAGGGCGACGCCGTCCAGGCGCTCGACCATTTCCATCGACCAGCTTGGCTCCAGCTCATTGATCCACACACCCAGGGTGGTGCTCATGATGCCGCCGCCGATCAGCAGTACATCGACTTTCTTTGCTTCTGCAGCATTGGCGGAAGACATCCCCATCGCCAAAGCCAGCCCGAGCAAGGCCGTGTTCACTTTCTTAAACATCTGTTGCACCTATGATAAAACGCCTTCCGCCCGACGCTGTTGTACGTGTGGGCGCCTTTTTCCGCGACACTCAGGCCAGGGTCGCGAGCACCTTCACACTGCAATTTTGACGGGTGGGCACACAAGGCCGACGTACCGCATCGACCTCAGTTAATGTCCCTTCTGAACTGACTTTTTATCATTATTGGCTTCAGCTACTTGAGCGACAGGGATTCCGTCAGCCTGCCAAACGGCAGGCAAACTGAATTAGGTCAAACCAAGTTGGCGCGAAGAATATCACGTCAGGGCAAACCCGCGCGTCTGTTCCCGACTTGAGAGTCTTTTTCCGCTCTGGGCATTATCGGCTGATCTGGGCGGAACATGACCCTGCGCCGAGTCTGGCTGAAGCATTTCAGCCAATCACGCGGTTTGCCGGCAAATCGGGTCTACAGTTAATACCAGGTGCCTTGGTCAACAGGCGCTCACTGAGTCCTGTGCTTCGATGGAACTCCCTCCTTTTGCACACCTCTCACATTATGTAGTACTTCCCTTTTGCTTCGCGCTTGTGGAGGAACACCGTCATGCGCAAGTTAGTGCTCATTTCTTCTCTCCTGCTGTGCCTCCCCGTCGGCTCGGCCCTGGCCCGTGTCGATGCCAAAGACGTCGCCACGTCGGCGGGGGTTTCCGCGTCGCTGTACTCGACCTTCAAGGATCACAAAATGGTGATCCCGGCGCGCGACGACCTGTCAGCGTTCGTCGCCAGCGGCGGGGCGATCCGTGGGGTTTATCTTGAATCAGTATTGCAACAGGTCCGGCACGACAACCCCGGCCTGAATGCCAGCGATGAAGACCTCGCCAACGCGATTCTGGTGCATTACGAAGGCCTGAATCAGTAGTTGCAGGGACGCTGCGGCCGATGGATGGCAACGCAAGGCGCATAGGCAAAATTGTCCGACGGCCTCTATGATGGACGCCATGACGACTCTTGCGCCTGCTGCGCCTTTGCGCTCCCCCTGCCCGCCCGGTGCCTGCGATTGCGGGCGCGACGCGCTGCTGGAAACGCCCGGCACGGATCTGCGCATCCTGCGCCTGACCCGCGAGCAGGAAAAGATTCTTCTGGCACGCCTCGAACAACCCATAGACCTCGCCGACCTGCGGCATCTGCAGAACCGCATGCACGAGCAGTTGGGCCTGCGCGTGGAAATCTCCCCGGGCTTCCATGAAGTGCGCAGCATGCTCGGCATCGAGATTCAGATCGGAGACCTGCCGGGGCTCTGCCGCAAAACGCGCAAGTCGATTCCGGCGGCGATTCGCCGGGGCTTGAACAACCACCCGGAAATCGCCTTCGAACTGCTCAACGCCCACGACTTGCTGCGTGACACTTGATCAGCGTTTCATACCGACTCGCTTGCGCATCTCGGCAGTGATGCTCTGGCGGGTTTTCTTCAGATCCGCCCACGGCTCGTCGCCCACCTCGCTCAGGCGCTCATGGACATTGCCGATGTTCCACTGATTGCCGCCCTTGATCTCTGCCACCTCTTCGCGAAACAGCGGCACTGACACCGGCAGTCCCTCGCGAGTGCGCGCCGCGTAGGCACAAATGGTGGTGGCGCCCAGACCATTGCGTAGGTAGTCGATGAAGATTCGCCCGACGCGATTTTTTGGCCCGGACACCGCGGAAAAGCGTTCCGGCAACAGTTTCGCCATATGACTGACGATCGCATGACTGAAGTCTTTGACCTCATCCCAGCCATGCTTGCGGGTCAATGGCACCACCAAGTGAATGCCTTTGCCGCCACTGGTCTTGAGGAACGCTTTGAGACCCAGTTCATCGAGTACGGTCAGGGTCAGCGCAGTGGCTTCGACCATGCTCTTCCACGGCAGCGCTGGGTCCGGATCGAGGTCGAGAACAAACCGGTCAGGCTTGTCCAGATCGACCGTGGTGGCGTTCCAGGTGTGCAACTCGACGGTGCTCATTTGCACCGCGCCAATCAACGCTTCGGCATTGTTGATCAACATCACCGGTTGCCCGGTGATGTCCTTGTCCAGTGTGCTGATGCCAGGGATCGCCAGGCGCTCGGCGTTTTTCTGGAAGAACAGCTCGCCAGCAATGCCATCCGGCGCCCGCACCAGTGCGACCGGGCGATCCTTGAGCTGCGGCAGGATCCACTCGGCAACGCTGGCGTAATACTCGGCCAGTTGCATCTTGGTCGTGCCACTGACCGCATCGATCACCCGATCCGGGTGGGTGATGCGCACCTTGCCGCTGGCAAGGCCCAACTGTGACGGTGCCGCTTCGGCTTTCTTCGGCTCAGTGGCTTTCTTCGACGCAGCGGTCTTTTTTGACGCGGTGGCTTTCGCTGAAGTTTTCACGGGTTTCGCTCGCTCCTCGGTAATCGCCTTGGCCGGTTTGTCATTGCGCAACCCATGGAACACCGCGTGACGCACCGAGCCGTCCTTGGTCATTTCAGCGAACGCCACCTCTGCCAAGAGATTCGGTTTGAGCCAATGCACGCCTTTGGCGTCGAAGCCGCTCGGCGGGTTGACCACCGCTGCCTTTTTCACCTGCAACGGCTTGAGCTGGGCGAGGATGCTTTTCAGTGTGGTTTCGTTGAACCCGGTGCCGACCTTGCCGGCGTAACGCAACTCGCCGCTGTCGCGATCATGCAGGCCCAGCAGCAACGCGCCGAACGCACTGCGCGAACCTTTCGGATCGGTATAGCCGACGACCACGAATTCCTGCCGATGCTTGCATTTGAGCTTGATCCAGTCACTGCTGCGCCGCGACACGTAAGGCGAGCCAAGGCGTTTGCCGATCAGCCCTTCCATCTGCATCTGGCAGGCGCTGTTGAGCAGTGCGTCTGCGGTTTCGTCGAAGGCTTCGGAGAAGCGCAGCAACGGCTGTTCATGCCCACCGAGTACCGTGGACAACGCGGCGCGGCGCTCCTCGACCGGCACTTCACGCAGATCGACGCCGTTGAGATACGGCATGTCGAACAGGTAGTACATGATGTTGCCGCTGCGCCCGGCTTCGAACGCGTTTTGCAGCGCCTGAAAGTCCGGCACGCCGTGTTCGTTGGTGACCACCACTTCGCCGTCCAGCCATGCTGACTCTAGGCCCAGCGCGGCCAGGGCTTGCGCCTGTTGCGGCAGTTTGTGCGTCCAGTCGTGACCGTTGCGGGTGAACAGTTGCACCTGATCGTGGTCGATGCGCGCCATGATCCGGTAACCGTCGAACTTGATCTCGTAGCTCCATTGCCCTTCGGGTGCGCTGTCGACCAGAGTCGCCAGCTCCGGCTTGAGTTGCGCCGGCAGTTTGGCCTTGCGCGCACCGGTGAGCGTCCCGGATGCCGCTTTGCGCGGTTTGGCCGGGGCCTTTTTCACGGGTTTGACTTGCTCGGCGGCGAGCTTGGGTTTGCTGATCAGGGTGCGCTCGCTGAGCACGCTGTCCGGCTCTGCACTGAGCACGTCGTAGTCGTCTTGTGGGCGGGCGGCGCTGTCCTGATGTTTGATCAGAAACCAGTTTTCTTTCTTGCCCGGCATGTGCGTGCGCACCAGATTCCAGATGCCGGACAGCTTCTCGCCCTGCAACTCGAACTTGAGCTTCCCCTTCGCATAGGCCTTGGCCGGATCCTCCAGCGGGATCCATACGCCACGATCCCAGACGATCACGTCGCCCGCGCCGTAATGCCCTTCAGGAATGCTGCCCTCGAACGTCGCGTAGTCCAGCGGATGGTCTTCGACGTGCACCGCCAGGCGCTTGACTTGCGGATCGAGCGACGGCCCCTTGGGCACCGCCCAGCTCTTCAGCGCACCATCGAGCTCAAGGCGAAAGTCGTAATGCAGGTGTGAAGCGTCATGCTTCTGGATGCAGAACTGCAGCGCATGGTCGCTGGCCTTGCTGCGGCCACGGCGTTTGACGGCGGCGGGTTCCGACGTCGCCGAAAAGTCGCGCATGCGGTCGTAGTCGTCGAGGTTTCTGGTCATGGCGCACCTGCCTTGTGTCAGCCAATGCGGGTCACGGTCAGCGCGACCACGGCGATCCGGTCCACTCGCTGGTAACCGGGGTTCAACAGCTCTTCACCGAACACGTCGGGATCCAGTTCGCGATAGGTCCAGCCGAATCGCGTTGAATCCAGGCGTGGTACCATCGTGTCGAAAAACGGATCGCGACCATCGACCATCGCCACGCCGGTGTACAGCAATAACGAACCACCCGGCGCCAGCCGATTGAGTGCCTGCTCGACGATGCGCAGCGATAGCCCGGCACCCAGCGAGCCACCGCCATGCCGATAGGCGCGCCCGGCCGGGTCGGCCATGTACGGCGGGTTGGCGACAATCAGGTCGAAGCTGCCTTCGGTGCCCTGCAGCACATCGCTGGTCTGCACCTCGACATTGGCGACCTCGGCCAATGCCGCGTTGATCGCAGTCAGGCGCAGCGCGGCGGGGTTGATGTCCACCGCCAGCACCTGAGCTTCACGCCGCGCACGGGCAATCAGGATTGCGCCGACACCAGCGCCGCAGCCGATGTCCACGGCACGCTGGATCGGCGCAAAACTCTGCTGCAGATGCGCGTGAATCAACTGTGCGAAACGGTAGGTGTCCGGGCCGAAAAACACCGAGTCGGCGGCGTCGGTGGGAAAGCCCGAATGCACGAACAGCAAGTCATCCAGACTCGACCAGCGCACCCGACTCTTCAGGCGGCCATCGTAGACGTCAATCACCTGTGCATCCTGCAATTGCCGTTGCTCATCGGCGGACAACAACCCAGGTTCAAACGGGCGCGACCAGCCGAAGACATCGCGCAGGGTATCGGCGGCCTGCCCTTCGTCACGCTGGTTGACCCGCTGATGGGTCAGCGGCGTCGGCGTGATGAAACGGTAGCCGTCAGCCTGCAAGCGCCGGCCGAGTTGCAGCAGCGTCAGGTCGTTGGCAGACAGGTGTTCTTCCTGATTCATGGGGATTTCCTTAGCGCAGACTGGATTTGAGTTCGATGAAGCGACGTGTCGCCAGCAGACCCGCCGGGTGGGCGTGCCGGGCCGGTGACAACCATGGGATCAGCGTCGCCATTTGTGCATGCCCG
Source organism: Pseudomonas sp. NPDC087803 (assembly GCF_044742995.1). NCBI lineage: Bacteria > Pseudomonadati > Pseudomonadota > Gammaproteobacteria > Pseudomonadales > Pseudomonadaceae > Pseudomonas > Pseudomonas sp. NPDC087803. The sequence continues at coordinate 29,668 of NZ_JBIUVO010000058.1, forward strand.
TCCTGACCACGGAGCGCGGCAGTCAGGCGTTGTACATCGGGATCGTGTTCGGGCACGGCGGCGTCCGGGGTGGCGACCTGACGAGTGCGTCTTGGCGCCTGGGCTTTCTCGGACGGCGTCCAGTCGCCGGCAATCCAGTCGTGCAGCAGCTGCTTTTCATAGGGGCTGAACACGCCGAACATCGCCGCACCGTCGCCGTCGATCAATTGCCAGAAGCGGCTGGCCTGCGGGTCTTGATGGCGCTTGATCCAGCCTTTGTCCTGCATCGCCTGAAGAAATCCGGGCAGTTGCTCGGGGGTGGCCAGCCACTGATTGACGGTTTTGCCTTCGAAGCGGCAGTAGTCGGAATGCATGTGCTGGCCGAACGGACGTTTGCGCTCGAGCATCGCCAACACTTCCTGCTCGAGGTCGAAACCTTCGATGATTGCGCGGCTGCCCTGCCCCAGGTCGTTGAGTCGATAGCCCAGCGACACCCGGCGCAGAAATTCGCCACGATCAGCTTCCAGCGGCAGCAGGTCGAGCACCGACTGCACGGCTTTTTGCGCATGGCCGGTGCTGGCGTTGTCGATGGTCACGTGGAGGGTGAAGTAGTACGGATCGATGCCCAGCTCGCTGAGTTCATAGGCGCTGATCAGCAAGTGCAGCGGCAGTTGTTCGTAGCCGAGGTTGTAGCCGATCACCTCGGGCAGCAAGCTTTCGCCACAGGCACCGAGTGCCAGTTGCAGCGCGCCTTGCAGATAGCGTTGATCGGTAATCGCGCTGGCGTCCAGCAAGCCGTGCTCAGCGAGCAGCTTGCGATAGATCACCACATGGTTTTGCGCAGGATTGCCGTCGCCGAGTTCTTCCAGATAGGTACATAGCAACCCGTCGAAACGCGGGTCGCGCCATTGCCGCAACAATCCATAAAGCCACGCGCCATCTACCAGTTTGGTCGGCGCCACGGCCTGCAGAAAATACAGCGCATGGGCCTTGTTGCTGAAGAACTGGCGCGGCCCGCCAACCTGTCGTTGTTGCAGGTAGTCGGCGTATTGCCGGGCGACATCGGTGCAATTCTCGGCAACCCAATCCTGCCAGGCAGACGGCTCCTGCGGCAGTGCTTCGGGTAACAGTGCGGCACGTTGCAACTGCTCAGCAAGAAAATCCTGGGCGAGATTTTCAGGCTGATCCTCGAGCAGCAGTGCCTCATAAATACGCCGCAGTTCACCGTCGGCAGTGATGGGCTGGTGCTGCGCACTCGGCGCATGCAAAGGGGTCAGGGCAGTCATGTCAGTGGTCTCGCTCGGTTGGCCGGTCAGGGCGTTGTTTCACGCCTCTACAGCAGCAGAGCAACCGCTACGGAGAAAAATTCAATCGACATGAAAATTGCCCTGACGGACGGCGAAGCCTAATTGATGCGCTCTCCGCCTGCCGATCGAAAATCCCTTAGGTTCAGACTACTCTTTGCACCTCTGCAAAAATCTCTGTGATCGGCCTGTGTGGCTGGCGCTTATGAATTTGTCGCACCTGATCACTCATCCGCAGCAACTCATCACTCGGCTTGGCCCACTGATTTTCTGGCAACGGCTCTGACCATTGGCGCATGGCCTCGGGCAGTGCCTGTTTGCCGATCCTTTCGAGGCGGCGCACTTCCCATTCGACGAGGCGGTTGGGAATCGTCCACAGGGTCATGACGTGATACAGGTACCAAAAGAAGCCGGACAGCCGCGTGCGTGAACCGTCGCGAATCTGCTGATGCATGCGTGCGCGGGCGTTGTGGAAAGTGTGCAGGCCTTCGTGGGGCGGGTCGTCGGGGCCTTGCAGGTCTTGCAGATCCTGAATCGATTTGAGGTCGTTGACCTCGTACTCCATGTAGCCGCGAATGGCTTCCCAATGGCTGATGGCGAGGGGCAGCGCGGCGCATTGGAATTCGAGGCTGGTGAGGGTTTCGCCGTGGTAGAAACCGATGCCCATGCCGTATTGACGGTGGATGCCGTATTGGGTGGCGCCCTGGGCTTCGATGATCCAGGCGGAGAGGGATTCCCAGGGGACGAAGACCGGTTCGGTTTCGCCGGCGGGCATGAAGCAGACTTCGCGGCGTTGGCGGTTGAATCGGGTTGGGATGATTGAGGCGCGTTTTTTGTGGTTGTGGTGCCAGACGCCGAGGGTGATGAGCAGCATTAGAAAACAGGTTTCAATGGCAAGTCCTTTTGTCTCTTGAAAAATTCCTTCTATGTAACTCCAGATTTCGTCCCAACTATCTCCAAACATCAGTCCGAGAAAGCCGCCGACCAATGGAAAGAGAAAAGCGACTGAGAAAGACACGCTGAATGGCCCGCCCAAAGTCATTTGCCACATAAAAACCTCTGGCTTCCCCAACCCAAAATCCATGCAAACATCATTCAGCTCACCAATATGTGGACCATAAGGTGAAATCGATGTTGGTAAGGGTAAAGGGGACAGATAGGTGATCTTACCACTCGGAAACGGCTCGACATCCCCTGCTTTTCGAAGTGTCTCGACTTGCGGGATAACTACCGGCTCTACTGGATTATTCAGCATGATCGGCCTGCTCCAAAAATTGGGGTTCAACAAGCAAAACCGGTGGTTTCTCTTTCACCAGTTGCAGAGCAATCACTACAAAGTGTCCCTCCCCCCGTGGGTCGATATGAATGATACGGGTGCGAGATGTCCAATCACCTTTGTCGTTCAGGTTCTGAAAACAAACGGCCAACTCCAATGTTTCTTTGGCTGGGGTGAATTCGGAATCGGAATCTGCCGGGTACTGGAGGCAAAGCACCAAGCCTTCCGCTGATGATTTGACGATGCGCAGGCTACGGAGGATCTCTTCGCTGACCACATCCTTGCGCTCTCGTGGGGTTCCGCGACTGTGAAGCGGCATCGAAATACGGTGAGCGCCGATGCCCAATAGGTGAGTAGCTTTCCCGCCGAGAGGAGGCAGCAGATCATTCAGCGTCAGTCTGGGGAGCACCAAATGGATATCGCTGGGCTTGGCTTTGAACAGAAGGTTTTTCAACCAAGAGTCGTATGGATTTGGGCCAAGTTGTGCGTAAGGCGCATGGATCAAAAAGGCCAGATAGCTCTGATAGTCTTCCAGCGAGTGGTCACCGCGCATTTCGGCATCCCGCCCCCAAGGCGTGATTTTCAGCCATTTGTCATGGGCACTGAGGTTGTAACGGTTAAACAACCAGCTCCCGCTCAGTTCGAGCACGGTGAATAGAGCCCCCGCAAGATTGAAGCGGAAGAACACCGTGGAGAGACGTGTACCGGCGGCGGCCCAAGCTGCGATCCGTGCGCTACGATTTGATGCAGTGAAGACGGTATAGCCCGCATGCAAGGTGTTGCCTAAACCATAAGCATTGACGGCAGTCATTCCTCCGGCACCTAGTGTGGCCAATTCGGCAGCACCTTGCGCCGAATGATTGCCACTGCGAACTGCCTGTTGCCAATTTTCGTATTGTTTTCTAAAGCTGATTGCCGAGGACAATAGGCCAAGCCCGTAAGTGGATATGCCCAATCCAACATGCACCTTCCCCATCTGTACATGCACGTTCAACAAGGCATGTCGCTGAAGCCCTGCAACCAATTCTGCGCTCCGAGCCCTCATCGCCGTATCCGCAAGACTCTGCGCCGCAGTAAACCCGGCTGCCCCAGTAGCTGCAACCGCTTCAGCAAACGGTTTCCATACCCTCTCATTACGAGCCTGCTTTCGTACTTCCCGGAATACCCCCACCAAATTCACCACCTGCACCAAAACCACCACCAACCCCATCCCTTCCGTCTTCACCAGACTGGTCCTGGACAGCCGTCCAATCCCCAACCGAATATTCCCCAACAAACTCCGCAACTCCCCTTGCTGCGCCGGCGGAAACACCACCGTCACCCCCGCTCTTGCAGGCGTCGCGCCGTACAACCGGGCCGAGCGGTCCGGCAGTTCTTCAATCGGGCTCAACGCCGCCGCCAGCCGTCCTTCCACCTGGGTCAGTTGCGCCCGCACGCGCACAATCTCTTCCTGCAACTCCACCGCCCTTGGCGTCTTGTGGCCCGGACGATTTTTGTTGTGGGTGAGCTGGTTGCGTTCGCGGTTGAGGGTTTTCAGGTAGTCACGTTCGCGCAGCAGCTCTTTGATCGCGGTTTGCAGCGCGGCCTGTTCTGCGGGACTGGCGACGGTGAAGGTCACGCCGCTGGTTTTTGCCGCGTCAAAGAGGCGCAAGCGCAGTGTTTTGGGCAGGCGCTGGAACAGTTCATCGAGGTCGGGGATTTTCTCTCCCGCAAGGTCGAAGCCTTCCAGCGCCCGGTCAAGGCCCAGGTTCAGTGCCGGGCTGTAGGTGTCCTGCACAGCAGCCGCGACAACGCGGGTGTGCTCGGGCATGTCGTCGAGCGCAGGCAGTTGCGGTTGTTCGATCTTTTTCAGTTTGGCCAGCCAGTCCGGCAGGTTGTTGAACGTCGCCATA
>NZ_JBIUVO010000059.1:0-612 GCF_044742995.1 Pseudomonas sp. NPDC087803
CCTGTTGGCGCTGGTCATCGTGTTCGGCTGGCAGGCTTTTCACAAGTATCAGAGCAACCAGTCGCAAGGCGCCTCGGTGCTCTATCAGCAACTGCTGGAAACCACGCTGACCCCGGACGGCAAGCCTGACGCGGCCCGCGTTGCGGATCTGGCCGGCAAGCTCAACAGCGAATTCGGCGGCACCGCGTACGCGCAGTACGGCAGCCTGTTCGTGGCCAAAGTTGCGGTCGACAGCGGCAAGCTGGACGACGCCGCGACTGAACTCAAGGCCATCGTTGCCAAACCGGCCAACCCGGCGCTGGGCGAAATCGCCCGTCAGCGTCTGGCGCAGGTACTGGGTGCGCAGAACAAGGCCGATGAAGCCCTGAAACTGCTCGACGGCGATGCCGACAAGGCGTTCCTGGCCACTCGCGAAGAACTCAAGGGTGACCTGCTGGTTCAGCTGGGTCGTACCGACGAGGCGAACACCGCGTATCAAAAAGCCAAGGCGGCACTGTCGGATGAAGCGGCAGTCGGTGGCCTTCAAATCAAGCTCGACGACCTGGCCAAAGGGGATGCGTGACGTGATCCGTTGGAAGCATGCAGCATTGCTGGCTCTGGCCATTCTGGCCG
>NZ_JBIUVO010000059.1:621-13395 GCF_044742995.1 Pseudomonas sp. NPDC087803
CCCCCCACCCCCCCCCCCCACCCCCAACCCCCCCCTCCCACCAACCCCCCCACCCAAACCCCCCCCACCCCCCCCTCCCACGCCCCCCCCACCCCCGCCCCGGCCAATGCGGCCGCGGGTTGCAGCAGCAACAGCAAAAAAGAACTGCCACCGGCCGAGCTGACCGACTTCAAAGAAGAAGTGGTTCTGCAAAAGCAGTGGAGCCGTTCGATCGGTGACGGTCAGGGCGAAACCTACAACATGCTGGTGCCGGCGATTGATGGTGACACCATCTATGCGGCCGACGTGACCGGCGTGCTGATGGCCATGGATCGCAGCAATGGCGACGTGAAGTGGAAAAAGGATCTTGAACTGCCTGTCTCCGGTGCCGTTGGCGTGGGTTACGGTCTGGTCACGATCGGTACCCTGAAAGGTGAAATCGTTGCGCTCGACGCCATCAACGGCGAAGAGAAGTGGCGCGCCCGGGTATCCAGCGAAGTCCTCGCGCCACCGGCCAACAACGGTGACGTCGTAGTGGTACAGACTCAGGACGATCGTCTGATCGGTCTGGACGCTGCCACTGGCGACCGTCGCTGGACCTACGACAGCACCCCTGCGGTACTGACCCTGCGCGGCACCAGCGCCCCCGTCGTGACCAACCGCCTCGCAGTGGCTGGCCTGTCGACCGGTAAAGTGGTTGCCCTTGACATTTCCAACGGCGTGCCGGTGTGGGAACAACGGGTCGCGATTCCAACCGGTCGTTCGGAACTGGAGCGCGTGGTCGACATCGACGGCGGTCTGCTGCTGTCCGGCGAAACCCTTTACGTCGCCAGCTATCAGGGTCGCGTTGCGGCACTGGATCTGCAGAGCGGTCGCCAACTGTGGCAGCGCGATGCATCGAGCTATGCCGGTGTTGCGCAAGGTTTCGGCAACGTCTACGTGAGCCTGTCTTCGGGCACCGTTGAAGGCGTGGACGAGCGTTCGACCACTGCACTGTGGAGCAACGATGCGCTGGCTCGCCGCCAGCTGTCGGCTCCGGAAGTGTTCTCCAGCTACGTAGCCGTCGGTGACCTGGAAGGTTACCTGCACCTGTTGAGCCAGGTGGACGGTCGTTTTGTGGGTCGTGAGCGTATCGACAGTGACGGCCTGCGTGCCCGTCCGCTGGTGGTGGGCAACACGATCTATGTGTATGGCAACAGCGGCAAACTGGAAGCCCTGACCATCAAGTAACAACTATGCTTGGGTTGATCCCAAGCGGCTTCACCTGTGGGGATGAATGTGGGAGCGAGCCTGCTCGCGAAGGACGTCGACGCTAATGTTTACGGCCTGAACAAACGCGGTGCCATTGCGTTTTTCGCGAGCAGGCTCGCTCTCACAGAAAGCTCCCACAGTGATGCCCCGAGCACCAGCCGCTGCCTCGCAGCGGCTTTTGTATTTTCTGAAATAACGAAGTGGAGAGCCGCATGGTTCCCGTAATCGCCCTGGTGGGCCGACCGAACGTCGGCAAATCCACCTTGTTCAACCGCCTGAGCAGGACTCGCGACGCCATCGTCGGCGACTTGTCCGGTCTGACCCGTGATCGCCAGTACGGTGAGGCCAAGTGGCAAGGGCGTTCCTACATTCTGATCGACACCGGCGGTATCTCCGGTGACGAACACGGTATGGACGAAAAAATGGCCGAGCAGTCGCTGCTGGCCATTGAAGAAGCGGATGTTGTGCTGTTCCTGGTAGATGCCAAGGCTGGTTTCACCGCCGCCGACCAGATGATCGCCGAACACTTGCGCAAGCGTAACAAGCGTTCTCACGTGGTCGCCAACAAGGTCGACAACATCGACCCGGAAATGGCCCGCGCTGAATTCGCCCCGCTGGGCATGGGCCACGCGATCCCGATCGCCGGTGCTCACGGCCGTGGTATCACTCAGCTGCTGGAAGCGGCACTGAGCGATTTCCCGCGTGACGAAGACGAGCCGCAGGAAGGCGAAGAGGAAGAGATCGTCGCCGAAGGCGAGGAAGCCAAGCGCATTCCTGGCCCGAGCGAAAAAGACGGGATCAAGATCGCCATCATTGGCCGTCCGAACGTCGGCAAGTCGACCCTGGTCAACCGCATGCTCGGTGAAGACCGGGTGATCGTCTACGACCAGCCCGGCACCACCCGCGACAGTATCTACATCCCGTTTGAGCGTAACGACGAGAAGTACACGCTGATCGACACCGCCGGTGTGCGCAAGCGCGGCAAGATCCACGAAGAAGTTGAAAAATTCTCCGTGGTCAAAACCCTGCAGGCGATCAAAGACGCCAACGTGGTGATCTTCGTGATGGACGCCCGCGAAGGTGTGGTCGATCACGACCTCAACCTGCTGGGCTTCGCCCTCGAAGCCGGTCGTGCGCTGGTGATCGCGATCAACAAGTGGGACGGCATGACCCCGAGCGAGCGCGACTATGTGAAGGTCGAGCTGCAACGTCGTCTGTTCTTCGTCGACTTTGCCGACATTCACTTCATCTCGGCGCTGCACGGCACGGGCGTAGGCAACCTCTACGCTTCGGTACAGAACTCGTTCAAGTCCGCGGTGACCCGCTGGCCGACCAGCCGCCTGACGCAGATTCTCGAAGACGCGGTCAGCGAGCACCAGCCGCCGATGGTCAACAGCCGCCGGATCAAGCTGCGTTACGCTCACCTGGGTGGCGCGAACCCGCCGATCATCGTGATTCACGGTAACCAGATCGAGAAAGTGCCGAAGTCGTATGTGCGCTATCTGGAGAACACTTATCGCCGTGTGCTGAAGCTGGTCGGTACGCCGATCCGCATCGAGTTCAAGGGCGGCGAGAACCCGTACGAAGGCAACAAGAACACGCTGACCGACCGCCAGGTCAACAAGAAGCGTCGCTTGATGTCGCACAACAAGAAAGCTAGCAAGAAGCGCCGCGACAAGAAGTGATCAAGGTTGATTGTTCCTACAATTGCGTGGGAACGCTCAACCGCTTCTGTAGGAGCTGGCGAAGCCTGCGATCTTTTGACTTTGCTTTGAAGGCAGGATCAAAAGATTGCAGCCTGCGGCAGCTCCTACCGGGTTCGGCGATAAAGAGGGTGCTCGGTTGAGCGCCCTTTTTTTATGGGCGCCGGATGGGCTATTCTCGGGCTCTCCCGCGCCGCCGTCAGAGCCGGGTGTAGAGCAGGGAACCCCTCGATGATCACCAGTAAGCTGCCGAATGTCGGCATCACTATTTTCACGCAGATGTCTCAGCTCGCGGCGCAGACCGGAGCCATCAACCTGTCCCAGGGTTTTCCTGATTTCGACGGCCCGCAATCCCTGCGTGACGCGGTCGGTCGGCATATCGCCAGCGGCCACAATCAATATTCACCGATGACCGGTCTGCCGGCGCTGCGTGAGCAGATCGCGGCGAAGATCGCGCGCAGCTATGGCGTGAAAGTCGATGCCGACAGCGAAGTGACCGTCACGCCGGGTGCGACCCAGGCGATCTTCTGTGCGATTCAGGCGGTTATCCACAGCGGCGACGAAGTCATCGTGTTCGACCCGTGCTACGACAGCTATGAGCCGGCGACGCAGTTGGCGGGCGGCCGCTGCGTGCATGTGCAACTGAACCCGAACGATTTCTCCATCGATTTCGACCAGCTCGCCGCGGCCCTCAGCCCGCGCACGAAAATGATCGTCATCAATACCCCGCACAACCCGAGCGGTGCACTGATCAGCCGTGCCGAGCTGGATCAACTGGCGGAGTTGATCCGTGGTCGCGACATCTACCTGATCAGCGACGAGGTGTACGAACACCTGGTGTTCGACGGCGTGCCGCATGTCAGCGTGCTGGCCCACGAAGAGCTGTATCAGCGTGCGTTCGTGGTCAGCTCGTTCGGCAAGACCTATCACGTCACGGGCTGGAAAACCGGCTACGTGGTTGCGCCACCGGCGCTCACCGCCGAGCTGCGCAAGGTGCATCAGTACGTCAGTTTCTGCGGGGTCACGCCGTTGCAATACGCCTTGGCCGATTACATGGCCGAACACCCGGAGCACGTGGAAGAGCTGCCGGGTTTCTATCAGGCCAAACGCGACCTGTTCTGCGATTTGCTGGCGCCGTCGCGCTTCACTTTCACCCGGGTGACCGGCACGTATTTCCAGTTGGTCGACTACTCGCAGATCCGCCCTGACTTGAACGACGTCGACATGGCGATCTGGATGACTCGGGAGCATGGCGTGGCGAGCATTCCGGTGTCGGTGTTCTACCAGAATCCACCGCAGGGCCAGCGCCTGGTGCGTCTGTGTTTTGCCAAACGCGAGGAGACGCTGCGCGAGGCAGCGGCAAAACTATGCGTGATCTGAGTGCATTACCCGATCTTCATCTGGCGCTGATCCAGACCAGCCTGGCCTGGCACGACCGTCAGGCCAACCTTGAGCACTTCGACGTGCTGCTGGAGCAGGCCCGCGGCGCCGACCTGATCATCCTGCCGGAGATGTTCACCACCGGTTTCTCCATGGAATCGGAAACCCTCGCCGAAGCCGAGCATGGCCCCACCAGCAAATGGATGAAGGCGCAGGCCGCGAAGCTCAATGCGGTGATCACCGGCAGCGTGATCATTCAGGCGGCGGACGGCAGCCATCGCAACCGCCTGCTGTGGGCGCGGCCGGACGGCGAAGTCTGGCATTACGACAAGCGCCACCTGTTCCGCATGGCGGGCGAACACAATCACTACACTCCCGGCGAACGTCAGGTGCAGTTCGAACTCAAGGGCTGGCGCATCCGGCCGCTGATTTGCTACGACTTGCGCTTCCCGGTGTGGAGTCGCGACGCACAGGACACCGATCTGCTGCTGTACACCGCCAACTGGCCGGGTGCACGGCGTCTGCACTGGAACCGTTTGTTGCCGGCGCGGGCGATTGAAAACCTGTGCTACGTGGCGGCGGTGAATCGCGTCGGCACCGACGGCAAGGGCTTTGCCTATACCGGCGACAGTCAGGTGCTGGATTTCCAGGGCGAGACGTTGCTGGCGGCGGGGGAGGCGGACGGCGTGTTCAAGGCTGTGCTGGAAGCTGCGCCACTGGCAGCGTATCGCGAGCGCTTTCCGGCGAATCTGGATGCGGATACCTTCGAGTTCACCTGAACAGCCAAAGATCGCAGCCTTCGGCAGCTCCTACATAGGGACGACGTACATCCTGTAGGAGCTGCCGAAGGCTGCGATCTTTTGATCTGAACAAAAAGGCCCCGGAGTTCACACTCCGGGGCCTTTCGCGTTTCAGCGGTAGATTACGCCGCTTTCGCTTCCGGCTGGCTCAACGAGCGGTTCAGCGCACTGAACACTTCGAGTTCACCTGAAAAGCCAAAGATCGCAGCCTTCGGCAGCTCCTACATAGGGACGACGTACATCCTGTAGGAGCTGCCGAAGGCTGCGATCTTTTGATCTTCAACAAAAAGGCCCCGGAGTTCACACCCCGGGGCCTTTTGCATGTCAGCGAAGGCTTAAGCCGCTTTCGCTTCCGGCTGGCTCAACGAGCGGTTCAGTGCACTGAACAGCGCCTTGAAGCTGGCGGTGGTGATGTTTTCATCAATGCCCACGCCGTGCACCGCACGCTCACCGTTCACACGCAACTCGATGTAGGCCGCGGCCTTGGCGTTGGTGCCTGCGCCGATCGCGTGTTCGTTGTAGTCCATGATCTCCACCGGAATCGGCAGGCCGGCCACCAGTGCTTCCAGCGCACCGTTGCCTTTGCCGCGCCAGTGCAGGTTGGTTTCGCCCTGACCCTTGCTCGCCACTTCCACTTCGACGGCGCTGTTGCCGTTTTCTTCCTGCAGGCGATGGCTGACCAGCGCGTACGGGGTGTTGGCTTGCAGGTATTCGCTGATCAACAGCGAGTGAATCTGCTTGGCGGTCATTTCCAGGCCGAGGCGATCGGTTTCACGCTGCACCACCTGGCTGAATTCGATCTGCATGCGACGCGGCAGGCTGATGCCGTATTCCTGTTCCAGCAAGTAGGCGATACCGCCCTTGCCCGACTGGCTGTTTACACGAATCACCGCCTCGTAGCTGCGGCCGATGTCGGCCGGGTCGATCGGCAGGTACGGCACTTCCCACAGGGTGTCCGGTTTCTGCTGGGCGAAGCCCTTTCGGATCGCGTCCTGGTGCGAGCCGGAGAATGCGGTGTGTACCAGGTCGCCGACGTACGGGTGACGCGGGTGCACCTGAATCTGGTTGCACTCTTCGACGACTTTGCGCACGCCGTCGATGTCGGAGAAGTCCAGTTCAGGATTGACGCCCTGGGTGTACATGTTCAGCGCGACGGTGACGAGGTCGACGTTACCGGTACGCTCGCCGTTGCCGAACAGGCAGCCTTCGACGCGATCCGCGCCGGCCATCAGGCCCAGCTCGGTGGCGGCGACGCCGGTGCCACGGTCGTTGTGGGTGTGCAGGCTGATGATCACGCTGTCACGACGGTTGATGTTGCGGCCGAACCATTCGATCTGGTCGGCGTAGACGTTCGGCGTCGCGCATTCAACGGTGGCCGGCAGGTTGAGAATCATCTTGTGCTCAGGTGTCGGGTTCCAGACCTCGATCACCGCGTCACAGACTTCCTTGGCGAATTCCAGCTCGGTGGCGCTGAAGGTTTCCGGGGAGTATTCGAAAGTCCACTCGGTGTCCGGCTGCATCGCCGCGTATTTGACGAACAGCTTGGCGGCGTTGACCGCGATGGCCTTGATGCCGTCCTTGTCCTGGTTGAAAACGATGCGCCGGAAAGACGGCGAGGTGGCGTTGTACAAGTGAACGATGGCTTTCTTCGCCCCGCGCAGGGATTCGAAGGTGCGCTCGATCAAGTCTTCACGGCCCTGGGTCAGCACCTGAATGGTGGTGTCGTCCGGGATGTGGCCTTCTTCGATCAGGGTGCGCACGAAGTCGAAGTCGGTTTGCGAAGCGGCCGGGAACGAGGCTTCGATTTCTTTCACGCCGACTTGTACGAGGGTTTTCCAGAAGCGCAGCTTCTTCACCGCGTCCATCGGCTCGATCAGCGACTGGTTGCCGTCACGCAGGTCGGAGCTGCACCAGATCGGCGCGGCGTCGATGGTTTTCGACGGCCAGGTGCGATCCGGCAGGTTGATGACGGGGAACGCGCGGTATTTCGAAGACGGGTCTTTGAGCATGCTCATCGGGAAAATCCTTATTGTCTGGGCCGAAAAGAGGCGGCCTGCCGGTGGAACGAATGTTCGGGAACAGCTTGGGACGAGGCGCAGCGATTCAGCCCGGCAGTCGTGCGCTGACGAGGCACAAACTACGGTGCTGGCGAAGCTGAATAAGGGTGTGAGAGGTTTTCATGTCTTCAACCCTAACCGCGAGGGGAGAGGATGGCAAGCAGTCGAAAAAAATTGAGAGGAATACTCGAAATACTGGATTTTGCAGAAATTTATTGCGTTTAAGTTGGCGATTCTTATTGATGTTTGCGTGAGGTTAGATTGGGGCGCAATTGATGTTGGTCGGGTGTCAGCGATGTTTTCGGATTGGATAGACCGCATTCGCGGGCAAGCCCGCTCCCACAGTGTCCGTGTCGTACACGAATATTATGTACACCCGAAAAACCTGTGGGAGCGGGCTTGCCCGCGAAGAGGCCCGTGGCCTCAACACCAAATTCAAGGTTGGAACGCACCAATGAAAATCGCCGGATCCACCCGCGCATCGTTCAGGCTGATGTTCCAGTGCATATGCGGCCCGGTGGCCCGGCCGGTCGAACCGACCTTGCCCACCACCGCGCCACGGGCCAATTGATCACCGACCTTCACGTCGATTTTCGACATGTGACAAAACATGCTGATAAAACCCTGGCCGTGATCGACAAACACCGTGTTGCCATTGAAAAAGTAGTTGCCGGTGAGGATCACTTTGCCCGCCGCCGGGGTCTTGATCGGCGTGCCGGCCGGCACCGCAAAGTCGAGGCCGGCGTGGGGGTTGCGCTCTTCACCATTGAAGAAACGGCGCACGCCGAACTTGCTCGACAGCGGCCCGTTGACCGGTTTGTCCAGCAGCAGATTGCTCGGTGTGTTCGGACTGAAACTGCGGTAAGCCTTGATCTGCTCGGCCAGCTCACCCTCGATGCGCTTGAGGTTGGCCGGGTTCGGATTGACCTGTTGGGTGTTCTTCAGGGTGATGTGCTGTTCCGGGTATTTCTTGTTGCCGACGGTGAACGGCAGATTACGTCCGCCGCTGCTGATCTGCTGACTGCCGGGTTTGACCGTCAGCGGCACACCGACAATCGCCAGCCAGTTATTCTGTTCTTTCACCACCAGCACCGGTTTGCCCTGATAGGTGGCTTTTGGCGCCTGCGCGGCGCTGCCCAGATCGACCACGGCCACACCGCCTGGCACCGGTTTGTTCAGCAGGCGGGTGATGTAGCTGTCAGCGTGGGCATTGAAAGTGGTCAGGCACAGCAACAATAACGGAGCAAAAAAACGCGGCATGGATCAGTCCAGTAAAGAGAGGGTGACAGGCGTCAGGTGGTTGTCCTCGACGCGCACTTGCAGTTCGCCTTCGCCCAGTCTGGCTTTCAGGCGCTGGCCGGTGTGGGTCTGCGCGGCACTACGGATCGCCTGACCGCGTTCATCCAGCAGAATGCTGTAACCGCGGCCAAGAGTCGCCAGCGGACTGACCACATGCAGCGTCTGCATCTGGCTGTGCAATTGCAGGCGGCGGCTTTTCAGACCTTCGCGCATGGCTCGCGGCAGGCGTTCGGCGAGGCTGTCGAGGCGCTGGCGCAGCATCGCCAGTTGGCGTCCCGGGTGTTGCCCGGCGAGGCGGGTTTCCAAGCGGATCAGGCGCTCGCGGCGAGTATTGAGCTGGCGTTCGAACGCGCGGCGCATGCGCATGTCCAGGTCATCCAGACGTTGCGCTTGCTGACGCAGGCGTTCGCCGGGGTGGCGCAGACGGCGGGCCATGCCTTCCAGGCGCAGACGATCGCGCATCAGCCGGTCACGCATGCGCATCACCAAACGCCGGTGCAGGCTTTCGACCTGACGGATCAGGTGACTCGAATCCGGGGCCAGCAATTCGGCGGCAGCGGAGGGCGTTGGGGCGCGCACGTCAGCCACGAAGTCACTGATCGACACGTCGGTTTCATGTCCGACCGCGCTGACGATCGGCGTCACGCAGGCATCGACCGCGCGGGCCACGGCTTCTTCGTTGAAGCACCAGAGGTCTTCCAGCGAACCGCCGCCACGGGCGAGGATCAGTGCGTCGAAACCACGGGCATCCGCCATTTTCAGCGCGCGGACGATTTGCGCCGTGGCTTCACGGCCCTGCACGGCAGTCGGAATCAGCGTCAGTTGCACCTGCGGCGCCCGGCGGCGGAACACGCTGATGATGTCGCGAATCACCGCGCCGGTCGGCGAGCTGATGATGCCGATGCGTTGCGGATGCGCCGGCAGCGGCACTTTGCGTTCGGCACTGAACAGGCCTTCGGCGCTGAGCTTTTCCTTCAGCGCATCGAAGGCCAGGCGCAGCGCGCCGTCACCGGCCGGCTCCACGGTATCGAGAATCAGCTGATAGTCGCCGCGCCCTTCGAACAGCGAGACCTTGCCGCGCACCTTGACGGCCAGACCGTCCTTCAGCGCCTGACGCACCCGTGCCGCATTATTGCGGAACAGCGCGCAACGCACCTGCGCACCGCTGTCCTTGAGGGTGAAATACACGTGGCCGGACGCCGGGCGGGCGAGGTTGGAGATTTCGCCTTCGACCCAGATGTTGCTGAACACGTCTTCGAGCAACACCCGCGCACGGCCGTTGAGCTGGCTGACGGTCAGGACTTCACGGTCCAGGCCAAGTCTTGCAAAGGGATCTTTAATCATGGGGCGCAGTTTAAAGCTAATTTCCGACGCAATACACGAATCCCTGTAGGAGCTGCCGAAGGCTGCGATCTTTTGATCTTTTTTTGGGAGAGCAAGATCAAAAGATCGCAGCCTTCGGCAGCTCCTACAGAGGGTGGGTGAACATATTGATGAAGTGTTGAACCAGTGGCGTGGGGTTCTGCCGGTAAGCGAGGGCGACGGTGCTTTGGCAATCGGGATCGCTCAGCGGCAGAAATCGTACGCCGCTGGGCGCGATGTCCTGCATCGACTCGGGCAGCAGGGCAATCCCGAATCCAGCCTGGATCAGCTGCAACTGCGTGGTCTTGCGCGACATCACTCGCGCGGCTTTGGGGAAAAAGCCCTGACGCATGCACAGGTCAGCGCACAAATAACTGAGTCCGCCGCGCTGCGGATGCGGAATGGAAATAAACGCTTCGTCCCGCAGTTGCGCCAGTTCGACAGCGGATGAAGCGGCCAACCGATGATCGTTCGGCACCGCCAGCAGCAAGCGCTCGGTGAACAACGGCACGACCTGAATGCCTTCGCGCTGACGCAACACCGGCAGACGCAACAGGCCAACGTCAAGACGCCCTTCAGCGAGTTCTTCCAGCTGCGCCTCGGAGGACAGCTTGCCGATGTCCAGCGACACGCCGTGCTGCTGCTCGAGATACGTGCTTATCCGGCGTAATAAATGTCCGCTGATCGACACGGTGCTGGAATGACTCAGACGCAACGTGCCGAGTTGACCGTTGCCGACCTCGGTGGCCATCGCGCTGGCCTTGCTCAGTTCATTGAGCAGGTTTCTGGCTCGGGGCAAAAACGCCTCACCCGCCGCGGTGAGCCGGGGCTGGCGTGCGGTGCGTTCGAACAGCGCGGTTTGCAGGCGGTTTTCCATGTCCTTGATCTGCCGGCTCAGGGCCGACTGCGCAATGAACAGCCGTTCGGCCGCAGCACTGAAGCTGCCGCACTCGGCGATTTCCACGAAGTAGCGCAGTTGTCGGGTAGAAAGCACCAGGTATGCCTTTTCGAGATGGGTGAGCGACTTTGATCATATTAGTCGCAAGGCCTGGTGCTGGCTAAAGTCATCACAGGCTTATAAAGGAAACGGACTGATGAGCGTGGCGGGGTTGTTGAGTGAGTGGACGTGGGGCGCGGGCGGCTGGGCGGTGATCGGGCTGGGGATTGCGCTGGCCTATATCGTCTTCGGGATCGCCGGGTTCGGTACGGCGCTGGTCGCTGGGCCGATTCTGATTCTGTTCATGCCGTTGTCGAAAATCGTGCCGCTGCTGGTGCTGCTGGATTTCGTCGCGGCGTTTGGCAATCTGCTGCCTTCGCGGCGGGATGTGGCGAAACCGGAGTTGTTGCGGCTGTTGCCGTGCATGGCGGTGGGATGCACGTTGGGGGTGATTTTCCTGCTCAACCTCAAATCCGATCTGTTGCTGCTGTTGATGGGGCTGTTTATCAGTGCCTACGCGATTTACAGCCTGGGGGTGAAAACCCGGCCGACGCAGTTGTCGGCCGGATGGGCGCTGCCGATGGGCACGGTGGGCGGGCTGTTTGGCGCGCTGTTTGGCAGTGGCGGCTTTTTGTATGCGATCTATCTCAATAGCCGTTTGCCGAAAGACCCGGCGCGGGCCACGCAAAGTGCGCTGATCAGTTGCAGCACGGTGGTGCGGTTGAGCCTGTTCGCCATCGCCGGGGTGTATGCCGAGCTACGCTTGTTGATGCTGGCGCTGTGTCTGTTGCCGGCCATGGCGCTGGGGTTGTGGATCGGGCGGCGGTTGACCATGCGCTTGTCGCGCGAGGCGTTTGTACGCTTGGTGACCTGGCTGGTGTTGGCGAGCGGGATTGCGTTGATCGGGCGCTACATTATTAGTATGGCGTGAGCACTTGACCGGATTCTGTCAGGGATTAAGCTGCCGGCCGCAATTCCTTTGTAGGAGTGAGCCTGCTCGCGATAGCGGTGTATCAGTTGATCTTGATGTGTCTGACCCACCGCTATCGCGAGCAGGCTCACTCCTACAGGGGTAAATCTCGGTATCTGCAGCAGGCTTGCACCATGAATTCGCAAAGCATCATCGTCCCGAAAATCTCCACCCTGCCGGTGCACGAACCCCGGGCGCGGGCGATCGTGCGCTGGCTGGTGCGCAAGAACATCGTCAAGGAAGAGCTGACCACCTGCGGTCGCACCGGCAATCGCATGGGCTTTGCCCTCGCCGATGGCGCACGCGCCGTGGTGTTGCACCCGGAGGCGCTGCCGTTTGGTGAACCGGTCAATGGTCTGGAGATCATTACCAAACGCTGCATCTACACCCCGGCCAAGGGCTTTCTCGAAGAGGCCGGTTGCGCCGAGTGCCGCCGCGAAGTCGGCGAAGCGCTGTTCGAAAGCCTGGAAGACTGGATGCCCGGGCGCACCGACAACTTCACCTGCCCGGAATGCGGGCATGAAGACGACATCAACGGCTTTCTGTACTTGCAGGAATGCGCGTTTTCCAACCTGGGTTTCATCTTCAACAACTGGCTGGAAGCAGGCTTCAAGCAGAGCTTTATCGACGAATTCGCCGATTGGCTCGATCAGTCTGTCAGTTGGGTAAAAGTCGAACTGTGAACCTGTAGGAGCTGCCGCAGGCTGCGATCTTTTGATCTTGATCTTGGAAAACAGAATCAAAAGATCGCAGCCTTCGGCAGCTCCTACAGAAAGCAGCGGGGCCGTACATCAATTAGGCTGAGTTTTACATTGAACAGCAGGGGGTGTCTGACTATAATGGCGCGCTTCCATTTTCCCGCTCGGGAGCCCCCGCGATGCTGCGTATCAGCCAAGAAGCTCTGACATTCGACGACATTCTCCTAGTGCCTGGTTATTCCGAGGTGCTTCCTAACGAAGTCAGTCTCAAGACCCGCGTTTGACGTGTCTTCGTTATTAAATTTACTGTTGTTTATGTCGTATTGGTTATTGTGATT
>NZ_JBIUVO010000059.1:13405-32625 GCF_044742995.1 Pseudomonas sp. NPDC087803
CGCCATGGACACCGTCACTGAAGCCCGTCTGGCAATCGCCATGGCTCAGGAAGGTGGCATCGGCATTATCCACAAGAACATGACCATCGAGCAGCAAGCTGCCGAAGTGCGTAAGGTCAAGAAGTTCGAAGCCGGCGTCGTCAAGGATCCGATCACCATCGAGGCTGATGCCACGGTGCGTGACCTGTTCGAACTGACCCGCATGCACAACATTTCCGGCGTTCCGGTGCTGCACGATGGCGACCTGGTCGGCATCGTCACTTCCCGTGACGTACGCTTCGAAACCCGTCTGGAAGCCACCGTACGTGAAGTGATGACGCCTAAAGAGCGTCTGGTCACCGTACGCGAAGGTGCTGACAAGAACGAAGTCCGCGAGCTGCTGCACAAGCACCGTCTGGAAAAAGTCCTGATCGTCGACGACAAGTTTGCCCTCAAAGGCATGATGACCGTCAAAGACATCGAAAAAGCCAAAGCCTACCCGCTGGCCAGCAAGGACGATCAAGGTCGTCTGCGCGTTGGCGCTGCCGTCGGTACCGGTAAAGACACCGGTGACCGCGTTGCTGCGCTGGTCAACGCCGGTGTGGACGTGGTGGTGGTCGACACCGCACACGGTCACTCCAAAGGCGTGATCGACCGCGTGCGCTGGGTCAAAGAGAATTTCCCTGAAGTGCAGGTGATCGGCGGCAACATCGCCACCGGCGCAGCTGCCAAGGCCCTGGCCGAAGCTGGCGCCGACGCAGTCAAGGTCGGTATCGGCCCTGGCTCGATCTGCACCACGCGTATCGTCGCCGGTGTCGGCGTGCCTCAAATCAGTGCCATCGCCAACGTCGCCGCTGCCCTTGAAGGCACTGGTGTGCCGTTGATCGCCGACGGCGGCATCCGTTTCTCCGGTGACCTGTCCAAGGCCATCGTGGCCGGTGCGTCCTGCGTGATGATGGGCTCGATGTTCGCCGGTACTGAAGAAGCCCCGGGCGAGATCGAACTGTTCCAGGGCCGTTCGTACAAGGCTTATCGCGGCATGGGTTCGCTGGGCGCCATGTCCCAGGCGCAAGGCTCTTCCGACCGTTACTTCCAGGACTCTTCGGCTGGCGCCGAGAAACTGGTTCCGGAAGGCATCGAAGGCCGTGTGCCGTACAAAGGCACCCTGACTGCGATCATCCACCAGTTGATGGGTGGTCTGCGTTCCTCGATGGGTTACACCGGCAGTGCCGACATCGAAGAAATGCGTACCAAGCCTGAGTTCGTGCGGATCACCGGCGCCGGTATGGCCGAATCCCACGTGCACGACGTGCAGATCACCAAGGAAGCGCCAAACTACCGCGTAGGTTGAGGCTTCCAGCAAAACATCAAGCAACCGGGGCTGTTTTATTCAGCCCCGAGTTGTTTCTGAATCACGACTGTTTCTGAATTACTTAGACGAGACTGAATCATGGCCCTCGACATTCACGCTCACCGCATCCTGATCCTCGACTTCGGTTCGCAATACACCCAACTGATCGCACGCCGCGTGCGCGAGATCGGTGTGTACTGCGAACTGCACCCGTTCGACATGGACGAGGACGCGATCCGCGAATTCGCGCCGAAAGGCGTCATCCTCGCCGGCGGCCCGGAGTCCGTGCACGAAGCCAACAGCCCGCGCTGCCCACAGGCAGTCTTCGATCTGGGCGTGCCGGTCTTCGGTATCTGCTACGGCATGCAGACCATGGCCGAGCAACTGGGCGGCAAGGTTGAAGGTTCCGAGCTGCGTGAGTTCGGTTACGCCCGCGTTGACGTGGTCGGCAAGAGCCGCCTGCTCGACGGCATCGAGGACCATATCGACGCCGACGGCCTGTTCGGTCTCGACGTGTGGATGAGCCACGGTGACAAGGTCACCAAAATGCCGGAAGACTTCCACATCCTCGCCAGCACTCCGAGCTGCCCGATCGCCGGCATGTTCAACGACGAACGCGCTTACTACGGCGTGCAGTTCCACCCGGAAGTGACCCACACCAAGCAGGGCGGTCGCATCCTGTCGCGCTTCGTGCTGGACATCTGCGGCTGTGAAGCCCTGTGGACCCCGTCGAAGATCGCTGAAGACGCCATCGCCAACATCCGCGCACAAGTCGGCACCGACAACGTGCTGCTGGGCCTGTCCGGCGGGGTTGACTCCTCGGTGGTTGCCGCGCTGCTGCACAAGGCCATCGGCGACCAGTTGACCTGCGTCTTCGTCGACAACGGCCTGCTGCGACTGCACGAAGGCGAGCAAGTGATGGCCATGTTCGCCGAGAACATGGGCGTCAAAGTGATCCGCGCCAACGCTGAAGAGCAGTTCCTGGGCAACCTGGCCGGCGAAGCCGATCCAGAGAAGAAACGCAAGATCATCGGCCGTACCTTCATCGACGTGTTCGATGCCGAATCCTGCAAGCTGGACAACATCAAGTACCTCGCTCAGGGCACCATCTACCCGGACGTGATCGAGTCGGCTGGCGCGAAAAGCGGCAAAGCCCACGTGATCAAGTCGCACCACAACGTGGGCGGCCTGCCGGAAGAGATGAACCTGAAACTGGTCGAGCCACTGCGCGAACTGTTCAAGGACGAAGTCCGTCGTCTGGGTCTGGAACTGGGCCTGCCGTACGACATGGTCTACCGTCACCCGTTCCCGGGTCCGGGCCTGGGCGTGCGCATCCTTGGTGAAGTGAAGAAGGAATACGCCGACCTGCTGCGTCGCGCCGACCACATCTTCATCGAAGAACTGCGCAAAGCCGACTGGTACCACAAGGTCAGCCAGGCCTTCGTCGTGTTCCAGCCAGTGAAATCGGTGGGCGTGGTCGGCGATGGCCGTCGTTACGCCTGGGTCGTGGCCCTGCGTGCCGTGGAAACCATCGACTTCATGACTGCACGTTGGGCGCACCTGCCTTACGAACTGCTGGAAACCGTATCCGGCCGCATCATCAATGAAATCGAAGGCATCTCCCGCGTCACCTATGACGTGTCGAGCAAGCCGCCGGCGACGATTGAGTGGGAATAATGCCCTCGGTCTCAGGGCGGATCGGTTGAAACAAAAAACGCCTGGTGCTTATGCATCAGGCGTTTTTTTTGGGGTTCTATTAGTGCTTCGGAGCAAACGGCTACTCAGTGAGACTTGCTGGCATTTTTGGTGGGAGCACTGGAGCAAGGGGCGTAGTTCTCAATCGATCGCTAAGGCTGGCGTACGTATCAGAGAAACTGTGATCGAATCAAATCTGTATCGAACGGTGTTATCCCTTGCTCAGGCGCAAACACTGCATTTGCTTGCTCCGGCGAAGCAACTCGTTCCCCGCGTGCTCGTACATGCAAGTCGAAAAGCGTTGCCAAATCCGGCCGTGGCGTATGAACCAAGGCCCGCAGCATCAACGATACCCCACTGAGATTGTTCCCGACGTTGTTCCACCGCGGCGATGAAGTGAGTCCCAGATCGGCCCAAATCGTGCGTCGTTCCTGTAAATCCATCACGAAGGGCAGACAGATAATTGTGTCGGATGCGATATCGACACGGTCGAACACGGTTCGCGGCTCGAATACTTCACCCGATGCCGTATCGGTGCGGGCCATCCAGCCAGCGAAACATTCTGGAAGATCGCAGTACGGTTGTGTGGTGTATGAGTTGATGGACGTGACGACGTAGCGAATACCTCTGTCGACGAGGGCATCTACATCGAGGTCGATGAACTCCGAAGCGCCGTCGGGCGCGTCGGTGATGTCGCCGCTGTGGCAACCGCCGAAATCCTTCAGGTTGTAGTACGCGACCGTTTGCTTGAATACGAAGTCGGCGTCGAAAAAAGCGGCGGACAAGTCAATATCCGTGCGCCCGGTGCCATTCTTCCACCACAAGAACAGGCGAATGAAGCGTGCATCAGGCATAGGCAACCGACTGCCTCGCACCAGCGTACGTAGCGATTTCGACGATGCACGCTGCGCCAGCGGCACCTTGTATTCGTGTAATGCGGGATCGATGAAACAGCGACCGAGTGGCGGCAGCGATGCAAAACGCGTTACAAGCGCGTTTTCGCAGATTCGGGCTGCGCGAGCCAACACTTCTGCGGTAAGAGGTTCGCGGTGATCCTTGATGCCATAGACCTTGGCGAATGCGCCTTTTGGGGTGAAGGCGCGCAGGGACAGGGGGCGTGGAGCGCGTACTTGGGCGAGCAACTGCAGCAGGACAGGTGAGGACACTTGTGTTGCAACAGCCTCGAATGCGTCGAGAACCGACTCGGGGTTCGTCGCGCGCCGCAGGCTCACGTCCAGCCGTCGTGCGAATTCACCGGGACGGCTCTGTAGTAAGGGCGTGAGCGTGGCGATGTCGCGCTGGGCCAGCAGTGTTTCGACACGTGAACCAAAGGTGGCTGGCGCTTCGTCGCGGCGCGCTGCCGTGATCGCGTCGAGTGCTCGTGGGTACTTATCGGCGTAGTCGCCCGGATGCAGCACTTCAGCCAGACGCTTCCAGCGCTCGGCGTGGCGCATCACATCTTCTGTAGCATTGGGTATTGAGTCGAGCAGGCGTAATAACAGACGGCGCATCGAGCGCTTCATCGCTTTGAAACGTGTCGTAGCTGTCGCAAGTGACACGTCACCTCCACTCAGGGCGACCGCGAGTCGCAGCACATCCGTCGCCGTTTCGACGTTGCGCTCCAGGAATGCGTCCACCCGTGCGTCACCGGCTACATGCAGGATAAGTGCGCCGCCAACCTGTGCACGTATCTCCCGGAAAGGGATGGCCTCGGGCAGCAGACGGAACACATCACTTTTGTACTCCCTGACGAACCAGACAACATCAGCCGTTTCCTCTTCGGAAAGTGAGGTGCGTGATGAAACCAGCGGTTCGAGCAGTGACTCGAACTCATGGACGCTTCCCGGTTCAATAACCCAGTGTATGAAGTTGCCTTCAAGCAGTGGAGGTCGAGATTCTTCAGTCGGTGGTAAGCGCCTAAGCGTGAGGTAATGTATGACCGCGTTAAGATACAACTCCGCCTCTGTGGCCCTCAGAACCTGTTCTGGAAAGTCAGGATAGAACGGCCGGTGATGCACATGCGCGCCACTCCTCCGACGAAGGATTTCAACAATGCCATGCAACCAGTGCTTGAGCTCTGTCGGTGACAACATGCCGATCTGCTCTATCAGCGTTTCTGATAGTACACACCGGAACGCCGCGACCTCCCGGATAGCCGACGCGACCTGAGCGCGGGTTGCACCGCCAGTACCCACCGGTACGTGAACTTTGCTACGGCGACGCAGGAATAGCTCTTGATTCATGCTTGATTTTCTCCTTGGGTCGTCGTGAGCGAGCCGCAGCATCATGCCTGCAACTGATATGAAAACGCCTGCTAGAAGCAGGCGCGGTGTGGAGAGCGGAACCCCTAGTTCATAGGGGGTTAGAAGGAAGGTGTTCCATAGCCACGGAGGCATTCTACGTAAGGTTTTCGCTTTTTGTCAGGTCGTTGCTTCTCTCAACGGTAACAAGCTGATTCACGATATGAATGGGGGAGGAACGACAAGTCGCTTGTCTATCATCCAGGCGGATATTGGCGTTATTGACCAACTGTGGCTTCAAGGGCGGCGACTTTCCAAGCCGGCATTGACCGGCACCCACTAGCAACAAACACCTTGAAGCCCGCGTAATTGCGGGCTTTCTGGTTTTTGGCTTTGGCGTTTTTGGCAATCATGGCCATCCGGCAATAGCACACTTGCCCTATAGCTAAGTCGATCTTCGCTCCCTAAGCTGCAAGCATCTTCCATTGACGGAAGTACAGCCACTGTCTTGACGGATAACAAAGTCATGCGTGTTGATCAACAACATCGCGTCGAACTCTGTTGCTCGTCATCTCCATAATTCCTGAAATACATGCAGGTAAGCGTATGTCGCCAACACATGGAAAAGCGTTTAGAAACGGAATTGCGCTGTGTCTGATGGCGGGACTTTTAATCGGCTGCGCAAACTCAAACGATTTAATGGGATCGTTGAATCCCAATGGCGTAGGTGCGAAGAAGTATGACGAAGCTTATCTAAAGACCACCATCATTCGTGGCAAGACCACCAAGAGCCAGATATCCCAGTTATTTGGCCCTCCCATGCAGGAGGCGGCAGATTCGGACACTATAACTAACTGGACTTATGTGAAGAGCGAGGAAGGGGTCGAGAAGTATATGAATCTCGCCCACAGATTCGTATCGCCCGAGACAGGTGGCCAAATTGCACAGGTTTCGTCCCAGGTATCCAATGCGCAGGGAACATTGAATGAGGTGGGCAGCGTGACCAGTGGTAAAACCACGCGCCAAGGCATTGTTTTGACCATCTATTTTGAAAACGATGTGGTCCAAAACTACAGCGTTGCACGTTGATTGATTCTGCACGGTTCAACGGCTGGTAACTGCAACGAGTCGAGCCAACCGAATTGATCCAGTGCAAGCTGAAGGCTTGATCGCTGCAACCGAAAAGCCGTGTGAAATCCGTTTCACACGGCTTTTTTGCGTTTTGCGTTACAGCGGTTTTGACCAGCCGCCCAGTTGCATGCCCATGTCATCCAGTGCCTGCAGCAGCGCTTTCATGCTCGGGTAGCGTTTGCCGCTGACCGAAGGCCAGCCGGGGCGTTCGATGTAGAAGCGCTTGCCGTCGGTTTCGATGATGGTCCGCACCAGTTCTCGCGTGCGGCTGCGATGGACGATGAAGGTCAGGTTGGGTTGCTGTTTCAGGGAGTACATGCCGTAGCGCGGCAACAGGGTTTCGAATTCCGACATGGTGTGCGCGGTCCAGGGCGTTTCCATCTGCAGGCGCAGGTCGCCCCTGACCAGTGCCGAGCGATCGTGCACGGTACCGCCCAACGGCAGGATTTTTCCCGGATCGACGTCGATGCCCCGCGAAGTCCCTTCGGGGACATCCTCGACGCGAATGCCGATCGCCTCTTCCAGTTCGCTGACGCCGGCCACGCCCTCGAAACTGTTGGAGTGGGAATTGCCCATCAGCGCCACCCATTTGTGTGCGCCCCGCGCGGCCTGGTCGGCGCGGATCATCAGGCGGGCAAAGTAATTCATCATTTTCTGCCGCGCCGCCTCATCGCCGGACGGAATGTCCATGCCATTGAGGCGATAACTTGCCATGCAGTCGAGGGCTTGCACGTGGATCCCCTGTGTTCTGGCTTCCCTGACCAGTTGCAGAAACGTGTAGCGATGCAGCGGATCGGTCATGTTGCCGACGTCGAGCGCCTTGAGATACGCCTCGAGCTTTTTCGGCATGTTGCCGGTCTGGAAAAACTCGTCCAGTGCGGCTTGATGGAAGTCCGTGAGCAAATGTTCCATGTACAGGCTCTTTACCTGTTTGCTGGCCAGCAACGACATGTTCTCGATCAGCCATTGCTTGCTGCCGACGGCGGTATGGCTCTCGCCGAGCACCAGGCCTCGGGCATGCTCGAGGATTTTCTCGATGATCTCCTCGGCAGTCGCGTCGGCTGCCAGGGCGGGTATGGGCGGGCGTTGGGGCAGGCGCAAGGTGCTGAAAAAATCCCGGGCGTCGCGGTACAGGCGTTTGCGGATGCCCTTGAAGTCGCGGTAGGCATCGAACTCGTTCAGGCTGTCGTAGAAATCACGCAATGCTTCGTCATTCAGACCGTCCGCGCCTTCCTCCAACTCCGCTTTAAGCGGCGTCGGCATGTCGTACTGCGAGGCGGGCAGGGTGAGCAGCGGTCTGCGGCTGCTCGATCCGGCCGTCGCCGCAGGCTTGCCACCGCCACTGAGGCCGGTGCGGGGTATGGTTTCCCATTCGCCCTGAGGGTTCAGGCGTACCGGGATCGAGCGAGTAAAGCCGTGAGGATGCTCGGGGTCGATGACAGCCCAGTGTCCGCTGCCGTTGATGTCGGTTTCGTAGCGTACGTAATAGGCGGTGTCGTCGATCGAGACCGCGGTCGAAGGATTCGAATCGAGCAGATAAATGCCCTGGAATTTTCCTGGCTCGTTCACCGGAGTAATCCCGTCCAGCAACTCATTGGCCTGCCAGTTCGGCGGGATGACTGGCCGCGGACTGTCTACAAGCAGCGTTGTGGCGCTCGCCTGAGGCCAACCCATCGGCTTCAGGCCTTTTTCGATCAGCGCCTGTTTCAACTCGTCCAGTGTGTCCACGGTCAGCGATTCAGGGGGCGGGGCCAGCGGTGTATCGAGGTTGAGCCGGCCGGCGGGGGTGATTCTGATCGCGCTGTCGGCCATGTGGCGATCGGCATTGCGGTAGACCACCAGCAGGCTGCTGCGGTAGCGCTGAAAGGTGAACATCCCCGGTTCCGGCAACAGGGTCCTTAGATTCCGCGGTGTGCGGTACGCCCACGGTGTTTCCACTTGCACCCGCCAATCGCCCTTGATCAGGTTTTGAATACTGTCGGGATCGCTCAGGCCGCCGGCGATTTCTTCGACCGGGGAGTCGGGGTAATCGGCATATTCCACCGCCAGGCCGGGGTCGCTGCCGATGGCCTCGGCTTGCCCCGGCGTCACGTCGTCGATGCGTACACTCAAGGCCTCGGTCTGCTCGCTGATGCCCTGATAGCCGCGAAAGGCGCTCATGTTTTCCTGATTGACCAGTGCCACCCACTTGCCCGGGCCATTGAGTGCCTGATGAAAGCGAATGACCTCGCCGGCAAAGAAGCTGCGCGCCATCTGGTTGTTGGGGAAGGGCTGCAGCGCATCTTTGTTGAGGTTGTAAGTGGTCGACAGGTCGATCGCCTGAAGCCGGATGCGCTGGGCGTTGGCGGCTTTCACCAGCGCCATCAGGTTGAATTTGCCGTCCGGGTCGTTGCCGGCCCGGAAGTCAATTTTGTTCAAGTAGTCTCGCAGTTCTTCGGACATTTCCCCGGTGCGGGCGAACGCATCCAGGTCCAGTTGATTGACGTTCGCCAGCAACTCTTGCAGGTACAGGGTCTTCACCCCGCTGCGGGCGAGATGCGGCATGTGTTCGATCAGCAATTTCTTGCTGCCGATGCTGCCCCGGCTTTCGCCGATCACCAGCCCGGGTTTCTCCGCCAGTGCGGCGTCGAACAGTTCGCCCGGGGAGGCGACAGGCGCCTGCGGCAACACCGGCAGGCGTGGAGTTGGCGGATGCAGTTCGTACCAGGCGTTGGCATCGCTGATCAGCGTCGCACGCGGTTGTTCCTGCGCCAGGTCGAACTCGCTGAACGAGATCACCTCGTGCGCATTCGGCATGAGTGCATTGCCTGTTTCGGTTTCGGGCCTGATCACGCTGTGCATGTCGATGTCGCCCAGGGTCCAGGCGCGGCGGAACTGGGCTTGCAGATCCGGGCCGCCGAGCGCCCAGGCGCGCATTTCGGGATCATCGAGTCCGGGAACATGGATGCCCGGCGTTTGCACCCACGGTTCGACGACGGGAGCGTTCGATTCAGTGCCAGCGGTGATCATGGGCGCATCGAGACCGCCACGAAGCCCCAACCTGGGCGCCACTTCCCAGGCACCGTCAGCGTTGAGCCGCACGGGGATCGAGCCGGAAAAGGCGTCGGGCCGGGCGGGATCAATGATTGCCCAGCTGCCACGTCCGTTCAGGTTTTCTTCAAAACGCACGTAGTAGGCGCTGTCACCGAGGCTGATGGCGGACGAGGGATTGGATGCCAGTCGATGGATGCCTCGGAATTTGCCCGGCTCGCGGATCAGCGTGTCCTCGCCCAAGACCTGGTTGATCTTGAAGGACTGCGGGATTTCCGTACGAGGCGTCAGCGCGACGGGAAGATCAGTCGTGACCGGGGGCGCCTGCACCGCTGGTGGTGCACGTTGAGGTTGGGTGTTCTCGATCAGGTCGGCCATTTCCGCCGCTTCGGCGGCATCCACCTCGGGGCCGACCTCGACCAGCGATCCCGGACCCTTGAGCACCAGCAGGTTGAACAGCATGTCGATGCCGCTGAGCACTGCACCGAGGATTCCGGCCTTGCGCTCGGTGGCGGTTTTGCCATTGACCGCCTGATCAATGTTCAACCCCATGTTGGCAATGCTGGCGCCGATCACCGGCAATGCGAGTGGCCAGCCCACCACGGCCATTGGCCCGAATACCCTGACCCCGGCGCTGAGGTAGCCGATCCACAGCTTCTTGCGCAGGTCGCCATTGGAGGTCAGGGACAGGCTGGCCTCGGCCGACATCGCAGCGCGGGTCGAGGCGCTGAGCCAGGTGAAGGCGTCGCCGCTGACGGCGCGGTTGTCCCGATTGATCATCGAGTGGTCGTAGCGGCCCCAGGTTGTCACCAGACGATTCATCAGCTCGCCAGGATTGGCGTTGATCTGTTGCCGGTCGGCCAGCGAGAAATACGCAAGGAATGTCTCGCGGGCAACGCGTTTGTTCATTCGCTGCAGGATCCAGAAGTGCAGGTCGGTGGCGGTTTCCAGGACCTGGAAGGCTTCGCCGTCACCCGGCAGGTAGAGGATCTGCCGCCCTTTGGGCGCGACGAAACGCAGGACGTTGATCGCGACATAACCGTCAAGATCCAGCGTACGCACGCTGTCCGGGCAACGGTGTTCGGCCTGCAGCAAGGCCAGGTTCACCGGCCAGGTCAGCGGGCCGATTACCGCTCGCGTGACGAACAGAAAATCCTCGTCGCTCAACTGGCGCTTGTCCCGCGCTTGCAGGGCTTTGATCAGAAAGTTGCACTTGGCCAAGGTACGAAAGTCGCTGCCGCTGGTAGTCCAGAAGGCGTTCAGTTGAGCGTCGTACAGGGCGCTGAAGTCGATGTTCCAGAAGTCCTTGAGCACGTCGTTGCCGTGCAGGCGCACTTCATTGCGCTCATCGAAGGTGCGGGCCTCGGGGCCGGCAGTGTAGAAGCCGCCATAGACGTCGAGCAGGTCGGCGTTGTCCTGATCGGCGACGCGGAAGCGGTGAATCACCAATTGGGTCAGGGTCATGCTTGAAGTGGGCGTGGCGTGCACATGCTCCCAGCCGGTGAAGGCTTTCGAACTGCTTTGCGAGGCGTCGAAGCGGTGGAAATACACTTGATCCGGGTCGAGGCCGTGAATCTGGAATTTGATCAGCAGGTCGCTGGCGACCTGTCGAGCGGCATCCTGCAGGCTCGGGCAGGTCTGGATGACGGTGGCGGCAATCGCCTGGAGCGCGGCCTTGTCGGCGGCGTTGGGCATCGGGTTGGGCATGTGTTTGGGCTCTCTGTCCTTGAGAAACGGGTGGCACAGGATGGCCCGGCTGTTCGATGCATGTGCACTACATAGTTATGTCACCTGAGCGCTCGAAATCGTGTACGCGCGAGGCGCAGCTGCGTCCATCCGCCGCGCTGCCCTTACTGTTTCGCAATTGCAGGTGTATCGTATTTGCCTTTTGCGGGCCCGGTGCCCGACGCAGATACGTGAGGTAGTTGAGTTCATGTCCTTTACCCGTCGCCAAATCCTCGGTGGCCTGGCCGGTCTTGTTGTCGTTGGAGTCGGGGCAGGAGGCGCGTCGCGTTACTGGCTGGGCAAGATGGCCGATGCTGACGCGGGCCACGACTACGAGCTGATCGCCGCGCCACTGGACGTTGAGCTGGTGCCGGGGCACAAGACCGAAGCGTGGGCGTTCGGCCCATCGGCGCCGGGCACTGAATTGCGCGTGCGTCAGGGCGAATGGCTGCGGGTGCGCTTCATCAACCACCTGCCGGTGGCAACCACCATTCACTGGCACGGCATTCGTTTGCCGCTGGAGATGGACGGTGTGCCGTACGTCTCGCAATTGCCGGTGCTGCCCGGTGAATACTTTGATTACAAATTCCGCGTGCCGGACGCCGGCAGCTACTGGTATCACCCGCACGTCAGCAGCAGCGAAGAGCTGGGGCGCGGACTGGTCGGGCCGCTGATCGTCGAAGAGCGCGAACCGACCGGTTTCAAGTACGAAAAGACCCTGAGTCTGAAAAACTGGCACATCGACGATGAGGGTAATTTCGTCGAATTCAGCATCCCTCGCGAAGCCGCGCGTGGTGGTACGGCAGGGCGGCTGTCGACCATCAACGGCGTGCCATCGCCGGTGATCGAGTTGCCGGCGGGGCAGATCACCCGCGTACGTTTGCTCAACCTCGACAACACCCTGACCTATCGCATCAATATCCCCGGCGTCGAAGCGCAGATCTATGCGCTGGACGGCAACCCGGTCGAGCCGCGGCCGCTGGGCAAGGAATACTGGCTGGGGCCGGGCATGCGCATTTGCCTGGCGATCAAGGCACCGGCGGCCGGTGAGGAGTTGTCGCTGCGCAACGGCCCGGTACGTCTGGGGACTTTGCGTTCGGTGGCCAATAACGATGCGCCGACCGAGTGGCCGAAAGCGTTGCCCGCCAACCCGGTGGCCGAGCCGGATCTGGCGAATGCCGAGAAACTCAACTTCAATTTCGAGTGGGTCGGTTCGGTGTCGGTGAACGTCGACAACGGCAAGCCGCCGAGCCTGTGGCAGATCAACGGCAAGGCCTGGGACATCACTGACAAGACCTGCGCCGATCGGCCAATTGCCAGCCTGAAGCTGGGCCAGAGCTACATCTTCGAACTGAAGAACATGACCCAGTACCAGCACCCGATCCACCTGCACGGCATGAGTTTCAAGGTGATTGCGTCGAACCGGCACAAGATCACCCCGTACTTCACCGACACCTACCTGCTGGGCAAGAACGAGCGTGCGCAAGTGGCGCTGGTGGCGGATAACCCGGGGGTGTGGATGTTCCATTGCCACGTGATCGACCACATGGAAACCGGCCTGATGGCCGCCATCGAGGTGAAGTGATGCGCCAGATTCGCCCCGCCGCGATCATCGACCGCAGCCGTGACCGCGATTTCATGCGCGAAGCCCTAGACCTTGCCGCCCAAGGCGCAGCCCATGGCGAAGTACCGGTCGGCGCGGTGCTGGTGCAGGACGGTGAAATCATCGGTCGCGGTTTCAATTGCCCGATCACCACCAGCGACCCCAGTGCCCACGCGGAAATGGTCGCGATCCGCGCCGCTGCGCAAGCGGTGAACAACTATCGCCTGCCGGGCAGCACGCTGTATGTGACGCTGGAGCCGTGCAGCATGTGCGCCGGGCTGATCGTGCATTCACGCATTGCGCGGGTGGTGTTTGGCGCGCTGGAGCCGAAAGCGGGGATTGTGCAGAGTCAGGGACAGTTTTTTACCCAGGGCTTTTTGAATCACCGGGTGTTGTATGAGGGTGGGGTACTGGCCGAAGAGTGTGGAGCAGTGCTGACTGAATTCTTCCGCGCCCGTCGCGCAAAGCCTGCTGAATAAACACAAGAACCATTGTGGGAGCGGGCTTGCTCGCGAAAGCGGTGTGTCAGGCGATGAAAATGTTGCCTGACACACCGCTTTCGCGAGCAAGCCCGCTCCCACAGGGGGGATCTCCTGTGCAGGGGAGATTGGGTTATTTCTTCGCGACAATCACCGCCCGCATCGGCGCCGGCAGCCCTTCGATGGTCTTGCTGTGATCCTCGGGATCAAGGAAGTCGCTCAGCGACTGGTACTTCATCCACTCGGTGCCGCGCTGTTCTTCAACGGTGGTGGTGCTGACGTCCACGCAGCGAATATCGGTGAACCCGGCGCGGCGCAGCCACAATTCCAGCGCTGGCACCGACGGCAGGAACCATACGTTGCGCATCTGCGCATAACGGTCTTCCGGCACCAGCACCTGATGTTTGTCACCTTCGACCACCAGCGTTTCCAGCACCAGTTCGCCGCCCTTGACCAGGCAATCCTTCAGCGCCAGCAAATGCTCGATCGGCGAACGACGATGGTAGAACACGCCCATCGAGAACACCGTATCGAAGCCTTCCAGGTTCGGCGGCAGGTCTTCGAACGGGAACGGCAAGTGCCAGGCATTCGGCTCGGACAGATAGCGCTGCACGGCCTGGAACTGGCAGAAGAACAGCCAGTTCGGATCGACGCCGATCACGCTGTCGGCACCGGCGCCGAGCATGCGCCACATGTAGTAACCGTTGCCGCAACCGACGTCGAGGATGCGTTTGCCCTTCAGATCCAGATGCGGGGCGACCCGCGACCACTTCCAGTCCGAGCGCCATTCGGTGTCGACGTGTACGCCGAACAGGTCGAACGGCCCCTTGCGCCATGGCGACAGGCCCATCAACGCGGTGCGCATTTGCGCGCGGGTTGCGTCGTCGCAGTCGGTGTCGAGTTTCAGGCCGTTGAGCAGATCGACTTCAGTCGGCGCCAGTTTCGGCAACGCATCCAGTGCACTTTGCCAACGCTCCAGATCGCCGTGGCCCTTCTCCATTTTCTTGTCGAGTTGCACTTGCAGGGTGTTGGCCCAATCGGCCAGCGGCGTGCCGGCCAGACGGCGGGCGAGGGGGGACAGATCAATCATGGCAAGGCAATCAACGAGGCAAAGTTAAGACACTGGAACCACGGCACGACTTTCGAGAACCCGGCGGCCAGCAGGCGTTCGCGGTGTTCTTCGAGGCTGTCGGGCTTCATGACGTTTTCGATGGCGCTGCGCTTCTGGGCAATTTCCAGTTCGCTGTAGCCGTTGGCGCGTTTGAACGCGACGTGCAGATCGGTGAGCAACGCGTGCTCTTGCGCATCGTTGAAGCGCAGCTTCTCCGACAGAATCAGCGCGCCACCGGGCAGCAGTGATTGGCGGATACGCGAGAGCAACGCGGTGCGCTGCTCCGGGGCGATGAATTGCAGGGTGAAGTTCAGTGCCACCACCGAGGCCGGTTTGAACTCGAGCGCGAGAATGTCGCCTTCGATCACTTCGACCGGGAGCAGCTCCTGGAACATCGAATCCTGACCGTTGAGGTACTCGCGGCAGCGTTCGACCATCGCCGCCGAGTTATCCACCGCGATCACCCGGCAACCGTCGGTGCGCACGTGACGGCGCAAGGCCTGAGTCACGGCGCCGAGCGAGGCGCCGAGGTCGTACAGCACGCTGTTCGGTTGGGCGAATTGCGCCGCGAGCACGCCGAGGTTTTCGACGATGGTCGGGTAACCCGGCACCGAGCGCTTGATCATGTCCGGGAACACCCGCACCACGTCCTCGTTGAAGGCGAAGTCAGGCACCTGGGCCATCGGCTGGGCGAAAATGCGATCGGGTTCTTTGCTCACGGCGGTTCCGGCGGTGTCGGTGGAAAAGGCCGGCATTTTAGCCAAAGTGGCGCGGGGATGCTTGGGTTGTCCGACGTGGCGAGGGGATTTATCCCCGATGGGCTGCGGAGCAGCCCCAAAATCTGTGCCAGCGGTCTGTCTGACATGCCTGATTGACCGGTTTCTGGGCCGCTGCGCAGCCCATCGGGGATGAATCCCCTCACTACAAAATTAGCGGTGTTTCACGGAAAACGCCGAAGCGGCAATCCCCCACTGGCCCAGCCAGTAGCTGAGGATGATCACGTACGGCGCAGCATGAAATGGCGATACGAAGCGATCAATGCCGATCACACTGTCCGAGAACACAAACGCCAGCGCGCCGCCGGCTGCCAATAGCGCCGAACGCTTGGGCACGTCGGTGCCGAGGCGGGCGAGGGCGCGCCAGAGCATGGCGCTGATCGCCGTGCCGTAGACAATCACCGGTACCAGCAACGGCCCCAGGCCACTGGAAATCAGCAGCCCCAGCAGCACTGCGCCAACGCCGAGCGCGAGCACCATCGGCAAGAGTGCCAGACGTTTGCAATCGCTGAGGTAAGCCTTGAGATAGGCCAGATGCGCAACCAGAAACGCACCGAGGCCAAACACGAACAGGTCCCCCGGCCACGCCAGCAACACGTCACCGAGCACCGAGAAAATCAGCCCCAGGCTGATCCAGCGCCGATAGTCGCTGGGTGGCGCGTCGTGCAGCCAGCCGAGCAGCGCCAGCACCGGCAACGGCTTGACCAGCAGGCAGAGCAGCGCCGCATGGGTGCTCACACCGTACAGAAAGGTCACCGCGCCCATCAGCGCCAGAATCAGCCAGCCCACGATCAGTTCACCGAAATGGCGCAGTCGAAGGTTTCCGCCGGTGTCACTTCAGGCTCCCAAGGTTGCTGCGAGGTCAGGCGCAGGCGGCCGGTGCCGGTGGCGAAGGCCTGGAAGCGCCAGGTGGAGAAACCGCCCGCGCCGACCATGCCCGAGTCTTTCGGACTGCTGTAAACCTCAGGGCTGAGGGCATGCAGCACGCCGCCCGCCGAGTCCTGAATCGCCCAGCGATAACCCGTGGTCGGATTGCTTGGCAGCATCACGATCAGGTTTTGTCCGTTGGTCAGCCGTACGGGGCATTCGCTCTGTTTTTCCACGGTCACATTCTGTTTCGGCTGCGTGGCGCAGGCGGCCAGCAGGGAGAGGGCGAGGGGGACGAACAGGCGAGTGGGGGACATAGGCTCAGTGGCTCCGGCGTTGACGACGAACGGCGAGCATAACTGAAGATGAGACAAAGTGTGACAGTCGTGCGGTCCAGTGTGGACTGCACTCACGCCATCGCTGGCAAGCCAGCTCCCACAGGGATTGTGGTGAACACAGAATTTGTGAACACATCGAACACTGTGGGAGCTGGCTTGCCAGCGATAGCGGTAGGTCAGGCGCTAAAGCTCTGTCAGAACAGCACCTTCGCCACATCCGCAAAGCGCTTGGCAAAGTGCACGGTAATGCCTTCTTTCAGATAGTCCGGCAATTCCTCGAAGTTACCGCGGTTCGGTTCCGGCAGGATCAGTTCGAAGATCTTCTGCCGCCGCGCCGCGATCACCTTTTCGCGCACCCCGCCAATCGGCAGCACATGCCCGGTCAGGGTCAGTTCGCCGGTCATTGCCACGCCTTTTTTCGGTGGCTGGTTGCGCGCGAGGGAGAGCAGGGCGCTGGCCATGGTCACGCCGGCGCTCGGGCCGTCTTTCGGTGTGGCACCTTCCGGTACATGCAGGTGGACGAAGGCTTCGTCGAAGAATTTCGCATCACCGCCAAACTGCTTCAGGTGCGAGCTGACGTAGCTGTAGGCGATCTCGGCGGACTCTTTCATCACATCGCCCAGTTGCCCGGTGAGTTTGAACCCGCGATTGAGCGTATGAATCCGCGTCGCTTCGATCGGCAGGGTCGCGCCGCCCATGCTGGTCCAGGCCAGACCGGTGATCACACCGGTGCCAGACAGCACTTGTTCGTTGCGGAACACCGGATGGCCCAGCGACGCTTCAAGGTCTTTCGGGCCGAGCTTGATCACCGCTTTCGGGTCGTCGATCAGCTTCATCACCGCTTTGCGCACCAGTTTGCCCATCTGTTTTTCCAGTTGGCGCACCCCGGCTTCACGGGCGTAACCGTCGATCAAGGCCTTGAGCGCACTGTCGCTGATGCTCAGGCTGCCCTTGGACACGCCAGCCTTTTCCAGCAGTTTCGGCCACAGGTGACGCTTGGCGATGGCGACTTTCTCTTCGGTGATGTAGCCCGACAGGCGAATCACTTCCATCCGGTCCAGCAACGGGCCGGGAATCGAATCCAGGGTGTTTGCAGTACACACGAACAGGACTTTCGACAGGTCCATGCGCAGGTCGAGGTAGTGGTCGAGGAATTCGACGTTCTGCTCCGGATCGAGGGTTTCCAGCAGCGCCGAGGCCGGGTCGCCCTGGTAGCTCTGGCCCATCTTGTCGATCTCGTCGAGCATGATCACCGGGTTCATCACTTCGACGTCTTTCAACGCCTGCACCAGTTTGCCCGGCTGCGCGCCGATGTAGGTGCGGCGGTGGCCCTTGATCTCGGCTTCGTCACGCATGCCGCCGAGGCTGAAGCGATAGAACGGCCGGCCAAGGGATTCGGCGATGGATTTGCCGACGCTGGTTTTACCCACGCCCGGCGGGCCGACCAGCAGCACGATGGAACCGCTGATTTCGCCTTTATAGGCACCGACCGCAAGAAATTCGAGGATGCGGTCCTTGATGTCGTCGAGGCCGGCATGGTGTTTGTCGAGCACCTTGCGTGCGTGTTTGAGGTCGAGTTTGTCCTCACCGTACACGCCCCACGGCACCGAGGTCGCCCAGTCGAGGTAGTTGCGGGTGACCGCGTACTCCGGCGATCCGGTTTCGAGGATCGACAGTTTGTTCATTTCCTCTTCGAGGCGTTTCTGTACCTGCGCCGGCAGGACTTTGCCTTCCAGGCGTTGCTCGAATTGTTCAAGGTCGGCGCTGCGGTCGTCCTTGGTCAGGCCGAGTTCCTGCTGGATGACCTTGAGTTGTTCTTTCAGGAAAAACTCGCGCTGGTGCTCGCCGATCTTGCGGTTGACCTCGGCGGAGATCTCTTTCTGCAGGCGCGCGACTTCGACTTCCTTGCGCAGCATCGGCAGGACTTTTTCCATGCGCTTGAGCATTGGC
This sequence comes from Pseudomonas sp. NPDC087803, assembly GCF_044742995.1. Taxonomy (NCBI): domain Bacteria; kingdom Pseudomonadati; phylum Pseudomonadota; class Gammaproteobacteria; order Pseudomonadales; family Pseudomonadaceae; genus Pseudomonas; species Pseudomonas sp. NPDC087803. Next base: position 31,681 of record NZ_JBIUVO010000059.1, read on the forward strand.
ACGCAGTCGAGCACTTCTTGCAGCTCATTACCGGTCGCCGAAGTGAGGGCAGCGGCGAAGTCGGTCAGCGGCGACGGATCGTTGGGGCTGAAGCGGTTGAGGTAGTTCTTCAGCTCTTCGCTGTACAGCGGGTTGAGCGGCAGCAGTTCCTTGATCGCGTTGATCAGCGCCATGCCGTAGGCCTTGACCTCGTCGGTCGGCTCGGTCGGCTGGTGCGGGTATTCGACTTCCACCAGGTACGGTGGGCGATGGTGTTTGAGCCAGGTCTTGATGCGCACGCGGCTCAGGCCTTGGGCGACAAATTGCAATTTGCCGTTTTCGCGGCTGGCGTGGTGCACCTTCACCAGCGTGCCGTATTCCGGCAGGGCTTTGGTGTTGAAGTGGCGCGGGTCTTCCTGGGGCGTGTCCATGAAGAACAGGGCCAGGGAGTGGTGGTCGGATTTGCTGACCAGGTCGAGGGTTTCTGCCCAGGGTTCTTCGTTGACGATGACCGGCAGCACTTGGGCCGGGAAGAACGGGCGGTTGTGGATCGGGATGACGTAGACCTTGTCCGGCAGGTTCTGGCCGGGCAGGGCGAGGCCTTTGCCGGTGGAATGGTGTTCGATGTGGTCAGCTTCGGTGTAGTCGTCGGGGTTGTCGGGGAATTCTTGCTGGTCGCTCATTGGGGCACCTGCACAATGGGGTATGGGTCTTAGATGGGGCAGGCTTGGGGTGGTTTCAATGGGGGGCGGTGTTTCTGCTTGGGTGTTCAGGGTTTTGACAGGCGTCACGCTTTGGACTTGGCGGCCTTTGGGCCGACCATGTTCTTGGGGTTTTGGGGGTATATCCGTTGCTGCGGTAACGGCTGCTTAGGGTTCCGCCCTTACGGCGGGTCACTTTTTCCAGACGCCGAAAAAGTAACCAAAAAGGCTTGCTCCTGCGTTCGGCCCGCTCGCTGGGGCTCGG
>NZ_JBIUVO010000060.1:0-1462 GCF_044742995.1 Pseudomonas sp. NPDC087803
ACGTCGACGCCCAGTTCGCCTTCGAAGTTGTAACCGGTGTCGCCTTCGGCGCAGGACACGGTCACGCCCTGGCCATCCTTCAGCAGCTGGGTGGCGTTGCCGCAACCCACGACTGCCGGAATCCCCAGCTCACGGGCAATGATCGCCGCGTGGCAGGTACGCCCGCCACGGTTGGTGACGATGGCGCTGGCGCGCTTCATCACCGGCTCCCAGTCCGGGTCGGTCATGTCGGAGACCAGCACGTCGCCGGCCTGGACTTTGTCCATTTCCGAGACGTCCTTGATGATCCGCACTTTACCGGCGCCGATGCGCTGGCCGATGGCACGACCTTCCACCAGCACGGTGCCGGTTTCTTTCAGCAGGTAACGCTCCATGACGTTGGCCTGGGTGCGGCTTTTCACGGTTTCCGGACGGGCCTGCACGATGTACAGCTGGCCGTCGTCACCGTCCTTGGCCCACTCGATGTCCATCGGGCAGCCGTAGTGCTTCTCGATGATCATCGCCTGCTTGGCCAGCTCGCTGACCTCGGCGTCGCTCAGGCAGAAACGCGCGCGCTCGGCCTTGTCGACATCGACGGTCTTCACCGAACGACCGGCCTTGGCCTCGTCGCCGTAGATCATCTTGATCGCTTTGCTGCCCAGGTTGCGGCGCAGGATCGCCGGGCGACCGGCTTCCAGGGTGCCCTTGTGTACATAGAACTCGTCGGGGTTGACCGCGCCTTGTACGACGGTTTCGCCCAGGCCGTAAGCGCCGGTGATGAACACCACGTCACGGAAACCGGATTCGGTATCGAGGGTGAACATCACGCCGGCGGTACCGGTTTCCGAACGCACCATGCGCTGTACGCCGGCCGACAGGGCGACCAGTTTGTGGTCGAAGCCCTGGTGCACGCGGTAGGAAATTGCACGGTCGTTGAACAGCGAAGCGAACACCTCTTTGGCGGCGCGGATAACGTTTTCCACACCACGGATGTTCAGAAAGGTTTCCTGCTGACCGGCGAACGAGGCGTCCGGCAAGTCTTCGGCGGTGGCGGAAGAACGCACGGCCACGGCCACGTCAGGGTTACCGGCCGACAGCGCGGCGAACGCGGTGCGGATCTCGGCATTGAGCTTTTCAGGGAATTCGGCATCCATGATCCATTGACGGATCTGCGCGCCGGTCTTGGCCAGCGCGTTGACGTCATCGACGTCCAGGGCGTCGAGAGCCTTGTGGATCTGATCGTTGAGGCCGCTCAGTTCGAGAAAGTCGCGATAGGCCTGCGCGGTGGTGGCAAAGCCGCCGGGGACCGACACACCGGCACCCGCCAGGTTGCTGATCATCTCGCCCAGGGATGCGTTCTTGCCCCCCACATGCTCAACATCGTGTTTGCCGAGCTTATCGAGGGAAACTACGTACTCTACCAAGGTGATCTCTCCACTAACTGTGGGGGTGGTGGTGGGGGGGGGGGGGGGGGGGGGGGCGT
>NZ_JBIUVO010000060.1:1472-32269 GCF_044742995.1 Pseudomonas sp. NPDC087803
TCTCTCCACTAACTGTGTTGGAAAAGCTCAGAAACCGGCGGCTCGGGGGAGCGTTGGCCGGCTGTATGGCCTGGACCTGGAAAATAAGTGAGAATGCGGGCCAATGGCGGCCGGCAAATCGCGCCTATCATATCCAGAAATACTCTTTAGCTTAAGGCCCAAGGTGCAAATGAAACGATCTGCTTTCTTTATCTCCGATGGCACCGGCATCACTGCCGAAACCCTGGGTCAAAGCCTTCTGGCGCAGTTCGAAAACATTACCTTCAGCAAAGTCACGCGGCCGTATATCGACAACGCGGACAAAGCGCGGGCCATGGTACAACAAATCAACAAAGCCGCCGAAACCGACGGCATGCGCCCGATTATCTTCGACACCATTGTCAATCAGGACATCCGTGAGATTCTCGCGACCTCCAATGGTTTCATGATCGACATTTTCTCGACCTTCCTCGCCCCGCTGGAACAGGAACTGACCGAGCATTCTTCCTACACCGTCGGCAAGTCGCATTCGATCGGGCATAACTCCAATTACATGGAGCGCATCGAGGCGGTGAACTTCGCCCTCGACAACGACGACGGCGCGCGCACCCACTATTACGACAAGGCCGATCTGATACTAGTGGGCGTGTCGCGTTGTGGTAAGACGCCGACGTGCCTGTACATGGCAATGCAATTCGGCATCCGCGCGGCCAACTACCCGCTGACCGAAGACGACATGGAGCGCCTGACCCTGCCGACGGCATTGCGCGCGCATCAGCACAAGCTGTTCGGCCTGACCATCGACCCGGACCGCCTCACCGCGATCCGCAACGAGCGCAAGCCCAACAGCCGTTATTCGAGCTACGCCCAGTGCGAATTCGAAGTGCGCGAAGTGGAAAACCTGTTCCGCCGCGAGAACATCCCGCACATCAACTCCACGCATTTTTCGGTGGAAGAGATTTCGGCGAAGATTCTCGTGGAGAAAGGCGTGGAGCGGCGTTTCAAATAGATTTGTGGCGTCTGTTCTGACGCCTTCGCGAGCAAGCCCGCTCCCACAGGTTGATCGAGTTCCTCCAATTGGAATGCGATCGCATGTGGGAGCGGGCTTGCTCGCGAAGAACGCTTACACGGTTTCCGTTAATGCCCGCGCCAGGGCCTCGAACCCGGACAGCAACAACCGATCATCCCCCACCGCATTGCACACACTGGCCCGAATGAACTGTGGCACCGCCGCATGCCCGACCGCGAATGCCTCGGCGGTGGCCACCAGATAGTTGTTCTCCTTGAGCTCCGCCGCAATCTGCGACGCACGCCACAGTTGCGGTACCTCGATCCAGAAGTGCGGGCTATGCGCATCCGCCTTGTAATTGAGCCCCGCCAACACCGGCGCGACCAGCGCCTTGCGCCGGCCGATTTCGTTGATCTGTTCATCCAGCAAACGCTCGGCCATGCCGTTGTCGATCCAGCGGCTCGCCAGTTCCATCGCCAGCGGATTGGCCATCCAGCAGGTGCCGCGAATCGCGGCACTCAGGCGCCCGATCAGCGCCTGCGGCGCGTGCAGATAACCGACCCGCAGCCCCGCTGAAACCGCTTTGCTCAGACTGCCGATCAACACCGCGCGCTCGGCGGCGAAATGGCTCAGCGGCAACGGCCGCTCGCGGGCCAGCACCGCATGCGCGTCGTCCTCGAAAATCAGCAGATTGTGTTGGCGACAGATCTCGGCAATCGCCTCGCGCCGTGGCACCGACATGACTGCCGCCGTCGGGTTCTGAATCGTCGGCGTGCAGTACAGCGCCGAGACACGATGCTGACGGCAGACGTCGTCCAGCGCCGCCGGCAGCAGCCCTTCGTCATCCATTGCGACACCGATGAGTTTGATCCCCAACTGACGCGCGACGCTGATCAGCCCCGGGTAAGTCAAATGCTCGGTGACCAGCGTGTCGCCGGCCTTGAGCAGGCCCATCAAGGCGCACAGCAAGCCATGCTGGCCGCCATTGACGCACAACACCTGATCGGCGTGCGGCTGAAACGCGCCATGACTCAACCAGCGAGCCCCCGCCTGCCGATGCCGCAGCAAACCGCTTTCGACGGTGTAACCGGTCAACTGCTGCAAGCCGCGCGGATCACTGGCGAGGCTGTGCAGGGTCTGGCTCATGAATGCCGCTTCCTGCCCGGGGATCGGCTGATTGCGGCTCATGTCGAAACAGGCGCGCGGCTCATCACTGACATTGCGAAAGCCCTTGTCCTGCGGCCGCTCCATTCCGCGCTCAAGCACATAGGTGCCATCGCCGACCCGGGCCACCACCAGACCGACCCGCTCCAGCTCGCCATAAGCGCGACTGATGGTGCCGATGGTCACGCCCAGGCTATCGGCCAACAGCCTGTGCGGCGGCAGTTTTGCTCCCGCCGCGATCACGCCTTCGGCGATGGCCTGCTGCACCGCATCTGCCAGGCGCTTGTACTTCACGCCGACCCCGTTGGCGAGGCCGTCGCGGAGGATTGACACCATGGCAATACTTACTTTGACAGTCATTGTCGCCCCGAATAGCGTGCTGAAAACAGGTTCAATCAGGGATAACCCTTTTCAACAACCGGGTCAATGCGGAGCACCCAGCATGTCGACAGCCATCAGCGCACCGTTGAACGCCAGCAAACCCTGGCTCGCCGGATTGCTCACCAGCACGTTGTTTCTGATCGTCTGCCTGAGCTGGGGCACCACGTGGCTGGGGATCAGGATTGCCGTGGAAAGCGTGCCGCCACTGACCGCCGCGGGCCTGCGTTTTCTGATCGCCTTTCCGCTGTTCCTGAGCTTTGCCGTATTGCGCAAGGAACCGCTGCTGTTCCCACGGCAGAGCCGCTGGTTTTTCGTGTTCGTCACGCTGTCGTACTTCAGCCTGCCGTACTACCTGCTCAACTACGGCGAAATGCACGTTTCGTCCGGTCTGACCGCGCTGCTGTTCAGCTGCATGCCGGTGTTTATCCTGATGTTTTCCGCGCTGTTCCTGCGCGAGAAAATTCTCCCCACGCAGATGCTCGGTATCGCCATCGGTTTCGCCAGTCTGTTCATGATCATTCGCAGCCAGGGTCTGCATCTGGATCAGGCGGAATGGCTCGGCGTATTGGCGATTCTGTCTGCGGCGATCCTGCATGCGCTGTGCTACGTGGTGACCAAAAAGCACGGCAGCGCGATCAGCGTGATCACCTACAACACCCTGCCGATCGGCATCGCCGGGCTGATGTTATTTATTGTCGGCTTGAATCTGGAAGCGCCGGTATTCCACGACGTGAGCGCCCGCTCATGGGGCGCCCTGCTCTACCTCGGACTGGTGGCGTCGGTGGGCGGCTTCGTCGTGTATTTCATCCTGCTCAAACGCCTGAGCCCGGTGCTGCTGTCGTTCGTCTTCATCATCTTCCCGGTGTTCGCCCTGCTCATCGGCGCCTGGTACGAAGGCACGCCGATCTCCCGGGACCTGATGCTGTACTCGGCGATCCTGCTCGCCGGTTTCGCCATCACCAAGCTACCGCTCAAGCGTTGAAATCACCCACCACACGCAACTTTGAACATTGGAGGTTCAAATGTCGGTACACACCATGGAAACCCTCAGCCTGTACAACAGCGAACCCTACCGGCGCGCCTTTGGTGCCCGGGTCATCGCCGTGGTCGATCAGGCCGTGGTGCTGGAACATACGCTGTTCTATCCCACCGGCGGCGGGCAGCCGGGCGACACCGGGCATTTCAGCCTGGTAGACGGCACGCGAATCGCGGTCACCGGGACGCTGCGCGATCCCCTGCTGCCGTCGATCATCTGGCATCAGGTGCAGGAGTGCCCGCCGCAGTTGTGCACCGGCGCACTGCTCAACGCCAGCCTCGACTGGGAGCGGCGCTATCAGCACATGAAGATGCACACCTGCCTGCATCTGCTCGGTGCGCTGATCAAGGCGCCGGTCACCGGCTGCGGCATCAGCGCCGACAAGGGCCGACTGGATTTCGATCTGCCGGAGATGAGCCTCGACAAGGACCGCATCACCCGCGACCTCAACGCGTTGATCGAGCAAGGTTGCGCGGTCAATGTGCTGTCGATGCCCGCCTCGGAATACCCCACGTTGCTGGAGAAAACCGCCTGCAAGACGGTCAAGCCACCGGCCATTCAGGGTAACTTGCGCATGGTCGAGGTCAGCGGCGTCGACATCCAGCCCTGCGGCGGCACCCATGTGCACAACACTCGGGAAATCGGCCGGGTGTATTGCGAAAAGATCGAGAAGAAGAGCCGCCACAATCGCCGGGTGACCCTGCGCTTTGCCTGAGTTGCCGACCCTGGAGCGGATGAAAATTTCTTCACCCAAACCCGACAGGTTCTTTACGTCTTTGTAACATCGCCAAACATACAATCCGCGCAAGCAGCCCATCCGGTTCGCAAACCGGATGCGCCCGCCCTTCTGGCCCGATGATTCAGCGGGCCCGCAACATTCACTGCCCACTTGAACCTGAAGAACGAGCACCCGCTCATTCTCGGTGGGTCGTGCAGACAGAAGCTACGCTCAGGCTGCCGCGCCCCTTTGCAAACCGCTGGAATCACTGCGTATGAAGAAAGTGTTCCGTCACTACATCCCGGCCACCACCCGGCGCTTGCTGCCCAATCGCTGGGACCTGATCGCCATGCCGCTGGTGATCGGCTTCCTGCTGTTTTTCTCGATCACCGCCCGGGAAACCTGGGCACCGATCGCCACGTTGCAGAGCGAGGTGATTTCCCTCGACCCCGGCAACCTGCCGGAATACGCCATGCGCACCACCCTGCGCATGCTCGCGGCGATGGTTGCGGCGCTGGTGTTCACTCTGCTTTACGGCACCCTGGCGGCCAAGAGCCGCCGTGCGGAAAAACTGCTGGTGCCGGTGCTCGATATCCTGCAATCGGTGCCGGTGCTGGGTTACATCTCGTTCACCGTGACCTTCTTTCTGCTGTTGTTTCCCGGCCGGGTACTCGGCGCGGAGTTTGCCGCGATCTTTGCGATTTTCACCAGTCAGGCGTGGAACATGACGTTCAGCTTCTACCAGTCGCTGCGCATGTTGCCGCGGGATCTGCTGGAGGTGTCGACCAACCTGCAACTGTCCGGCTGGCAGAGTTTCTGGAAACTCGACGTGCCCTTCGCCATGCCCGGGCTGGTGTGGAACATGATGATGAGCATGTCCGGTGGCTGGTTTTTCGTCGTGGCGTCGGAGGCGATCACCGTCGGTGATCAGACCATCACCTTGCCGGGCATCGGCTCGTACCTGGCGCTGGCCATCGCGCAGCAAGACTTGCACGCGGTGGGCTACGTGATCCTGACGATGATCGTGGTGATCCTGATCTACGACCAGTTCCTGTTCCGCCCGCTGGTGGCCTGGGCCGACAAGTTCCGCATGGAGAACACCGCCTCGCAGACCGCCGCGCCGGAGTCATGGGTGCTCAATCTGATCCAGCGCACCCGCTTGATCCAGCGCCTGCTGCGCCCGTTCAGCCGCGCCATCAGCCGGCTGGGCAACATGCGTTTGAGCCTGCCACGCGCGGCGCGTCAGGCGATTGCCTCGGACAACCCGGCGACGTCGAAGATGATCGACTGGGTCTGGGGCACGCTGATCGGGTTGCTGACCGCTTATGCGCTGTATCACATCGTGCTGTATGTCGGCAGCGAGGTGACACTGGGCGAAGTCGGTCATGTGTTGCTGCTGGGGTTCTTCACCCTGCTGCGGGTGGCCGGGTTGATCCTCATCGCCTCGCTGATCTGGGTGCCGCTCGGCGTGATGATCGGCCTGCGCCCGGCACTGGCGGAGAAGATCCAGCCGCTGGCGCAGTTCCTCGCGGCGTTCCCGGCGAACCTGCTGTTCCCGGTGTTCGTCATCGTCATCCTGCGCTACCAGTTGAACCCGGACATCTGGCTCAGCCCGCTGATCGTGCTCGGCACCCAGTGGTACATCCTGTTCAACGTGATCGCCGGGGCCAGCGCCTTCCCCAACGACTACAAGGAAGCCGCGACCAACTTCCGCATTCGCGGCTGGCTGTGGTGGCGCAAGGTGATGCTGCCGGGGATTTTTCCGTATTACGTGACCGGCGCCATCACTGCCTCGGGCGGCGCGTGGAACGCCAGCATTGTCTCCGAATTCGTTTCCTGGGGGCAGGACAAAGTCGTCGCCCACGGCCTCGGCGCCTACATCGCCCAGACCACCGCCGCCGGCGACTTTCCGAAAATTACCCTCGGCGTGGTGGTCATGGCGATCTTTGTCGTGGCCTTCAATCGACTGGTCTGGCGGCCGATGTACGCCGTGGCCGAAAACAAACTGCGCCTGAACTGACGGGACTTGCCGCGATGAATACCTACACCGAACCAACCGCCGCCAGCCCTGAAATCTATTCGCTCAGCGATGTGAACCGGGTGTTTGGCAAGGGCAAGGAAGAACTGCAAGTGCTCAGCGGGGTCGATCTGACCCTGCGCGAGGGCGAAATCGTCGGCATGCTCGGCCGCTCCGGCTCGGGCAAGTCGACGTTGCTGCGGATTATTGCCGGGCTGATCGAACCGTCGTCGGGCACTGTCCTGTACAACGGGCAACCGCTGCACGGCCCGGCCGAAGGCGTGGCCATGGTGTTCCAGACCTTTGCATTGTTCCCGTGGCTGACCGTGCTGGAAAACGTCGAGGCCGGCCTGCAAGCCTTGCAGGTCGAGCGCAAGGCTGCGCGTAAACGGGCGCTGGCGGCGATCGACCTGATCGGCCTCGACGGTTTTGAAAACGCCTACCCGCGCGAGCTCTCCGGTGGCATGCGCCAGCGCGTCGGATTCGCCCGCGCCCTGGTGGTCAACCCGACCCTGTTGCTGATGGACGAACCCTTTTCGGCGCTCGACGTACTGACCGCCGAAACCCTGCGCACGGATCTGCTGGACCTGTGGAGCGGCAAGCAACTGCCGATCAAGTCGATCCTGATCGTCACCCACAACATCGAAGAAGCGGTGCTGATGTGCGACCGCATTCTGGTGTTGTCGTCCAACCCGGGGCGAGTGGTAGCGGAAATCAAAGTGCCGTTCGCCCACCCCCGCAACCGTCTCGATCCGGACTTCCGGCAGATGGTCGATGACATTTACGCGCAGATGACCGACCGGCGCAGCGCCGATGCCAGCGTCGGTAAACCCGAGCTGAAAATGAGCAGCCCGCTGCCGGAAGTCTCGACCAACCTGATGGCCGGTCTGATCGAAACGATCGCCGCCGAACCCTACAACGGCCACGCCGGCCTGCCCACCGTGGCCGAGAGACGCTTGCTGGAAGTCGACGATCTGTTCCCGGTGGCCGAGATGATCGAACACCTCGGTTTCGCCGAACTCAAAGGCGCCGACATCAGCCTGACCGAGGCCGGCAAACTGTTTGCCGACTACGGCACCCAAGAGCGCAAAACCCTGTTCGCCGAACACCTGATTCGCCATGTACCGCTGGCCGCACGCATCCGTCAGGTGCTGCTGGAACGCAATGGTCACCGTGCGCCACGGGTGCGTTTCGAGCAGGAGCTGCAGGATTCGCTGACCGAAGCGTTCGTCGAGAAAACCCTTGAAGTGGTGATCGCCTGGGGGCGTTACGCGGAGATTTTCTCCTACGACGACCACACCGAAACCTTCAGCCTGGAAGATGTCGAGGGCAGCCTGTAGCCCGCGACACCTCTGGCGTTGGCCTAGATCACGAACAGCTCGACAAAGCGATTGACCGGCGTGGCTTCGAGCGCTTGCTGATCCATGCACAGGGTGAAGATCTCGTTGCTGCGCTGGTGGGTGAAACGCGTCGCCAGGTTGGCCTTGAACTTGTCCTCCAGCAACGGGATGCCATCGGCGCGGCGGCGACGGTGGCCGATCGGGTATTCGACCACCACGTTCTCGGTGCTCGATCCATCCTTGAAAAACACCTGCACCGCGTTGGCAATCGAACGCTTGTCGGCCTGCAGATACTCGCGGGTGAAACGCGGGTCTTCGACGATGACCATCTTCTCGCGCAGCACATCGATGATCGGGTGCGCGGCGTGAAAGTCGTCTTCGTACTGCTCGGCCAGCAGGTTGCCGAACGCCAGCGGCACGGCGGTCATGTACTGCAGGCAGTGGTCACGGTCGGCGGCGTTGGCCAGCGGTCCGACCTTGGAAATGATGCGAATCGCCGACTCGTGGGTGGTGATGACGATGCGGTCGATTTCATGCAAGCGGTTGCGCACCAACGGATGCAAGGTCACCGCTGCTTCGCAGGCGGTTTGCGCATGGAATTCGGCGGGGAAGCTGATCTTGAACAGCACGTTTTCCATGACGTAACTGCCGTAGGGCCGCGAGAAACTGAAGGCGCGTTTGCCTTCAGGCTTGAGCGCCAGATCGTTGTTGGTGTGGCTGAACGACACGTCATAGAAGCCCCACTGTTTGGCCGTCAGCACGCCGGGAATGCCCATCTCGCCACGCAGGGCGATGTCCGCCAGACGCACGCCACGACTGGTCGCATCCCCCGCCGCCCAGGATTTGCGCGACCCGGCGTTCGGCGCATGGCGATAGGTGCGCAGCGCCTGACCATCGGCAAACGCATGGGACAACGCCGACAGCAGTTGCTCGCGATTGGCGCCCATCAGTTTCGCGGTGACAGCGGTCGAAGCGACTTTCACCAGCAGAACGTGGTCGAGGCCGACGCGGTTGAAGGAGTTTTCCAGGGCGATCACGCCTTGAATCTCATGGGCCATGATCATCGCTTCAAGCACGTCGCGCACTGTCAGCGGCGCTTCACCGTTGGCGATACGCTTCTGCGACAGGTGATCGGCCACCGCGAGAATCGCGCCGAGGTTGTCCGACGGATGCCCCCACTCGGCGGCGAGCCAGGTGTCGTTGTAGTCGAGCCAGCGCACGATGCAGCCGATGTCCCACGCGGCTTTCACCGGGTCGAGGCGATACGACGTGCCCGGCACCCGCGCCCCGCACGGCACCACGGTACCCTCGACGAGCGGGCCGAGGTGTTTGGTGCACTCGGGAAAACGCAGCGCCAGCAGGCCACAGCCCAACGTGTCCATCAGACAGTTACGGGCGGTGTCGAGGGCTTCGGCAGATTCGATGGTGAAGGTGAGGACGTAATCGGCGATGTCCTGCAGGACACGGTCGTAGTCGGGGCGGTTGTTCAGGTCGACGTTGGCGCTCATGTTCGATTCACTCTTGCAGTGGTTCGTTGATGGGACCTCGGTTCAGGCTGGCAATTTTTTATTATTGAATGCACTCACTGAAGGAGCTGCCGAAGGCTGCGATCCTTTGATCCTGATCTGCAAAAACAAAATCAAAAGATCGCAGCCTGCGGCAGCTCCTACAGGGATATATCGGTCGCAATGATCCAGTGTGGGAGCGGGCTTGCTCGCGAAGGCGTCGTGTCAGTCGACATCTCTATTGCCTGGTGCGCCGCTTTCGCGAGCAAGCCCGCTCCCACAGTTTTGTTCGGTGTTGGCTCAGAAGGCGTCGCCGGGGATGCGCACGTAGCCTTCCATAAGGACGCGCGCACTGCGGCTCATGATGGCTTTTTTCACCACCCACTCAGCGTTTTCCAGGCTGGCCTCGGCGCCTACGCGCAGCGTCCCGGAGGGATGGCCGAAGCGCACCGCGTTGCGTTCGACACCGCCCGCCGCGAGGTTGACCAACGTCCCGGAGATCGCCGCCGCCGTGCCAATCGCCACCGCCGCCGTGCCCATCATCGCGTGGTGCAGTTTGCCCATCGACAATGCGCGCACCAGCAGATCCACATCAGCGGCAGCAATCGCCTTGCCGCTGGACGCCACATAATCCGCAGGCCTGGCGACGAACGCGACTTTCGGTGTGTGCTGTCGCTTGGCCGCTTCGTCCAGATTCGCAATCAGGCCCATGCGCAATGCACCGTAGGCGCGGATGGTTTCGAACATCTGCAGCGCTTGCGGATCGCCGTTGATCGCGCTCTGAAGCTCGGTACCGGTGTAGCCGATGTCTGCGGCGTTGACGAAAATCGTCGGAATCCCGGCGTTGATCATGGTCGCCTTGAACGTGCCGACACCCGGCACTTCCAGCTCGTCGATCAGGTTACCGGTGGGGAACATCGAACCGCCGCCACCCTCTTCTTCCGCTGCCGGGTCCATGAACTCCAGTTGCACTTCGGCGGCCGGAAAGGTCACGCCGTCGAGTTCGAAATCACCGGTTTCCTGCACTTCGCCGTTGGTGATCGGCACATGGGCGATGATGGTCTTGCCGATGTTGGCCTGCCACACGCGCACCACCGCCACACCGTTGTGCGGAATGCGGCTGGCATCCACCAGACCGTTGCTGATGGCGAACGAACCGACCGCCGCCGAGAGGTTGCCGCAGTTACCGCTCCAGTCGACGAACGGCTTGTCGATGGAGACTTGACCGAACAGGTAATCGACGTCGTGATCGGCCTTGCTGCTTTTCGACAGAATCACGGTTTTGCTGGTGCTCGAAGTGGCGCCGCCCATGCCGTCGATCTGCTTGTCGTAGGGGTCAGGGCTGCCGATCACCCGCAGCAGCAAGGCATCGCGGGCCGGGCCGGGAACCTGCGCGGCTTCGGGCAGGTCCTTGAGGCTGAAAAACACCCCTTTGCTGGTGCCGCCGCGCATGTAGGTGGCGGGGATTTTGATCTGCGGTGCGAAATTAGCTACGTGAGCCATGGTGCTCCTTAACCACAGGCGTGAAATGGGGACCTCACGCCTGTATCAGTAGATTTAAACAGCAACCGCCGACTCTTCGAGGAAGTCCTGGGCGAAGCGTTGCAACACGCCGCCGGCCTCGTAGATCGACACTTCTTCAGCGGTGTCCAGACGGCAGGTCACCGGCACTTCAACGCGCTCGCCGTTGTTGCGGTGGATCACCAGCGTCAGGTCGGCGCGCGGGGTGCGGGCGCCGATTACGTCGTAGGTTTCGCTGCCGTCGATGGCCAGGGTGTGGCGGTCGGTGCCCGGTTTGAACTCCAGCGGCAACACGCCCATGCCCACCAGGTTGGTGCGGTGGATGCGCTCGAAACCTTCTGCGACGATCGCTTCGACACCCGCCAGCCGCACACCCTTCGCCGCCCAGTCGCGGGACGAACCCTGACCGTAGTCGGCGCCGGCAATGATGATCAGCGGCTGCTTGCGCTCCATGTAGGTTTCGATGGCTTCCCACATGCGCATGACCTGGCCTTCCGGCTCGACCCGCGCCAGCGAACCCTGTTTGACTTTGCCGTTTTCCTGGACCATTTCGTTGAACAGTTTCGGGTTGGCGAAGGTGGCGCGCTGCGCGGTCAAGTGGTCACCACGGTGCGTGGCGTAGGAGTTGAAGTCCTCTTCCGGCAGGCCCATTTTCGCCAGATATTCACCGGCGGCGCTGTCGAGCATGATCGCGTTCGAGGGCGACAGGTGATCGGTGGTGATGTTGTCCGGCAGCACCGCCAGCGGGCGCATGCCCTTCAGCGGCCGCGCGCCGGCCAGCGCACCTTCCCAATACGGTGGACGGCGGATGTAGGTGCTCATCTCGCGCCAGTCGTACAGCGGCGTGACTTTCGGGCCGGTGTCTTCATGGACGGCGAACATCGGAATGTAGACCTGACGGAACTGCTCCGGCTTCACCGACGATTTCACCACCGCGTCGATTTCTTCGTCGCTCGGCCAGATGTCTTTCAGGCGGATTTCCTTGCCGTCGACCACCCCCAGCACATCTTTCTCGATGTCGAAACGGATGGTCCCGGCGATGGCGTAAGCGACCACCAGCGGCGGCGACGCGAGGAACGCCTGTTTAGCGTACGGGTGAATGCGCCCGTCGAAGTTGCGGTTGCCGGAAAGCACGGCAGTCGCATACAGATCGCGGTCGATGATCTCTTGCTGGATCAGCGGATCGAGGGCGCCGGACATGCCGTTGCAGGTGGTGCAGGCGAATGCGACGACACCGAAACCAAGTTGCTCCAGCTCGCTGGTCAGCCCCGCTTCATCGAGGTACAGCGCCACAGTTTTCGAACCCGGCGCCAGCGAGGATTTGACCCACGGTTTGCGCGTCAGCCCAAGCTTGTTGGCATTGCGCGCCAAGAGGCCTGCGGCGATCACGTTGCGTGGGTTGCTGGTGTTGGTGCAGCTGGTGATGGCGGCGATGATCACTGCGCCGTCAGGCATTTGCCCCGGCACGTCATCCCACTGCCCGGAGATGCCTTTGGCCGCCAGATCCGACACCGCGACGCGGGCGTGCGGGTTGCTCGGGCCGGCCATGTTGCGCACCACCGAAGACAAATCGAAGGTCAGGCCGCGCTCGTATTGCGCGCCTTTCAGGCTATCGGCCCACAGGCCGTTGAGCTTGGCGTACTGCTCGACGAGCTGCACTTGCTGGTCTTCGCGACCGGTGAGTTTCAGGTAGTCGATGGTCTGCTGGTCGATGTAGAACATCGCGGCCGTGGCGCCGTATTCCGGGGCCATGTTGGAGATGGTCGCGCGGTCGCCGAGGGTCAGCGCCGAGGCGCCTTCGCCGAAGAACTCCAGCCACGCGCCGACGACTTTCTGTTTGCGCAGGTACTCGGTCAGCGCCAGCACCATGTCGGTGGCAGTGATGCCCGGTTGCAGCTTGCCGGTCAGTTCAACGCCGACGCTTTCCGGCAGGCGCATCCACGAGGCGCGGCCGAGCATCACGCTCTCGGCTTCGAGGCCACCGACGCCGATGGCGATCACGCCCAGCGCATCGACGTGCGGGGTATGGCTGTCGGTGCCGACGCAGGTGTCGGGGAATGCCACGCCGTCGCGCACCTGGATCACCGGAGACATTTTCTCCAGGTTGATCTGGTGCATGATGCCGTTGCCCGGCGGGATCACGTCGACGTTCTTGAAGGCTTTTTTGGTCCAGTTGATGAAGTGGAAACGGTCTTCGTTGCGCCGATCTTCGATGGCGCGGTTTTTCTCGAATGCCTGCGGGTCAAAACCGCCCGCCTCCACCGCCAGCGAGTGGTCGACGATCAGTTGCGTCGGCACCACCGGGTTGACCTGCGCCGGGTCACCGCCCTGCAGGGCAATCGCATCGCGCAGGCCGGCGAGGTCGACCAGCGCGGTCTGGCCGAGAATGTCGTGGCACACCACGCGCGCCGGGAACCACGGGAAGTCGAGGTCACGCTTGCGCTCGATCAGTTGTTTCAGCGAGTCGGTGAGCGTGGCCGGGTCGCAGCGACGCACAAGGTTTTCCGCCAGCACGCGGGAGGTGTACGGCAGGGTGTCGTAACTGCCGGGCTGAATCGCCTCGACCGCCGCACGGACGTCGAAATAATCCAGGGAACTGCCGGGCAGGTTTTTGCGGAATTCTGTGTTCATCGGGTCAGGACTCGGGTCACGGTAGTTTCAAAGGGTGAAGGCCCCCACACCGATCCCTGTAGGAGCTGCCGAAGGCTGCGATCTTTTGATATTGTTTTTCAAGATCAAGATCAAGATCAAAAGATCGCAGCCTTCGGCAGCTCCTACAGGGGTTACGCTTTGTGGCTGGCCCTCACCATTCAGCGACGTTCGATTGGCACGAACTTGCGCTGTTCGACGCCGATGTACTCGGCGCTTGGACGGATGATGCGGTTATTGGCGCGCTGCTCGAACACGTGCGCAGCCCAGCCGGTCAGGCGCGAGCAGACGAAAATCGGCGTGAACAGCTTGGTCGGGATGCCCATGAAGTGATACGCCGAGGCATGGTAGAAGTCGGCATTCGGGAACAGTTTTTTCTGCTCCCACATGGTCTTGTCGATGGCTTCGGAAACCGCAAACAGCACCTTGTCCCCGACTTCGTCGGCAAGTTTTTTCGACCAGCCCTTGATCACCTCGTTGCGCGGATCGCTGTCCTTATAGATCGCGTGGCCGAAGCCCATGATCTTGTCCTTGCGCTCGAGCATGCCGAGGGTGCCTTTGATCGCCTCTTCCGGCGACGAGAAGCGCTCGATCATTTCCATCGCCGCTTCGTTGGCGCCGCCGTGCAGCGGGCCACGCAACGAACCGATGGCGGCGGTGACGCAGGAATACAGGTCGGACAGGGTCGATGCGCAAACGCGAGCGGTAAAGGTCGAGGCGTTGAATTCGTGTTCGGCGTAGAGAATCAGCGAGACGTTCATCACTTTGACGTGCAGTTCGCTCGGCTTCTTGTCGTGCAGCAGGTGCAGGAAGTGGCCGCCGATGGTTGGCTCGTCGCTGACGCAGTTGATGCGCTTGCCATCGTGACTGAAGCGATACCAGTAGCACATGATCGCCGGGAATGCGGCCAGCAGGCGGTCAGTCTTGTCGCGCTGTTCGGAGAAGTCTATCTCCGGCTCGAGGTTGCCGAGGAACGAGCAACCGGTGCGCATCACGTCCATCGGGTGGGCGTCGGCGGGAATGCGCTCAAGCACTTCTTTCAGTGCCTGCGGCAGGTCGCGCAGCTTGCTCAGCTTTTGCTGGTAAGCGTCGAGTTGCGCCTGGGTCGGCAGCTCGCCGTACAGCAGCAGGTACGCGACTTCTTCGAACTGCGCGTCTGCCGCCAGTTCACGCACGTCGTAGCCGCGATAGGTCAGCCCGGCACCGGCCTGGCCCACGGTGGACAATGCGGTTTGCCCGGCAACCTGGCCCCGGAGCCCGGCGCCACTGAGTACTTTTGCTTCGGCCATTGCTGTCTCCAATCTTGAATTTGTTAGGGAATCTGCAATTACGGTGGTGTTGGCAAAAGATCGCAGCCTCGTTGCACTCGACAGCTCCTACAGGGGAATGCGGTTCATGTAGGAGCTGCCGAAGGCTGCGATCTTTTGATCTTCATTTTTTAGCGGCAAACAACGCATCGAGCTTCTGCTCGAAGGTGTGGTAGTCAATGCGATCGTAAAGCTCCATGCGCGTCTGCATGGTGTCGATGACATTCTGCTGGGTGCCGTCGCGGCGGATCGCGGTGTAGACGTTTTCCGCGGCCTTGTTCATTGCGCGGAACGCCGACAGCGGGTACAGCACCAGCGACACGTCGGCGCCGGCCAGTTGCTCGGTGGTGTACAGCGGCGTCGAGCCGAACTCGGTGATGTTGGCGAGGATCGGCGCCTTCACCCGGTTGGCGAACAGCTTGTACATCTCAAGCTCGGTGATGGCTTCCGGGAAGATCATGTCGGCGCCGGCCTCGATGCACGCCGCGGCGCGATCCAGGGCGGATTCCAGACCTTCAACCGCCAGCGCGTCGGTGCGCGCCATGATCACGAAACTGTCGTCGGTACGGGCATCGACGGCGGCCTTGATGCGATCGACCATTTCCTGCTGGGTGACGATTTCCTTGTTCGGACGGTGGCCGCAGCGCTTGGCGCCGACTTGGTCTTCGATGTGAATCGCCGCCGCGCCGAACTTGATCATCGACTTGACGGTGCGCGCCACGTTGAACGCCGAGGCGCCGAAACCGGTGTCGACGTCTACCAGCAGCGGCAAGTCGCAGACGTCGGTGATGCGCCGCACGTCGGTGAGCACGTCATCCAGGCCGGTGATGCCCAGGTCCGGCACACCGAGGGAACCTGCGGCCACCCCGCCACCGGACAGGTAGATCGCCTTGAACCCGGCACGCTTGGCCAGCAGCGCGTGGTTGGCGTTGATCGCGCCGACCACCTGCAATGGATGCTCGCTGGCGACCGCATCGCGGAAACGCTGGCCTGGAGTGTTCTGCTTGGAACTCATGACTCACCTCGTTCAGTGGCTGTCTTATTGTCGGCGCCGTCCTGGTAATGACGGGCGATGTTGCGTTTCGAGGCGCCGATGTGGCGGCGCATCAACAATTCCGCGAGCTCGCCGTCACGGTCGGCGATGGCATCGAGAATCCGGTGGTGCTCGGCGAAGGCCTGACGCGGCCGGTTCGGCGTGGTGGAAAACTGGATGCGGTACATGCGCACCAGTTGATACAGCTCGCCGCAGAGCATCTGCGTCAGCGTGCGGTTGCCGCTGCCCTGAATGATCCGATAGTGAAAGTCGAAATCGCCTTCCTGCTGGTAGTAGCCGACGCCGGCCTGAAACGCAGCGTCGCGTTCGTGGGTTTCCAGCACCCGGCGCAGTTCGTCGATGTCTTCGGCGCTCATGCGCTCGGCCGCCAGCCGGCAGGCCATGCCTTCAAGGGATTCACGGATTTCATAGAGTTCGAGCAGTTCGGCGTGGCTGAGCGAGACCACCCGCGCGCCGACATGCGGTACGCGCACCAGCAGGCGCTGGCCCTCCAGCCGATGAATGGCCTCGCGCAGCGGCCCGCGACTGATGCCATAGGTGCGCGCCAGTTCAGGCTCGGAGATCTTGCTGCCCGGGGCGATCTCACCTTTGACGATGGCCGCCTGGATACGCCGGAAGACGTTTTCCGAAAGCGTTTCGGAATCATCGCCACTGATGACCGGGGGATCGAGTTGATCCAGCATGATTGTCGACACCTTTAAATCCAATGCGGCAAAAAGTAGTCAATTCGCCGGCGACAGTCAAAGAATAAATAGACATTGTCGACAATCGTCTAATAAGCCAAAAAGATCGCGGCCTGCGGCAGCTCCTACATTGATTCCTGTAGGAGCTGCCGCAGGCTGCGATCTTTTGATCTTTTACAGACCGGCCCCAGCGCTGGCGCCATAAAACCACCGTGCTAGAATGCCGCCCGCATTTGCTGGCCATTTGTACGGCTTGTCATAAAAAGCTGATAGGCACACGAAGGGGCTTGCGCAGTATTTATTGCCAGGAACCTGAACCGAAAACGGAACGCTGCGCACCAGGATTTATGAGACTCAAGCCCTTCCCCACATTTTTTGCGCTGTTTTGCCTGCCCGGCCTCGCCACGGCGGGGGAAAAAACTGTGTACGGCCTCAACGAATACGCCTCGCTTGACGGCATCAATCTGGAAGTCGCGGCCAAACTCGACACCGGCGCCAAAACCGCCTCGCTGAGTGCCCGCGACATCAAACGCTTCAAACGTAACGGCGAGTCCTGGGTGCGTTTCTACCTGGCGATCGACGCTGCGCATTCGCACCCGATCGAACGGCCGCTGGCCCGGGTCAGCAAGATCAAACGCCGCGCCGGCGATTACGACCCGGAAGAAGGCAAGAAGTACACCGCGCGCCCGGTGATCGAGCTGGATATCTGCATGGGCACGGCGCTGCGCAGCATCGAAGTGAACCTGACCGACCGAAGTGCGTTCCAATACCCGCTTTTGATCGGCTCCGAAGCCCTGAAACGCTTCGACGCGCTGGTCGACCCCAGTCTTAAATACGCTGCCGGCAAACCCGCCTGCACCATCGCCGCTCATACCGCCGAGTAATTTCCATGCGTTCTCTAACCTTCCACCTGAAAATCCTGATCACCATTCTGGTGCTCCTGGGCGTTTCGGTTACGGCCTATCAGATTTTCGTGCTCGGCATCCCGGTGACCGAAGACGCCACCGACGACTTGTGGAACATCGACGCCAAAGTCGAGTTCGTCGCCAGCACCAAGGACCCGGTGAAGGTCCAGATGTTCGTGCCACCGCTGAGCCGCGATTACGTCAGCCTCAACGAAAGCTTCATCTCCAATAACTACGGGGTGGCGGTCAACCGCGTCGACGGCAACCGCAAGGTCACCTGGTCGGCGCGCCGGGCCAAGGGCAACCAGACCCTTTATTACCGTCTGGTGCTGACCAAACGCTACACCGCGGAAAAATCCAAGATCAAAGGCCCGACCTTCCGCGACAGCATCGCCATCGAAGGCCCGGAAAAAATCGCCGCCGAAGCCCTGCTCGCGCCGATTCGCCAGCACTCGGCCGACGTTGAAACCTTCATCGGCGAAGCGATCAAACGCGTCAACAACGCCAACGATGACAATGTGAAATTGCTGCTGGCCGGCGATCCGTCGACCGCGCACAAAGCGAAAATCGTCGAGCTGCTGCTGTCCATCGCTCATGTGCCGGTGGAAAAAGTCCACACCATCCGCCTCGTCGCCGATCAACCGCAAACCCCGGAACTGTGGCTGCGCAGCTTCAATGGCAACGACTGGCTGTACTTCAACCCGGAATCCGGCGAGCAAGGCCTGCCGACCGACCGCCTGCTGTGGTGGACCGGTGACGAAAACCTGATCACCATCGAGGGCGCGAAGAAAGCCAACGTGACCTTCAGCCTCAACAACAGCGAGATGAACGCGATTCGTCTGGCCAAGCTGACCGACGAAAACACCGACGCCAACTTCCTCGAATACTCCCTGTACGGCCTGCCGCTGCAGACCCAGCAGACGTTCATGATCATGGTGATGATCCCGATCGGCGTGCTGGTGATCCTGATCCTGCGCAACCTGATCGGCCTGCAGACCCTCGGCACGTTCACCCCGGTGCTGATCGCCCTGGCCTTCCGCGAAACGCAGTTGGGCTTCGGCATCCTGCTGTTTACCGTGATCACCGCGCTGGGCCTGTCGTTACGCTCGTACCTGGAACACCTGAAGCTGCAGATGCTGCCGCGCCTGTCGGTGGTGTTGACCTTTGTCGTGGTGCTGATCGCAGCGATCAGCCTGTTCAGCCACAAGCTCGGCCTGGAGCGCGGTCTGTCGGTGGCGCTGTTCCCGATGGTGATTCTGACCATGACCATCGAACGCCTGTCGATCACCTGGGAAGAACGCGGCGCCAGCCATGCGCTGAAAGTGGCGATCGGCACGCTGTTCGCCGCCTCGCTGGCGCACCTGATCATGACCGTGCCGGAGCTGGTGTACTTCGTGTTCACCTTCCCGGCGATCCTGCTGATTCTGGTGGGCTTCATGCTGGCGATGGGTCGCTATCGCGGCTACCGCCTGACCGAGCTGGTGCGTTTCAAGGCCTTCCTGAAGAAGGCTGACGCCTGATGTTCGGTTTCTGGAAGACCTGGAAGGCCCTGGAGGCGCGGGGCATCATGGGCATCAATCGGCGTAACGCCGACTACGTGCTCAAGTACAACAAGCGCAGCCTGTACCCGATTGTCGATGACAAGATCATCACCAAGGAGCGCGCGATCGAGGCCGGCATTCATGTGCCGGAACTGTACGGCGTGATCTCCACGGAGAAGGAAATCGACAAGCTCGACGAGATCATCGGCGGGCGCAACGACTTCGTGATCAAGCCCGCCCAGGGCGCCGGCGGTGACGGCATCATCGTCATCGCCGACCGCTTCGAGGGCCGCTATCGCACGGTCTCGGGCAAGATCCTCGCCCACGAAGAACTCGAGCACCACATCTCGAGCATCCTCACCGGCCTGTATTCGCTGGGCGGCCACCGCGACCGCGCACTGATCGAATACCGGGTGACCCCGGATCAGATCTTCAAGAGCATCAGCTACGAAGGCGTGCCGGACATTCGCATCATCGTGCTGATGGGCTACCCGGTGATGGCCATGCTGCGCCTGCCGACCCGCCAGTCCGGTGGCAAGGCCAACTTGCACCAGGGCGCCATCGGTGTCGGTGTCGATCTGGCCACCGGCCTGACCCTGCGCGGTACCTGGCTGAACAACATCATCAACAAACACCCCGACACCACCAACGCGGTGGACGGCGTGCAACTGCCTTACTGGGACGGCTTCATGAAACTCGCCGCCGGCTGTTATGAGCTGTGCGGGCTGGGTTACATCGGCGTGGACATGGTGCTGGACCAGGAGAAAGGCCCGCTGATTCTCGAACTCAATGCGCGGCCGGGGCTGAATATCCAGATTGCCAACGATTGCGGGCTGACCCAGCGTACGCACGCGGTCGAGGCGCATCTGGAAGAGCTGAAGGCGCGTGGGGTGACCGAGTCGGTTGAAGAGCGGGTGGCGTTCACTCAGGAAATGTTTGGGCATATACCGGCGGTCGAGGGCTGATCCCTGTGGCGAGGGAGCTTGCTCCCGCTCGGCTGCGCAGCAGTCGTAAGATTTTGTGGAGCGCTTCGCACTCCAGCGGGAGCAAGCTCCCTCGCCACAGGTTGCTCGTCAGCCGCTGCGGATCTGCTCATCCCCGACATCCCCTCTAGGAGCAACTCCCGCAGAGGACTACAATCCCCACCCCGCCTCGATGGCCGATCTGCCCCGCCCATGTTGACCTGTTCCGTACACCCGCTGCCCTACCGCGCCAACCCCGCCGACTACTTCGCGGCCATCCGCCATGCGCCCGGCGCCGTGCTGCTCGACAGCGGCCGGCCGAGCGCCGACCGCGGCCGTTATGACCTGCTCAGCGCCTGGCCGCTGGAACAACTGGCGGTGTTGCCCGACGAAAGCGGCAGCCTGTTCCTGCAACGCCTGCGGGATAATCTGAGCCGTCTGGGCGAAGCGCAACTGCCTGTGGAATATGAACTGCCGTTCGCCGGCGGCCTGATCGGCTACCTGAGCTACGACTTCGGCCGGCATCTGGAACACCTGCCGAGCCAGGCCCGGGATGATCTGCAATTGCCCGACGCTCGGTTCGGTCTGTACGCCTGGGCGCTGATCAGTGATCACCAGACCGCCACCAGCCAATTGGTGTTTCACCCGTCACTGGCCGCCAGTGAGCAGCAACGCTTGATCGCGCTGTTCAGCCAACCGGCAACGGCGACGCTGACGCCGTTCAAGCTGAACACGCCGATGACTGCCGACCTTTCGCCGGACGACTATCGCCAGGCGCTGGAGCGCATTCATCAATACATCCAGGCCGGCGACTGCTATCAGGTCAACTTTGCCCAGCGTTTCCGCGCAACCTGCCAGGGTGATCCGTGGCTGGCCTATTGCGCGTTGCGCGAGGCTTGTCCGACGCCGTTTTCCGGCTTCCAGAGCCTGCCCGACGGCGACGCGGTGTTGAGTTTGTCGCCGGAGCGTTTCGTCAAAGTCAGCCAGCGCCAAGTGGAAACCCGCCCGATCAAAGGCACCCGCCCGCGTGGCCTGACGCCCGCCGAAGACGCGGCCAACGCCGCCGAACTGCTGGCCAGCCCCAAGGATCGCGCGGAAAACCTGATGATCGTCGACCTGCTGCGCAACGACCTCGGTCGCACCTGTCGCATCGGCTCGGTGCGGGTGCCGGAATTGTTCAGCCTGGAAAGCTATCCCAACGTGCATCACCTGGTCAGCAGCGTGACCGGTGAGCTGGCGGAGGATCGCGATGCGCTGGATCTGATCGCCGGCAGCTTCCCCGGTGGCTCGATCACCGGCGCACCGAAGATTCGCGCCATGCAGATCATCGACGAACTGGAACCGACCCGGCGCGGGTTGTATTGCGGTTCATTGCTTTATCTGGACGTACGCGGCGAGATGGACAGCTCGATCGCCATTCGCAGTTTGTTGGTCAAGGATGGGCAGGTGTGTTGCTGGGGCGGTGGCGGAATCGTGGCCGACTCGGACTGGCAGGCGGAGTATCAGGAGTCGATTACCAAGGTTAGGATCCTCCTCGAAACCCTGCAAAACCTCTGAATGACACAACCCCTGTAGGAGCTGCCGAAGGCTGCGATCTTTTGATCTTGATTTTGATTTTTTAAAAACAGGATCAAAAGATCGCAGCCTGCGGCAGCTCCTACAGAGGGATTTGGTTTACAGGGACAGGTCGCGGTTGGAGGCTTTGAGGAATTCCTGCTTCAGCTCGGCAAAGCTGTGCACCGCCGGAAACTGCGGGAACTCGCGAATCACGTTGTCCGGCGCATGGAACAGAATCCCCGCGTCCGCCTCGCCGAGCATGCTCGTATCGTTATACGAATCACCGGCCGCAATCACCCGGTAGTACAGGCTCTTGAACGCCAGCACCGACTGACGCTTGGGATCTTTCTGACGTAGCTGATAGCTGGTCACCCGCCCGCTGTCGTCGGTGATCAGCCGATGGCAAAGCAAAGTCGGGAAGCCCAGTTGACGCATCAGCGGCTGGGAGAATTCGTAGAAGGTGTCCGAGAGAATCACCACCTGAAAGCGCTCGCGCAGCCAGTCGACGAACTCCACCGCGCCGTCCAGCGGCTTGAGGGTAGCGATCACTTCCTGAATGTCCGAGAGCTTCAGACCATGCTCATCGAGGATGCGCAGACGCTGCTTCATCAGCACGTCGTAATCGGGAATGTCCCGGGTGGTGGCCTTGAGGGATTCGATTCCGGTTTTTTCGGCAAAGGCGATCCAGATTTCCGGCACCAGTACCCCTTCAAGATCCAGGCAAGCAATTTCCACAAGACACTCCCGTTTGTAGTGATTATTGAGTCGAGCGAGCCCGAACTCTAGCGGCTCCCCCGCCACCGCGCAACGCAGCGGAAGCCCCCTGCGCCGCCGCTTTTTGTTAACATCGCCGCCATATAGAGCGCCCAGCGCCACCGACCTGTAGGAAGCCGCCCTGATGAGCCCAACATTCGATGTCGTGGAACTCGCCACGACCTATGCCAACAAATCCGCACAGGACATCCTGAAACTCGCGTTCGCCGAGTTCGGTGACGAGCTGTGGATATCTTTCAGTGGCGCCGAGGATGTGGTGCTGGTGGACATGGCCTGGAAGCTGAACAAGAACGTCAAGGTGTTCAGCCTCGACACCGGCCGCCTGCACCCGGAGACCTATCGCTTCATTGATCAAGTGCGCGAGCACTACAAGATCGATATCGAACTGGTGTCGCCGGACTACACGAAACTCGAACCGTTCGTGAAGGAAAAAGGCCTGTTCAGCTTCTACAAGGACGGCCATGGCGAGTGCTGCGGCATCCGCAAGATCGAGCCGCTGCGCCGTAAGCTGTCCGGCGTCAAAGCCTGGGCCACCGGCCAGCGCCGCGACCAGAGCCCCGGCACCCGCAGCGCCGTGGCGGTGCTGGAAATCGACACCGCGTTCTCCACACCGGAGCGCACCCTGTACAAGTTCAACCCGCTGGCGCAGATGTCCAGCGAAGAGATCTGGGGCTACATCCGCATGCTCGAGCTGCCGTACAACAGCCTGCATGAACGCGGCTTCATCAGCATCGGCTGCGAACCTTGCACCCGCCCGGTGCTGCCGAACCAGCATGAACGCGAAGGCCGCTGGTGGTGGGAAGAGGCGACGCAGAAAGAATGCGGATTACATGCGGGGAATATCATCAGCAAGGCGTAAATCTCCGCCTCAATGATGCCTCCCTGTGGGAGCGGGCTTGCTCGCGAAAGCGGTCTTTCAATCAGCGGATTTGTTGACTGGGGAGACGCCTTCGCGAGCAAGCCCGCTCCCACATTTGCTTTGTGGTGCCATGAAAAAATGTGTACACACGAATGTCACCATCGGTGCCATTTATGTGTGCACTTTTTGTTTGCGCGCCCTGAAAAGTTACATCCCCGCTGAACGCCCCTCTGCTTTGCCTCCTTTGCAACATCCCCCGTAAAAAATAAATACCTGTTCATCTGGTCAATTTATAACCGCTTACTTTCAAGCACTTAGCATTCTTCGATAACTTTTCGAAATGAGCACGGCGCTCCGTAGACCGCTAACTGGCACAGATCTGGCTTTAGTGCATACATGTTTTGTATACAAAACTGCAAAACATCAATCCACACTTTCGATCCGCAAGCCTGAAGCGCCCTATCCCGTACAGGCTGCAGATGCCCCGTAACCAGTGATGTCTGCTGGCCGCGACGAAGATTTGTCGAGCCTGACCGCTCATGCACAGTCATCGCGGCCCCGCCCATCAGGAGCCTGCCGGAATGCGTACAAGTCTCTCCAACAATATCGCGCTGAATCTGCCCGCCTCTGCCCTCGACCTGCCATTGCCCGACGCGGGTCTGGCCGAACCGTTACAACTGAGCCCGCGCCTGCACAACAGCGACCTGGCACCGACCCGCGCGGAAGGTCGGCGCTGGGGCAAATACAGCATCTTTGCCCTGTGGACCAACGATGTGCACAACATCGCCAACTACTCGTTCGCCATCGGTCTGTACGCCCTGGGCCTGGGCGGCTGGCAGATTCTGCTGTCGCTGGGGATCGGCGCGGCGCTGGTGTACTTTTTCATGAACCTGTCGGGCTACATGGGGCAGAAAACCGGGGTGCCGTTTCCGGTGATCAGCCGGATCAGTTTCGGCATCCACGGCGCGCAGATTCCGGCATTGATCCGCGCGGTGATTGCCATCGCCTGGTTCGGCATTCAGACGTATCTGGCGTCGGTGGTGTTTCGCGTGCTGCTGACAGCGATTCACCCCGGTTTCGCCGATTACGACCACAACTCGATCCTCGGCCTGTCGAGCCTGGGCTGGGTGTGTTTCGTGGCGATCTGGTTCGTGCAACTGGCAATCCTCGCCTACGGCATGGAGATGGTCCGCCGTTACGAAGCGTTTGCCGGACCAGTGATCCTGCTGACCGTCGCCGCCCTCGCCGCGTGGATGTACACCCAGGCCAACGCGACCATTGCCTGGTCGATCCGCGAACCACTGAGCGGTGGCGAAATGTGGCGCAACATTTTTGCCGGCGGCGCCCTGTGGCTGGCGATCTACGGCACGTTGATCCTGAATTTTTGCGACTTCGCCCGCTCCTCGCCGTGCCGCAAGACCATCAAGATCGGCAACTTCTGGGGCCTGCCGGTGAACATTCTGGTGTTCGCTACCATCACCGTCCTGCTCTGCGGTGCGCAATTTCAGATCAATGGGCGAATCATCGAAAGCCCGACCGAAATCATCGCTTCGATCCCCAACACATTTTTCCTGGTACTGGGTTGCCTGGCGTTCCTGATCGTCACCGTGGCGGTGAACATCATGGCCAACTTCGTCGCCCCGGCCTTCGTCCTCAGCAACCTGGCGCCGAAGTACCTGACCTTCCGCCGCGCCGGGCTGATCAGCGCGACCATCGCCGTGCTCATCCTGCCGTGGAACCTCTACAACAGCCCGCTGGTGATCGTGTACTTCCTCTCCGGTCTCGGCGCCCTGCTCGGCCCGCTGTACGGGGTGATCATGGTCGACTACTGGCTGATCCGCAGAGGCCGGATCAACGTCCCGCAGTTGTACAGCGAAGATCCCAACGGCGCTTATTACTACAGCCACGGGGTGAATTTCCGTGCCGTGGCGGCGTTCATTCCGGCAGCGTTGATCGCCATCGTCCTGGCGCTGGTGCCGGGCTTCCACAGCATCTCGCCGTTCTCCTGGCTGGTGGGCGCCGGCATTGCCGCGATGCTCTACCTGATCATCGCCAAGCGTCAGCCGCACTACGCCGACGTCAGCGGCGAATCGATCGCCGTCGACAACGTCAGCCATTAACTTCCTCGCGGCCCGGGCTTCGGGCCGCTGAACTGCCCGCAATAAGGACTTCCCATGCGTATTCTTGTGGTCAACGTCAACACCACCGAATCCATCACCCAGGCCATCGCCCGCTCGGCGCAGGCCGTCGCGTCTCCCGGCACGGAAATCGTCGGCCTGACACCGTTCTTCGGCGCCGACTCGGTCGAAGGCAATTTTGAAAGTTATCTGGCGGCCATCGCCGTGATGGACCGGGTGATGTCCTACGACCAACCGTTCGATGCAGTGATTCAGGCCGGCTATGGCGAGCACGGCCGCGAAGGTTTGCAGGAACTGCTCAACGTGCCGGTGGTGGACATCACTGACGCCGCCGCCAGCACCGCGATGTTTCTCGGCCACGCCTACTCGGTGGTGACCACGCTGGATCGCACCGTGCCGCTGATCGAGGATCGGCTGAAACTTTCGGGCCTGTGGGATCGCTGTGCCTCGGTGCGGGCCAGTGGCCTGGCGGTGCTGGAGCTGGAACACCAGCCGCAACGGGCACTGGAAGCCATCGTGCAGCAGGCGGAACTGGCAGTGACCCAGGACAAGGCCGAGGTGATTTGTCTGGGCTGCGGCGGCATGGCCGGGCTCGATGAACAGATTCGTCGCCGCACCGGGGTACCGGTGGTGGATGGCGTGACGGCAGCGGTGACCATTGCTGAATCGCTGGTGCGGCTGGGGTTGTCGACGTCCAAGGTGCGGACTTACGCAACGCCGCGGCCGAAGCAGATCATTGGCTGGGCGGAGCGGTTTGCTCGCTGAGTTCACAGACGAATACCGAGTCGTATCCTTCGCGAGCAAGCCCGCTCCCACATTGGATCTGTGGCGTTCAAAAATCCCCTGTGGGAGCGGGCTTGCTCGCGAATGGGTCAACTCGGTGCCACGTCTTGCTCAGAAAGCACTGAACCGCCGAGCCAACCCCTGCTGCGCAAACTGCTCAATCACAAAATCGACAAACGCCCGAGTCTTGCCCGGCAACAATTTATGCTCGGCGTAATAGATCGAAATGTTGCCGTCATCGATGTACCAGTCCGGCAGCACGCGCTGCAACGTACCGGCCTCAAGGTAACCCACGGCAAACGGCATGCTGACCAGTGCGATCCCCAGCCCCTGTGCTGCCGTGGCGCAGGCGGCTTCGGAATCGCTCATGGTCATTCGCGCCTTGAGGGTCAAGGGCTGACAGAGTTGGCTGCCACTACTGATCAACTGCCAGGAGCGAACTCGACCGGTTTGCGGCGAACGAATCAGGATGCCATCGTGACGTTGCAGGTCATCTGGCTCGACGATCGTCTCGTGCTGTTGCAGATAGTCAGCAGACGCCACCAACACGCGATGCGCCGGTGCCAATCTGCGTGCGACCACGCCTTGAGGCAATTCAAAGCCCCCGCCAATCGCCGCATCGAACCCCTGCCCAATCAAATCGACCTGACGGTTATCAAAATGCCAGTCAGGGTTGATCGCCGGAAACCGACGTAAAAACTCTTGCAACAACGGCACAACGTACAACCGCCCGAATACCGTGCCCATGCTGACTTTCAACGTCCCCGCCGGCAGTCCTTCCACACTCGACAGATTGGCCACCGCATTCTGAATCGTCGTCAGGCTGCCACTGACCTGATTCAAAAACAGTTGACCGGCCTCGGTCAGGGTCAGACTGCGTGTACTACGCTGGAACAGCCGTACACCGAGCCGCACCTCGAGCTTCGCCACACTCTTGCCGACGGCGGCCGGGGTCAGGCTCAAGCGCCGGGCGGCCTCGGCGAAGCTGCCGACTTCGGCGCTGCGCACGAAGCATTCGATACTGCTGAAAGTTTCCATGATCGCCACTATAAACTTCTGGTTTACACAGACTATAGCAATCATGGTCTACACGGTTGTCGATGCGAGGCCGATACTCGGCTCCAACAACAAGGCAGCCTGCCTTGAATTCTCTGGAGATCGAACATGACCACTCAACACCTCAGCGGCAAAGTCGCTCTGATTCAAGGCGGTTCCCGTGGTATCGGTGCTGCCATTGTCAAACGTCTGGCTGCCGAAGGCGCCACTGTCGCCTTCACCTACGTCAGCTCCACCGCCAAGGCCGAAGAGTTGCAGAACAGCATCACAGCCAACGGCGGCAAAGCCCTGGCGATCAAGGCCGACAGCGCCGATGAAACAGCCATCCGCAATGCCGTCAGCGCCACCGTCGAAGCCTTTGGCCGCCTGGATATTCTGGTGAACAACGCCGGCGTCCTGGCCATCGCACCGCTGGAAGACTTCAAACTGGAAGACTTCGACCAGACCCTGGCGATCAACGTGCGCAGCGTGTTCATCGCGTCTCAGGAAGCCGCCAAACATATGGGCGAAGGCTCGCGCATCATCAACATCGGCAGCACCAACGCCGACCGCATGCCCTTCGGCGGTGGCGGTGTGTATGCAATGAGCAAATCGGCCCTGGTCGGCCTGACCAAAGGCCTGGCCCGTGACCTCGGCCCGCGTGGCATCACCATCAACAATGTGCAGCCTGGCCCGGTCGACACCGACATGAACCCGGCCCATGGCGATTTCGCCGAGAGCCTGATCCCGCTGATGGCGGTGGGCCGTTACGGCACTGCCGATGAAATCGCCGGTTTCGTCGCTTATCTGGTCGGCCCGGAAGCCGGTTACATCACCGGTGCGAGCCTGACCATCGACGGTGGTTTTGGCGCCTGATTGCACTGAAACCCGAGTACAAAAAAACGCCGCACCTCTTTGCAGAGGGCGGCGTTTTTTTATCGGTGCTTATTGGCTGATCAAGCCCATTCCAGCGCCGGCAAACCGCAGGCACTCGGGGTGAACGCCTTGAGCGTGCGCAGAATCCCGTCGGCATGCGCATATTTTTCATCGGCCATGGCTGCATCCGGAATCGCAATGGCCGTCATCCCCGCGGCTTTCGCTGCGGTAACGCCGAACGGCGAATCCTCGAACACCAGACAATCCTCGGGCGCGACGCCCAGACGCCGAGCCGCAGTGAGGAAGATGTCCGGAGCCGGCTTGGCCGCGCCGACTTCCGGGTCATCCGCCGTGACGATGAAATCGAACAGCGCAAACCAGTCGCGGTGCAAGGTGGTTTTCTGGCCGAACGACTGCCGCGACGAACTGGTGCCCACGGCAATTGGAATGTTATGCGCCTTGAGGTGGCGAATCAGCTCTTCCGCGCCCGGCATCGCCTGGGCCTTGGGGAAGCGTTCACGCATCAGCGGCTCGCGGATCAGCAGAAACTCTTCGGCGCTGATCGGCAGATCCAGCGCCTGCACCACGTAGTTCGCGAGATCATTGGCCCCGCGACCGATGATGTTCTGTTTAACGCTCCAGTCGAAGGTCCGCCCGTAACGCTCGGCAATGAGCGAGGTGACCTCGGTGTAGATTCCTTCGGTGTCCAGCAGCAAACCGTCCATGTCGAAAATCACGGCCTTGATCGGGCCAAACGTCTTCATCGGTGCATTCATCATCGGATCCGTTATCAAAAACATCCCGGGCGGCCCAGCCGGCGCCGCTGCGCGGATCTGATTAATGGGTTCAGCAGCATAGCGAGGCCAACGGACATTGAGCAACGGACAATGTTGATGGGCCGTGGAACGACTCGCTGATATTTAGCGAAATGCCCTACAGATAACACCTACTTTCCCGACTTCTTTCCATTTTGATCCCCCGCAAAGTCCGCGCACCTCTTTCACGTGCGCGAGTGCCTGCGAATGTTCCAAACCGATCGGCTTCTGGCCCTGAACAACAGCATCGGCCTGCTGGTGGTTGCCGCCCTGAATCCTGAGCACCCGGACTTCGAAACGCTGATCAGCGAGTTTCGCCTGTGCCTGAACAACTATGAGGCCTGGGCCGAACAGTTCTGGACCGGGACGGCGCTGGAGGTCGAGCAGGTGTTCAAGGTCGGCGACGACGTCCGACTCAGCGCTCCAGTCAAATCCCGCCAGCCGTTGCAGACCTCGGTGGTCATGTGCCCCGCCAGCGGCCCGTTGACCCTGGTGCACCTGTTCGAGGCGGCGCGATTCGTACCGATCGGCAATACCCCGGTGCTGCTCGAGCCAGTGATCGGCGAAGTCGACGGGGTATTGAGTTTCGGAGAACCGCTACGCCATACCATCGGCCCGAGCGGCATTCTGGAACTGAGCGACTGCGAGCGGGGCCAGCGTTATCGCATCACCTTTTTTCCCGATGTTTCCAGCGCCCATATCAAAGCGCTGTACGCCTCCCATGAAGAGATTCTGGCCGGGCTGGAGGTCTGGCTTCGCCAGGAATGGGACGGGTTTCAGCCGCTGTGGGCGGAGTTTTCCGGCGCCGGTTTGGCTGATCGTTACCAGCAGTTGCAACAGGCCGACTGGCGCGGTTTCGAGAAAGCCCTGCAGGACATCTGGGATGACGTTAAACAGCTGTTTGGCCTGCTCGCCGACCTGCAGGCCAACAGCGAAAAACTCCTGCAATACCTCAGCGATGTCGAGTTGCAAGCACTGCTCGACGCCTCCAGTGAGGCCATCGCCAATGGCTTGCTGATCCTCAGTGACGAGCCGTTGCTGTTTATCCATCTGGCAGCGTTCAGTAGTTGGTTGAAGATGCTGCCGCCGCAGTACCTGGCGGAAGTGGTGGCAGAAGTTCGGGTCGAGCTGCTGATCAGCTTTTTGTTGATGCGGGTCTGCGGCGGCGTTGGCCTTCCCGTGAGACTGAGCAGCAAGGTGCTGAGCAAAATCAAATCGCCTCGGGCGCGGCAATGGCTGGCCGCGTCGGCGTTGCGTCTGAGCGAACTGACCTCCCCTGCCGATCTGAGCAAGCACGCGGGCGCGTTGAAACCATTGCTGGTGAATGCGCGCGATGTGCCGTTGAAGCCAACGCCAGCGATCCCGCTGAACATTCGTCAGACGGACGGCGTGGTTTTGACCGTGCCGAATCCGGCAACGATGGCACGGGACAAGTCCCACGGCACGACCCGGATGGAGCGTCACGAATCTCGCGACGACGCTCCCGATCAAGCGAAAAATCCCAACGGTGACAGCGCCGATTGCGCGCCGCTGACCTGCACTAACGGCTGTCCGGTGTCGATGGTTACCGGTGAAGAGTTGCTGACCTTGAGCGATGGCACGCTCGATGGTTTGTTGCCGTTCGAGTTCACCCGGTTGTACCGCACCAGTGCGGTGGAGATCGACGTCGGGCTTGGGTTTGGCTGGAGCCATTCGCTGGCGCATCGGCTGGAGTTCGATGGCGATGCGGTGGTCTGGGTCGATCACGAGAACCGTCGCACGCGGTTTCCCTTGCCCAGTGTTGAGCGCCCGGGGATTCACAACAGCCTGTCGCGGGCGGCGATTTTTCTCGGCGATGAACCGGAGGAACTGATCCTCGCGCTGGCCGGGGATGCGGCGCGGTTTTATCACTTTCGTGCCGGGCGGCTGGTGGCGGTCAGTGATGCGCATGGCAATCGTCTGACGGTGCATCGCGATTTTTCCGAGCGTGTGCAGCGCCTGGATAACGGGGCCGGGCGGTCGCTGTTGTTGCGCTACGACCGGGCGCATCTGGTCGCGGTTGATTACCAGGTGCTTGAGGCTGATGGCTGGCGTACCGAGCAAACGCTGGTCAGTTATTGCTACGACGCCCGTCAGCGGTTGTTGGCCGCGACCAATGCGGTCGGTGACAGCGAGCGTTACGACTACGACGATCAGCACGTCATCCTGCA
>NZ_JBIUVO010000061.1:0-30244 GCF_044742995.1 Pseudomonas sp. NPDC087803
TCTACGACTTCCTCTGCGATTCGGCCCTTGGCAAGAAACCCGCCCTGCTCGGCTTCGTCCTGTTCGTGCTGATCCTCGGCGCGGCGTATGGCTTCAGCAAGGTGTTCAGCGGTCGTGGTGCGTACCTGCACGTCGGCGCGATCATCGGCACCATCATGGTCGGCAACGTGTTCCGCATCATCATGCCGGCGCAGCGTGCACTGGTTGCCGCCATCGCCGAGAACCGCACGCCGGACCCGGCGCTGCCCGCCAAAGGCCTGCTGCGTTCGCGTCACAACAACTACTTCACCCTGCCGGTGCTGTTCATCATGATCAGCAACCACTTCCCGAGCACCTATGGCAGCCAGTACAACTGGTTGATCCTGGCCGGGATCGCGGTGTTGGCGGTGTTGGTGCGTCACTACTTCAACACCCGTCACGACAGCCACAAGTTTGCCTGGACTCTGCCGGTGGCAGCGGTGGGCATGATCACCCTGGCGTACGTCACCGGCCCTGCGCCGATGCCGACCGCACCGGACGTGGCTAAGGCCCCCGCGAAAATCGAGTACCAGCCGCTGCCGGAAACGGCACTGGGCGGTGGCGCGAAACCGGCTGAAGCGGCGGCACCTGCAGCGCCAGCAGCAGCCCCTGCTGCGGCACCGGCGCAAGCGTCCAACGCAGGTCCTGCGTTCGACAAGGTGCACAACGTGATCCAGGAACGCTGCGCGGTCTGCCACTCGGCCAAACCGACCAGCCCGTTGTTCAGCGCGGCGCCTGCCGGTGTGATGTTCGACACCCCCGAGCAGATCCGCCAGAACGCGGCGCGGATCCAGGCGCAAGCCATCACCACGCAGATCATGCCACTGGGCAACATCACCCAGATGACCCAGCAGGAACGTGACCTGATCGGTGCCTGGATCGCGCAGGGAGCCCAGACCAACTGAGCCAGACAAAAGCCTGTGTAAAAGCAGGCTTTTGTGGCGAGGGAGCTTGCTCCCGCTGGACTGCGCAGCAGGCCTTGCTCTTGAAGAGAAGGGCCGCTTCGCGCCCCGGCGGGAGCAAGCTCCCTCGCCACAAACAAGCTCTGCAGCCACAAATATGAATGATGCAAAAGGACAGCTGTGAGCCACCCGGCAGCTGTTCAATCACAAGAATAAAAAGATCCGAGGTGTTGCATGTCCGAGCTGTCCAAAGCGCGCATCCCCGACGCACCCGCCATTCAGCGTTTGCCCCTTTTGCAACTGATCCTGGTCGGTTTGCAACATGTTCTGCTGATGTACGGCGGTGCCATCGCGGTGCCGTTGATCATCGGACAGGCCGCTGGCCTGAGTCGTGAAGAAATTGCCTTCCTGATCAACGCCGACCTGCTGGTCGCCGGTATCGCCACCATCGTCCAGTCACTCGGCATCGGCCCAATGGGTATCCGCATGCCGGTGATGATGGGCGCCAGTTTCGCCGCCGTCGGCAGCATGGTCGCCATGGCCGGCATGCCCGGTATCGGTCTGCAAGGGATCTTCGGCGCGACCATCGCCGCCGGATTCTTCGGCATGCTCATCGCGCCGTTCATGTCCAAGGTCGTGCGCTTCTTCCCGCCTTTGGTGACCGGCACGGTCATCACCTCGATCGGTCTGTCGCTGTTCCCCGTGGCCGTGAACTGGGCCGGTGGCGGTGCCGCCGCAGCGCAATTCGGTTCACCGATTTATCTGGCCATCGCCGCGCTGGTGCTGGCGACCATTCTGCTGATCCACCGCTTCATGCGCGGGTTCTGGGTCAATATTTCCGTGCTGATCGGCATGTGTTTCGGCTACGTGCTCTGCGGTGCAATCGGCATGGTCGACCTGAGCGGCATGGCCAACGCGCCATGGGTCCAGTTCGTCACCCCACTGCACTTCGGCATGCCGAAATTCGAACTGGCGCCAATCCTGTCGATGTGCCTGGTGGTGGTGATCATCTTCGTCGAGTCCACCGGGATGTTCCTCGCGCTGGGCAAGATCACCGGCCAGGAAGTCTGCCCACGGATGCTGCGGCGCGGCCTGCTGTGCGATGCCGGCGCCTCGTTCGTCGCCGGGTTCTTCAACACCTTCACCCACTCCTCGTTCGCGCAGAACATCGGCCTGGTGCAGATGACCGGCGTGCGCTGCCGCTCGGTGACCATCGTTGCCGGTGGCCTGCTGATCGTGCTGAGCCTGCTGCCGAAAGCCGCATTTCTGGTGGCGTCGATTCCACCGGCGGTACTCGGCGGTGCGGCAATTGCGATGTTCGGCATGGTGGCGGCCACCGGAATCAAGATTCTTCAGGAAGCCGACATCGGTGACCGGCGCAACCAGTTGTTGGTGGCGGTGAGCATCGGCATGGGCCTGATCCCGGTGGTACGTCCGGAATTCTTCGCCCACCTGCCGTTGTGGATGAGCCCGATCACCCACAGCGGCATCGCCATGGCCACGCTCAGCGCGCTGACCCTGAACCTGCTGTTCAACATCCTCGGCGGCGCCGAACGCGCAGCGATCAACGACTGCCACGCGCATCAGCATTAACAGCAACACCTACAAACCCTGTGGGAGCGGGCTTGCTCGCGAAGAGGTCGTGTCAGTCACCAACCCTGTTGAATGACACACCGCTTTCGCGAGCAAGCCCGCTCCCACAGGGACAAGCAACAGCTCTGCGCCTTAAAAATAAAAACAAGAGGGAGCAACAGATGATTCGCACGCAAACCAACGTACTGTTGAGTGGCGGCCTGCTGGCCGCGAGTCAGGCCATGGCCGGCGATTTACTGCTGTGGCAGACCAACAGCCTGAGCTACCTGTACGGCAAGAACTTCGCGATCAACCCGTCGATCCAGCAAACGGTGACGTTCGAGCATGCCGACAAGTGGAAATACGGCGACAACTTCCTGTTCGTCGACAAGATCTTCTACAACGGCCAGGAAGACCGCAATAAAGGCCCGCACACCTTTTACGGCGAATTCACCCCACGCTTCTCGTTCGGCAAGATCTTCGACCAGAAGCTTGAGTTCGGCCCGATCAAGGACGTGCTGCTGGCGATGACCTACGAGTACGGCGAAGGCGACAGCGAGGCCTACCTCATCGGCCCCGGCTTCGACCTGAAAGTGCCCGGCTTCAACTACGTGACCTTGAACATCTTCCGCCGCCAGACCGAAGGCCCGCGCCCCGGCGATGGTGTATGGCAGATCACCCCGGGCTGGTCGTACAGCGTCCCCGTGGGCAATTCCGACCTGCTGATCGACGGCTATCTGGACTGGGTCGTCGACAACGACCAGAACTCGCGCGGCACCTACCACGCCAATCTGCACATCAATCCACAGATCAAATACGACCTCGGCAAAGCCTTCGGCTGGAGCCACAAGCAGCTGTACGTCGGCACCGAATACAGCTACTGGAAGAACAAATATGGGGTCGAAAGCAGTCACAACCTCGACACCAACCAGAACACCGCCAGCCTGCTGGTGAAGGTGCACTTCTGAGATGGCCCGCAACCGTGCCCCATACCTGTCGTCGGTGCTCTGTTGCGGGGCACTTGAGAGCTGGCCGAGGAGTCAGTATTCTCCGCGGCCTCTTGAATTCGGTCTAAAAAAAAGCCCGGATTTAATTCCTGACCGACGAGCCAACTTATCCCGGCCCCGGTCAGTACCGAGGCATCCCGAAAACACGCGCAATCGACTGTTTTTCAGCAGCCGAACGGGCGTTTTTTTGCTTTCTGAAAGCATTGGCCCAGCTCTTGCTATCACCAGCGAAGCTGACCGATCGGATGACTTTTGCAGCAACGAAAAAAGGCGCCACACCAGAGCGCCGATCTTAAAAAAATAAACGTGGAACACCTACTTTGGGAGCAACCGAATGAAACGTATGTGCACCAGCCTGATGCTCGCGGGATCGATGCTGGCCGGCGGCCAGGCCATGGCCGATGGCCTGCTGCAATGGCAGAACAACAGCCTGACCTACCTGTACGGTAAAGACTTCAAGGTCAATCCGGCGATCCAGCAGACCGTCACTTTCGAGCACGCCGACGCCTGGAAATACGGGGATAACTTCCTGTTCGTCGACAAGATCTTCTACAACGGCAAGCCGGACGGCGGCGTCGGCAACAACACCTATTACGGTGAGTTCCAGCCACGCATCTCGCTGGGCAAGGTGCTGGACCAGAAGCTCGAATTCGGTCCGATCAAAGACGTGCTGCTGGCGATGACTTACGAGTTCGGTGAAGGCGACGTCGAGTCGTACCTGATCGGTCCAGGCTTCGACTTGGCGATCCCGGGCTTCGACTACTTCCAGCTGAACTTCTACCAGCGTCACACCGAAGGCTCGCGCCCGGGTGACAACGTCTGGCAGATCACGCCGGTCTGGTCCTATACCATTCCGGTCGGCAGCTCCAACGTGCTGATCGACGGTTACATGGACTGGGTGGTCGACAACGACGTCAACAGCAAAGGCGAATACCACGCCAACCTGCACTTCAACCCACAGGTCAAATACGACCTGGGCAAGGCGTTGCATTTCGGCGAGAAGCAACTGTACGTCGGTGTTGAATACGACTACTGGAAAGACAAATACGGGATCGACGACACCCGTGGCTTCACCACCAATCAGAACGTGACCAGCTTCCTGGTGAAGTTCCACTTCTGATAAAGATCAAAAGATCGCAGCCTGCGGCAGCTCCTACATTGGAATGCGCTATCCCTGTAGGAGCTGGCGAAGCCTGCGATCTTTTGCCTTTAAGAAGTTAACCCGAGAAACCGGCACAACTCCTCACGCTTGGCCAACGCATCGCGCCGCCCCAGGTCGATCAGCTCGCTGCAATACCCCGCCTCGAACAGCAGATAACTCAGCACCCCTGCCCCACTGGTCTTGGTCGCCCCCGGTCCGCGCAAGAACAGGCGCAACGCCGCCGGCAATTCCTGGCGATGTCGCGCGGCGATTTCATCAATCGGCTGACTCGGTGAAATCACCAGCACCTCCACCGGCGCCACCCCCAGCTCGCGAGTCGGCGTGCCTTCGGGCATCAGGTGGCTGAACTGGTTCAGACGCTGCAGCAATTCGATGTCGCTCTCCAGGCTATCAATGAACGTGCTGTTGAGCATGTGCCCGCCGATCTGCGCCAGGGTGGGCTGCTGGCCGGTATAGGCGCGCTGCAGCGGCTGCTGAGGATCGACACCGCGCGGGTTACCACTGACCCCCACCACCAGCACCCTACTCGCGCCCAGGTGCAGCGCCGGGCTGATCGGTGCCGATTGGCGCACTGCGCCGTCACCAAAATATTCTTCACCGATTTTCACCGGGGCAAACAGCAACGGGATCGCCGAACTGGCCAGCAAATGGTCCACCGACAATTGCGCCGGCACGCCGATGCGCCGATGGCGCAACCACGCGTCAATCTTGCCGCCGCCCTGGTAGAAGGTCACCGCCTGCCCCGATTCATAGCCGAACGCGGTCACCGCCACCGCGTGCAATTGCTGGCGCGCGATGGATTCGGCGATGCCGGGCATGTGCAGTTTTTCATTGAGCAGGTCGCGCAGCGGCGAACTGTTGAGCAGCGCTACCGGCAGGTGCCGCCCCATACCCAACAGGCTATGGCTGACAAAGCGGCTGGCCTGACGGATCACTCCCGGCCAGTCGCTGCGCAGCACCCGATGGCTTCGAAAGCCCTGCCAGAACAGCGTGAGGCGTTCGATGGCCGCGCGAAAATCGCTGGCGCCACTGGCCAGGCTGACCGCGTTGATCGCCCCGGCCGAGGTGCCGACGATCACCGGAAACGGATTGTCCGCGCCCAGCGGCAGCAATTCGGCAATCGCCGCCAGCACCCCCACCTGATACGCCGCCCGAGCCCCGCCGCCGGAAAGAATCAAACCTGTGACCGGTTCAGCTGGGCTCATCGCAACGCTCCATGGTGCTTGAAAGGGTGAGTGAATCAGCCGCGCCGTTTCGGGTAAAGCTTCGGCTCACCCGGTGGACGGCTCTTGAAGCGGCGGTGCGCCCACAAGTATTGCTCAGGGCAGGCGCGCAGCGCACTTTCCACCCACTGGTTGATGCGGATGCAGTCGGCCTCTTCGGTCTCGCCCGGGAAGTCTTCCAGCGGCGGATGGATCACCAGCCGGTAACCGCTGCCGTCGGCCAGACGCTCCTGAGTGAACGGCACCACCAGCGCCTTGCCCAGACGGGCAAACTTGGTGGTCGCGGTCACGGTTGCCGCCTGAATGCCGAACAGTGGCACGAAGATGCTTTGCTTGGCGCCGTAGTCCTGATCCGGTGCGTACCAGATCGCCCGGCCGGAACGCAGCAGCTTGAGCATGCCGCGCACGTCGTCACGCTCCACCGCCAGCGAATCGAGGTTGTGCCGCTCGCGGCCGCGACGCTGGACGAAGTCGAACAACGGATTCTTGTGCTCGCGGTACATGCCGTCGATGGTGTGCTGCTGGCCGAGCAACGCCGCGCCGATTTCCAGGGTGGTGAAATGCGCGGCCATGAGGATCACGCCCTTGCCTTCGCGCTGGGCGTTTTGCAGATGCTCCAGGCCTTCGACATGCGCCAATTTCGCCAGACGCTCACGCGACCACCACCAGCTCATCGCCATTTCAAAAAACGCGATGCCGGTGGAGGCGAAGTTTTCCTTGAGCAGGCGTTTGCGCTCGGCGGCGGATTTTTCCGGGAAGCACAGCTCGAGATTGCGCTTGGCGATGCGCCGCCGGTCGCCGGCCACGCGATACATCAACGCGCCCAGGATTCGACCGATCGTCAGTAAAACCGCATACGGCAACTGCACGACCAGCCACAACAGCCCCAGACCGCACCAGAGCGGCCAGAAGCGGGGAGAAAGATAGGCTCTTCGAAAACGCGGGCGATCCATTAAAGCTTCCGTAAATTCAGTGGCCGCGCATTCTACATCGTTCGACCCGGCTTGCGGCTCGCGGGCGTTCTCGTTATAAGTCTCGGCACTTTTAGTGACAAGCCGTTGTATGCCGATATGAGCCAAAACGAATCGCCAGACCGAGATCCCGTGTTCCAGTTGAAGGGCAGCATGCTGGCCATCACGGTGCTGGAACTGTCCCGCAACGACCTCGACAGCCTTGATCGGCAACTGGCCGCCAAAGTCGCCCAGGCGCCGAATTTTTTCAGCAATGCACCGTTGGTCCTGGCGCTGGACAAACTGCCGCCGGGTGAAGGCGCGGTCGATCTGCCCGGCCTGATGCGCGTGTGCCGCCAGCATGGCCTGCGCACCCTGGCGATCCGCGCCAGCCGTATCGAAGACATCGCCGCCGCCATCGCCATCGACATCCCGGTACTGCCGCCGTCCGGCGCCCGCGAGCGACCGCTGGAAGCCCCGGAACCGGAAGTCAAAAAGAAGCCGGAAAAGCCGCCGGAGCCGACCGTCAAACCGACCCGCGTCATCACCACGCCAGTACGTGGTGGCCAACAGATATATGCCCAGGGTGGCGATCTGGTGGTGGTTTCTTCGGTCAGTCCGGGGGCGGAACTTCTGGCCGATGGCAACATCCATGTATACGGCCCGATGCGCGGTCGCGCACTGGCCGGCGTCAAAGGTGACACCAAGGCGCGGATTTTCTGTCAGCAATTGAGCGCTGAACTGATCTCCATCGCCGGGCATTACAAGGTTTCCGAAGATTTGCGCCGCGATCCACTGTGGGGCTCCGGCGTCCAGGTCAGCCTGTCGGCCGACGTGTTGAACATCATTCGGCTTTAACGGATACTGCCGCATTTTCCAAGCATCTCTAAAACGTAGCGAAAACGGCTCAAACGAAGTAGGAAAAAGGATCAAGGAGCGTTTGCCCCCGGCAAGTGCGACTTGCGCCGAACTCCAGCCAAGGCTGTCCGACTGCAGTAGTTTTCAAGAGATGTTTTTCAGGGGCTAAAAAGTCCTTCTTCCTTAGGGGTGAAACACCTTGGCCAAGATTCTCGTGGTTACATCCGGCAAGGGTGGTGTGGGTAAGACCACCACCAGCGCCGCTATCGGTACCGGCCTCGCTCTGCGCGGCCACAAAACAGTCATCGTCGACTTCGACGTGGGTTTGCGTAACCTCGACCTGATCATGGGTTGCGAGCGTCGTGTGGTGTACGACTTCGTCAACGTGGTCAACGGCGAAGCCAACCTGCAACAGGCCCTGATCAAAGACAAGCGCCTGGAAAATCTCTACGTGCTGGCCGCCAGCCAGACCCGCGACAAAGACGCGCTGACCCAGGAAGGCGTGGAAAAAGTCCTGATGCAGTTGAAGGAAGACTTCGACTTCGTGGTCTGCGACTCCCCGGCGGGCATCGAGAAAGGTGCGCACCTGGCCATGTACTTCGCCGACGAAGCGATCATCGTGACCAACCCGGAAGTGTCCTCGGTCCGTGACTCCGACCGCATGCTGGGCCTGCTGGCCAGCAAATCGCGTCGTGCCGAACTCGGCGAAGAGCCGATCAAGGAACACCTCCTGCTGACCCGTTACAACCCGCAGCGCGTCAGCGATGGCGAGATGCTGGGCGTTGAAGACGTGAAGGAAATTCTGGCCGTGACCCTGCTGGGCGTCATCCCTGAGTCCCAGGCGGTCCTGAAGGCTTCCAACTCGGGCGTCCCGGTGATTCTCGACGACCAGAGCGATGCCGGTCAGGCGTACAGCGATGCCGTTGATCGTCTGCTGGGCAAAGAAAAAGAACATCGTTTCCTCGATGTTACGAAGAAGGGATTCTTCGAGCGCCTGTTTGGAGGTAGGTAATGAACCTTTTTGACTTCTTTCGTGCCAACAAAAAGCCAAGTACCGCCTCGGTAGCGAAAGAGCGTCTACAGATCATCGTGGCGCATGAGCGCGGCCAGCGCAGCACGCCGGATTACTTGCCAGCCTTGCAGAAGGAATTGGTCGACGTGATCCGCAAGTACGTCAATATCGGCAACGACGACGTACACGTTGCACTGGAAAGCCAGGGCAGTTGCTCGATTCTGGAACTCAACATCACCCTGCCTGATCGCTGAGTCGATCCGGCGGTCGCTACGGCGGCTCGGGCTGTTGATGCTCGTGTAGGAGCTACCGAAGGCTGCGATCTTTTGATCTTCAACGTCAAAAGATCGCAGCCTTCGGCAGCTCCTACAGGGTTATCAGCAGCCTGAGCCGCCGTTGGCATTTGTTACGAGGCTGTTTTAATGCCGTTGTCCAACATCCGCATCATTCATCAGGACGCCGCCGTACTGGTGGTCGACAAGCCGACGTTGCTGCTCTCGGTGCCCGGCCGCGCCGACGACAATAAGGACTGCCTGATCACCCGCCTGCAGGAAAACGGCTACCCGGAAGCGCGCATCGTCCATCGCCTGGACTGGGAAACCTCCGGCATCATTCTGCTGGCCCGTGATGCCGACACTCACCGCGAACTGTCGCGGCAGTTTCACGACCGCGAAACCGAAAAGGCCTACACCGCCCTGGCCTGGGGTCAGCCGGAACTGGACAGCGGCAGCATCGACCTGCCGCTGCGCTACGACCCGCCGACCAAACCGCGGCACGTGGTCGACCACGAATTCGGCAAGCATGCACTGACCTTCTGGCGCGTGCTGGAGCGTTGCGGCGACTGGTGCCGCGTCGAACTGACACCCATCACCGGGCGCTCGCACCAGTTGCGCGTGCACATGCTGTCCATCGGTCACCCGCTTTTGGG
Organism: Pseudomonas sp. NPDC087803; assembly: GCF_044742995.1. Classification (NCBI taxonomy): domain Bacteria; kingdom Pseudomonadati; phylum Pseudomonadota; class Gammaproteobacteria; order Pseudomonadales; family Pseudomonadaceae; genus Pseudomonas; species Pseudomonas sp. NPDC087803. The sequence goes on from NZ_JBIUVO010000061.1 coordinate 9,633, forward strand.
CGACGGGCTGTACGCCCATGAGCAAGCCCTGGCCGCCTGGCCGCGCCTGTGTCTGCACGCGAGCATGCTGAGCTTCACCCACCCGCAAACCGGTGAACGCCTGCGCTTCGAATGCCCGGCACCGTTCTGACCGGCACCGCCGCCCATGTAAGAGCTGCCGCAGATTGCAATCTTTTGATCTGATAAACAGCAAGGTCAAAAGATCGCAGCCTGCGGCAGCTCCTACAGGTTATGCGTCCACCGTAACACCGCATGTCATGCACCAAGCTTCCGGCCGATGCGTTAAACTCCCGCCCATTGCTGTCTGGAGCTTCTTATGCGCGAAGAGTTGAACCAAGGCCTGATCGACTTCCTCAAGGCCTCCCCTACCCCGTTCCACGCCACCGCCAGCCTTGTTCAGCGTCTGGAGGCCGCCGGTTATGTGCGCCTCGACGAGCGCGAGCCATGGACCACCGAGGCCAACGGCCGCTACTACGTCACCCGTAACGACTCCTCGATCGTCGCGATCAAGATGGGCCGCAACTCGCCGCTGCACGACGGGATCCGTCTGGTCGGCGCCCACACCGACAGCCCGTGCCTGCGGGTCAAGCCGCAACCGGAACTGCAACGTCAGGGTTTCTGGCAACTGGGCGTTGAAGTCTACGGCGGCGCATTGCTGGCGCCGTGGTTCGACCGCGACCTGTCGCTGGCCGGCCGCGTCACCTTCCGTCGTGACGGCAAGGTCGAAAGTCAGCTGATCGACTTCAAGGCACCCATCGCGATCATTCCCAACCTGGCCATTCACCTCAATCGTGAAGCCAATCAGGGCTGGGCGATCAACGCGCAGACCGAGCTGCCGCCGATCCTCGCGCAGTTCGCCGGTGACGAGCGCGTCGACTTCCGCGCGGTACTGACCGATCAACTGGCTCGCGAACATGGCCTGAACGCCGACGTGGTGCTGGATTACGAGCTGAGTTTCTACGACACCCAGAGCGCGGCGGTCATCGGCCTGCATGGCGACTTCATCGCCGGTGCGCGCCTCGACAACCTGCTGTCGTGCTACGCCGGCCTGCAAGCCCTGCTCACCGCCGACACTGAAGAAACCTGCGTGCTGGTGTGCAACGACCACGAAGAAGTCGGCTCCTGCTCGGCCTGTGGTGCCGATGGCCCGATGCTCGAACAGACCCTGCGCCGTCTGCTGCCGGAAGGTGACGAGTTCGTCCGCACCATCCAGAAATCGCTGCTGGTCTCGGCCGACAACGCTCACGGCGTGCACCCCAACTACGCCGAGAAGCACGACGCCAACCACGGCCCGAAACTCAACGCCGGCCCGGTAATCAAGGTCAACAGCAACCAGCGCTACGCCACCAACAGCGAAACCGCCGGGTTCTTCCGCCATCTGTGCATGGCCGAAGAAGTGCCGGTGCAGAGCTTCGTGGTGCGCAGCGACATGGGCTGCGGCTCGACCATCGGCCCGATCACCGCCAGCCACCTCGGTGTGCGCACCGTCGACATCGGCCTGCCGACGTTCGCCATGCACTCGATCCGCGAACTGTGCGGCAGCCACGACCTGGCACACCTGGTCAAAGTGCTGAGTGCGTTCTACGCCAGTCGCGAGTTGCCGTAAAAGCTGAAAAGCTTCGCGAGCAAGCCCGCTCCCACATTGGAATGCATTTCAACCTGTGGGAGCGGGCTTGCTCGCGAAAGCGGCAGTCCAGACAACACAATTTCATCATTGGACTGACTCAATTCTGATACACATCAGAACCGCTCCGCCAAAAGCGACCTAGACTTAAACCATTCATTTCGACAAGGCAGTCTCCATGATTTCGATGTCCTCCTTCCACGCCATGCTCATCCCGATCCTGAGCGGGATGATTCTGCTGGCGATCGGCTTCAACTTCCGCGACAAGAACGCCGGTGTCTTTGCCATGTGGATCGGCATGCTGATGATCCTGGCCACCGTGGTCTACAAGATCCTCGCCAAACTCAACGAATAATTCCGTGCCCGGCTCGCATTGATTCTGGCTGCCTCGTACACTCGCTCAATTCGCCCCTTTGCGAGGTTGACCGCCTAGTGTTCGCTCGTCTGTTTGCTCTGCCCTGCCTGTTCCTTGTCTGCCTGATGACGCTGCTGCCGCTGGCCCCTGCCCATGCGGTCGGTTTGCCTAGCCTGCTCAACACCACCAAGACCCAGCCCGAGGCGCAAGAGCCACTGGGCCAGTCGCTGGATGAAGTCATCAAGTCGCTGGAAAACGACAAGCAACGCGCACAGTTGCTGAGCGATCTGAAAAAACTGCGCGACGCCACCAAGAAAGCCCAGGCCTCACCGGAAGAAGGCGTGCTGGGCCTGATCGGCGGCACCCTGGCCAGTTTCGAGAAGCAGTTCTCCGGTGACGATAGTCCGCTGACCCGCTGGTCCAGTGAGTTCGATCTGGCCAAGGACGAACTCGATAACCTGATGTTGCCCGCCAGCGAATGGCTGCCGATCATCTTCGGCTTCGCGGTGATTTTGATGGTCTGGAGCCTGCTTGCCGCCGCGCTGATCTGGCTCGGTCATCGGGTGCGCATGCGCTTCGGCCTGACCGAAGAATTGCCGCAACACCCCAAGGCCCTCGACATGCTGCGCTTCGCCCTGCGCAAGCTCGGGCCATGGCTGATCGCGTTGGTCATCACCGTGTACATGAGCTACGCGCTGCCGTCGTCGCTGGGTAAAAGCCTGGCGATGGTGCTGGCTTATGCCTTGGTGGTCGGCACCTGTTTCTCGGCGATCTGCGTGATTGCCTTCTCGCTGCTCGACGGCCCGCACCGGCACCGGGCGCTGTACATTCTGCGGCATCAGGCCTTCCGCCCGTTGTGGCTGATCGGCAGCTTCGCCGCATTCGGTGAAGCGCTGAGTGACCCGCGCCTGGTCGAAGGCCTCGGCGTGCACCTGGCACACACCACCGCGACCATCACCAATGTCCTCGCGGCGCTGTTCACCGGGCTGTTCATCCTGCGTTTCCGCCGGCCGATCGCGCACCTGATCCGCAACCAGCCCCTGTCCCGCCGCCTGACCCGCCGCGCCCTCAGCGATACCATCGATATCCTCGGCACCTTCTGGTACGTGCCGGCGCTGGTGCTGGTTGGCATCTCGCTGTTCGCCACCTTCGTCTCCGCCGGCGACACCAGCACCGCTCTGCGTCAGTCGCTGATCTGCACGGTGTTGCTGGTGATGTGCATGGTGATCAACGGCCTCGTGCGCCGTCATTCACTCAAACCGCAACGCGGGCCGAAGCGTCACGCGCTGTATTCGGAACGCCTGAAAAGCTTCTTCTACACCCTCGCCCACCTGCTGGTGTGGCTGACCTTCATCGAACTCGGCCTGCGCGTGTGGGGCAAGTCGCTGATCGGTTTTGCCGAGGGCGAAGGGCATGACGTCAGCGTCAAACTGTTCAGCCTGATCGGCACGCTGATTTTCTCCTGGCTGATCTGGATCCTCGCCGACACCGCCGTGCACCACGCCCTCACCCGCTCGCGCAAAGGCCTGGCGAATGCCCGCGCGCAGACGATGATGCCGCTGATCCGCAACGTGCTGTTCGTGGCGATTTTCATCATTGCGCTGATCGTCGCCCTGGCGAACATGGGCATGAACGTCACGCCATTGCTGGCCGGTGCCGGTGTGATCGGTCTGGCCATCGGTTTCGGTGCGCAGTCGCTGGTGGCGGACTTGATCACCGGCCTGTTCATCATCATCGAGGACTCGCTGGCCATCGACGATTACGTCGACGTCGGCGGCCACCTCGGCACCGTCGAAGGCCTGACCATCCGCACCGTGCGCCTGCGCGACATCGACGGCATCGTCCACACCATCCCGTTCAGCGAAATCAAAAGCATCAAGAACTACTCGCGGGAATTCGGTTACGCAATCTTCCGCGTGGCGGTGCCGTACAACATGGAAATCGACGACGCGATCAAACTGATGCGCGAAGTCGGCCAGAAAATGCGCACCGACCCGCTGCAGCGGCGCAACATCTGGTCGCCGCTGGAGATACAGGGCGTGGAAAGTTTCGAGTCCGGCAGCGCGATCCTGCGCGCGCGCTTCAAGACCGCGCCGATCAAACAATGGGAAGTTTCCCGGGCCTTCAACCTGTCGCTCAAGCGTCATCTGGACGAAGCCGGACTCGATCTGGCAACGCCGCGCATGAGCGTGCAGGTCATCACTGCCGGTGGTGGCCAGCCGAAGGAATAGCACTTCGCGCAAACACTCGGGTCACAGGCAGGGAAGCCAGAAAAACAATAACCATGGAGAAACCCGATGCAGCTGACACGCATTGCCCAGACCGTTCTGCTCACCCTGCTGGCCGGCACCGCCAGCGCCGGCACACTCGACAGCGCCCGCGAACAGATCTCCGCGCAGGCCGAGGCACTTGAACCGCAACTGCTGGAAACCCGCCGCGACATCCACGCGCATCCGGAACTGGGCAACACCGAAAAACGCACCGCGGAACTGGTCGCCAAGCAACTCAAGGCCATGGGCCTGGAAGTCAAAACCAACGTCGCCCGCACCGGCGTAGTGGCCATCCTCAAAGGCGCCCTGCCCGGTCCGACTGTGGCCCTGCGCGCCGACATGGACGCGCTGCCGGTCAAGGAAACCGCCGATCTGCCCTTCGCCTCGAAAGCCAAAGGCACCTACCTCGACAAAGAAGTCGACGTGATGCACGCCTGCGGCCACGACGCCCACACCGCGATCCTGCTGAGCACGGCGAAAATTCTCACAGGCATGCGCGACACCCTGCCCGGCACCGTGGTGTTCTACTTCCAGCCCGCCGAAGAAGGCCCGAGCGACTTCATCCCCGACGGCAAAAACACCTGGGGCGCGAAAATGATGGTCCAGGAAGGCGCAATGAAATCGCCGAAACCCGACGCGGTGTTCGGCCTCCACGTCTGGGCCGGCGTGCCCGCCGGCCAGATCGCCTACCGCCCAGGCCCTACCCTGGCCAGCTCCGACGACCTGCGCATCAAAATCCTCGGCAAACAAACCCACGCCGGCCGCCCGTGGGACGGCATCGACCCGATCACCGTCGGCGCACAAACCATCGTCGGCCTGCAAACCGTGGTCAGCCGGCGCACCGACATCTCGTCCTACCCGTCGGTGGTCAGCATCGGCACCATCAACGGCGGCACCCGCTACAACATCATTCCCGAGTCCGTCGACATGAGCGGGACCATCCGCTCCTACGACTATGGCATCCGCCAGAAACTCCACGCCGACGTACGCCAGACCATCGAAAAAATCGCCGAAAGCGGCGGCGCGAAAGCCGACGTGACCATCATCGAAAAATACGACCCCACGATCAACAACCCGGCACTGACAGAGACAATGCTGCCGACGCTGAAGTGGGCGGCCAAGGATGACGTGGTCAATGCACCACTGGTGGGCGGCGCAGAAGACTTCTCGTTCTTCGCCAAGGAAGTGCCGGGGCTGTTTGTGTTTCTCGGGGTGACGCCACGGGATCAGGACATGAGCAAAGCTGCGCCGAATCACAATCCGGGATTCTTTGTGGATGAATCGGCGCTGGTGGTTGGGGTGAGGACGATGGCGTCTTTGGCGACGGATTATTTGTATGCCAATGCCGGGGCGGGCAAGTAGAGATGAAGTGACAGTGGGGGCGCCTTCGCGAGCAGGCTCGCTCCCACATTTGACCGTATGCAGCCTGTTAGAGATTGGTCGGCTGTCAGGGCGCCATCGCTGGCAAGCCAGCTCCCACAGTTGGATTGAGTGCAGGCAGTTGGAGATTGGTCGGCTGGGAGGTCACCATCACTGGCAGGCCAGCTCCCACAGAGAGATTGGGTGCAGGCAGTTAGAGATTGGTCGGCTGTCAGGCCGCCTTCGCGAGCAGGCTCACTCCTACAGAAAAGCAAAGCAGTCCAGACAGACCGCATGCTTTTCACCACTCAAATGGCCGAGTGTCAGCTCGCCGAAAGCTCTTGATCTTGCCGTGCCGGCCCCTTCGGCAGGCTGAGTGGAGGGGTTTATCCGGGGGTGGGAGCGCAGCGACCGTTTGGCGAAGCCAAACACATCGAGAGGAGGTGCAGCCAAGCAAACCGGAGGCGATGCGCCCGGATGAACCCCGCAACGAAGGAACCCGAGCCTAAGCGAGGGCCGTACGCCGGGGCCCAGCGTTTTGGTTACTTTTGGGCGTCTGCAAAAGTGACTCGCCGTAAGGGCGAAACCGCCAGCCGCAACACCCGAACCAACGGATATACACCTAAAACCCCAAGAACCTGGTCGGCCCAGAGGCCGCCAAGGCCAAACGGCTCAAACAACATCTACACCAACGTGAATCGCATCATGCCGCCAAAACTCCAGATCACAATCAATCAACCGCTCATGCTGATCATAATTGACCCGAGCAATCCGTAACCCCGGACTCCCGACAGAAACCCGCAAAGCCGCCGCCGCATCCACCGACAACGACGTCGGCACAATCTCGAACCGCACCCGCCCATAGTGCAAATCGTAATGCCGCGCATACAACTCGGTCATCGACTGATTCAAATCAAACCCCAGAATCCCCGGGAAATACTGCGGATTCAGATAATGCTCCACATACAAAACGAGCCGCCCATCAATCCGCCGCGACCGACAAATCTGAATCACGCTCGACAAAGCAGGTAACTGCAACAACGCACACACCGCCGCCGACGCCGGCTGCAACCGCGCCGAAATCACCTCGGTCGAAGGCACCCGCCCCTGCGCACTGACCATCGCGTGAAAGTGACTGCGCTGCATCAGGTTGTACGCCAGACGTGGCGGCGAAACGAACCAGCCACGGCGCTCCTCGCGATAAATCTGCCCCTGCGCTTCCAGTTGCAACAAGGCCTCGCGCACCGTAATCCGCGTGGTGCCGAACAACTCACTGAGCTTGCGCTCGGCCGGCAACTTGCTCCCGGGCGCGAGCAGGCCGTGATCGAGTTGCTCCTGCAGCACCTGACCGATCGCTGTCACCGCTTTTGTTGCCTCATCGCGCATCAACGTTACCTATCTGGACTAGACCAGCACTGTTTCGGGGCAAAAACCGTACGGCCTGCAAGCCGTTTCCATGGGTTGCAAGCCTAGGCAGTGCAGATGACCGAGAGATGACAAACCCGCCCGACGGTCGCCCTCATGACTTGCAATACATCGGCCAAGTCCCTTGCCAGCCGGGGCTTTGACCTTGGTCTACGCTTAGCGGGCAAGCGCCGAAACCGGGCAAATATAAGGCCTGCCGGGCGACCGCCGACATCAAAGTGTCATCCAGCCCCCTTAAATTGGCTCAGGTATTGCTGACCTAGACCAACCACAAACCGCAATCGCAGCGTTGAACACGACCAAGGAGCTTCGGAATGAAACAGCTTTTCCTGGCAACACTGTTAGGCTCGACCATTGCAATGTGCACCTCCGCCATGGCGGCGGGTACCGACCTGAAAACCCTCGAAGCCGCTGCGAAAGCGGAAGGCGCCGTCAACAGCGTCGGCATGCCCGATGACTGGGCCAACTGGAAAGGTACCTGGGAAGATCTGGCCAAGACCTACGGCCTGAAACACATCGACACCGACATGAGCTCGGCCCAGGAAATCGCCAAGTTCGCTGCTGAAAAAGACAACGCTACCGCCGACATCGGCGACGTCGGCGCAGCCTTCGGCCCGATCGCGGTCAAGCAAGGCGTGGTGCAACCGTACAAGCCAAGCACCTGGGATCAAGTCCCGGACTGGGCCAAGGACAAGGACGGCAACTGGGCACTGGCCTATACCGGCACCATCGCCTTCATCGTCAACAAGAAGCTGCTGCACGGCTCCGAAGTCCCAACCAAATGGGCTGACCTCAAGGGCGGTAAATACAAGGTTTCCATCGGTGACGTGAGCACCGCCGCGCAAGCCGCCAACGGCGTACTGGCCGCTGCCTTGGCCAACGGTGGCGACGAGAAGAACATCCAGCCGGCCCTGCTGCTGTTTGCAGACATCGCCAAGCAAGGTCGCCTGTCGATGGCCAACCCGACCATCGCCACCATGGAAAAAGGCGAGATCGAAGTCGGCGTGGTCTGGGACTTCAACGGCCTGAGCTACAAGGCCAAGATGGCCAACCCGGATGACTACGTGGTGCTGATCCCGTCCGACGGCTCGGTGATTTCCGGCTACACCACCATCATCAACAAGTACGCGAAAAACCCGAACGCCGCCAAGCTGACCCGCGAATACATCTTCAGCGACGCCGGCCAGACCAACCTGGCGCGCGGCAACGCCCGTCCGATCCGCGCCGATCACCTGCAACTGCCGGAAGACGTGAAAGCCAAGTTGCTGCCGAACGAGCAGTACAAGAAGGTCACGCCGATCAAGGACGCCGACGCCTGGGAAAAAACCTCCAAGGCCCTGCCGCAGAAGTGGAACGAAGAAGTCATCGTAGAGATGAAGTAATCCTGTAAATCCCCACTGCTGGATCCATTGGAGATCCAAATGTGGGAGCGGGCTTGCTCGCGAAGGCGTCGTGTCAGTCGACATCAATGTTGAATGATCTACCGCATTCGCGAGCAAGCCCGCTCCCACAGGGGGATCCGGATGGAATTTGAATTTCCTGATTTGCGGAGTTTTTGCCCCTATGAAGCACAACGTCATCCTTGTCGTGCTCGACGGTCTCAACCACGAGGTCGCGCGTCACGCCATGGGGCATCTGCAGGCTTACGTTGGCGCAGGACGCGCCGCGCTCTATCAGTTGGAGTGCGAGTTGCCCGCCCTGTCCCGACCGCTTTACGAATGCATCCTCACCGGCGTGCCGCCGATCGACAGCGGCATCGTCCACAACAACATTGCACGGCTGTCCAATCAGCGCAGCATCTATCACTACGCCCGCGACGCCGGCCTGAAGACCGCCGCAGCGGCCTATCACTGGGTCAGCGAGCTGTACAACCGTTCGCCGTTCGTGGCGGCCCGCGACCGGCATACCGACGATCCAGCGTTACCGATCCAGCACGGGCATTTCTACTGGAACGATCACTACCCGGATTCGCACCTGTTCGCCGACGCGGAGAATCTGCGCCTGCGCCATGCGCCGAACTTCCTGCTGATCCACCCGATGAACATCGATGACGCCGGCCACAAGCACGGCCTCGACTCCGCGCAATACCGCAACAGCGCGCGCTCGGCAGACATCGTCCTCGCCGACTACCTGCAAGGCTGGCTCGACGCGGGCTATCAGGTGCTGGTCACCGCCGACCACGGCATGAACAACGACCGCTCGCACAACGGCCTGCTCCCGGAAGAACGCCAGGTGCCGCTGTTCGTCCTCGGCGACGCGTTCAGCCTCAATACTGATGCCGCGCCGAAACAGACCGACATCTGCGGCACCGTCTGCGAACTGCTCGGCGTACCCCACGACAAACCTGTGTGCCGGGAGCTGCTCAAGTGAATGCCATGACTCGCGGCAAATGGCTCGCGGCCCTGTGTCTGGTGCCGTTCACGCTGTTCTTCATCGTGTTCGAAATTGCCCCGCTGGTCTGGGTGATGATCAACAGCCTGCAATCGGAAGAGTTCGGCTGGGGCTTCGCCAACTTCAGCAAGATCTTCAGCTCGAAGTTCTACCTGCAGGCGATCCAGTACAGCCTGGAGATCAGTTTCTGGTCGAGCGTATTCGGCATCATCATTGCCGTGCTCGGCGCGTATTCATTGCGCCGGGTCGACTCGAAACTGCGCAACTTCGTGAATGCCTTCGCCAACATGACCAGCAACTTCGCTGGTGTGCCGCTGGCTTTCGCGTTCATCATTCTGCTCGGCTTCAACGGCAGCATCACCATCATGCTCAAGCAGGCCGGGATCATTCAGGATTTCAACCTGTACTCGAAGACCGGCCTGATCATCCTCTACACCTACTTCCAGATTCCCCTCGGCGTGCTGCTGCTGTACCCGGCCTTCGACGCCCTGCGTGAAGACTGGCGCGAATCCGCTGCGCTGCTCGGCGCCAACGGCTGGCAATTCTGGCGGCACATCGGTCTGCCGGTGCTGACCCCGGCGCTGCTCGGCACCTTCGTGATCCTGCTGGCCAACGCCCTCGGCGCCTACGCCACGGTGTACGCCTTGACCACCGGCAACTTCAACGTGCTGCCGATACGCATCGCGGCGATGGTCTCCGGGGACATTTCCCTCGATCCGAATCTGGCCAGCGCCCTGGCCGTGGTGTTGGTGGCGTTGATGACCATTGTCACCGTCGTGCATCAACTGCTGCTGAAGAGGAGCTACCATGTCTCGCGCTGAATCCGGCCCGGCCGGCGTCTACCACCGCGTCGTGGTCTACCTGTTGTTCGCGATCCTGCTGCTGCCGTTGGTGGGTACGCTGATCTATTCGATTGCCAGCAGCTGGTCGGCGACCATCCTGCCCAGCGGTTTCACCTTCAAGTGGTACCTCCAGCTGTGGAGCGATCCGCGCTTCCTGCACGCCTTCGGCCAGTCGCTGCTGGTGTGCGTCGGAGCGCTGGTGCTGTCGGTGGTGCTGATCCTGCCGCTGCTGTTCGTGGTGCATTACCACTTCCCGAAACTCGATGCGCTGATGAACATCCTGATCCTGCTGCCCTTCGCGGTGCCGCCAGTGGTGTCGTCGGTAGGCCTGTTGCAGCTCTATGGTTCCGGGCCGCTGGCGATGGTCGGCACGCCGTGGATTCTGATCGGTTGTTACTTCACCGTGGCGCTGCCGTTCATGTACCGGGCGATCACCAACAACCTGCAGGCGATCAACCTGCGCGACCTGATGGACGCCGCGCAGCTGCTCGGCGCCAGCACCTTTCAGGCGGCATTTCTGGTGGTGCTGCCGAACCTGCGCAAAGGCCTGATGGTCGCGCTGCTGCTGTCATTCTCGTTCCTGTTCGGTGAGTTCGTGTTCGCCAACATCCTCGTCGGCACGCGCTACGAAACCCTGCAGGTGTATCTGAACAACATGCGCAACAGCAGCGGCCACTTCACCAGTGCGCTGGTGATCTCGTACTTCTTTTTCGTGCTGGTCCTGACCTGGATCGCCAACATCTTGAACAAGGACAAAAGCGAATGAGCTATGTCAGCGTCCAACACCTGCAGAAAAACTACGCGGGCACCACGGTGTTCAGTGACATCAACTGCGAGATCAACAAGGGCGAATTCGTCACCCTGCTCGGCCCGTCCGGTTGCGGCAAGTCCACCCTGCTGCGCTGCATTGCCGGGCTGACGCCGGTGGATGGCGGCAAGATCCTCCTTGATGGTGTCGACATCGTGCCGCTGAGCCCGCAAAAACGCGGGATCGGCATGGTGTTCCAGAGCTATGCGCTGTTTCCCAACATGACCGTCGAGCAGAACGTCGCCTTCGGCCTGCGCATGCAGAAGGTCAATGCCGACGACAGCCACAAGCGCGTCGCCGAAGTGTTGAAACTGGTCGAGCTTAACGACTTCGCCAGCCGTTATCCGCACCAGCTCTCCGGCGGCCAATGCCAGCGCGTGGCCCTCGCCCGCTCGCTGGTGACCCGCCCACGCTTACTGCTGCTGGATGAACCACTGTCGGCGCTGGATGCGCGAATTCGCAAACATCTGCGCGAGCAGATCCGGCAGATCCAGCGCGAACTCGGCCTGACCACCATTTTCGTCACCCACGATCAGGAAGAAGCGCTGACCATGTCCGACCGGATTTTCCTGATGAACCAGGGGAAGATCGTGCAGAGCGGCGATGCCGAAACCCTCTACACCGCACCGGTCGATGTGTTCGCCGCCGGCTTCATTGGCAACTACAACCTGCTCGACGCCGACAGCGCCTCGAAACTGCTGCAACGGCCAATCAACCACCGCATCGCGATTCGCCCGGAAGCCATCGAGCTGAGCCTCAATGGCGAACTCGACGCACAGATCCGCAGCCACAGTCTGCTCGGTAACGTGATCCGCTACCGGGTCGAAGCGCGCGGCGTGGAACTGGTGGTGGATGTGCTGAACCGCTCGGCGGCGGATCTGCATCCCGACGGTCAGCGCCTGGCGCTTTCCATCGATCCGACTGCCCTGTGTGAAGTAGCCTGAAGGCAGCTGCAAGCTTCGAGCTATGAGCTTCCGGCTGTAGACTGCGGCGTACTTGAATTCAATCTTGCGGCTCGAGGCTTGGAGCTCGCAGCTGTTCTCGGAGAGAACCGATGGCTTTGGCAATTTTTGATCTGGACGAAACTTTGATCCACGGCGACTGCGCCACCCTCTGGAGCGAACAGATGGGCCGCCTGGGCTGGGTCGATCCTGAATCGTTCATGCGCAAGAACAACGAGCTGATGGACGCCTACAGCCATGGCAAATTGCGCATGGAAGAATTCATGGCGTTCAGCCTTGAACCGATGATCGGCCGTACTCCAGAAGAGGTCGAGCACTTGGTCGGCCCATGGGTCGAAGACTTCATCGAACCGATCATCTTCAGCGACGCGACCAAGACCATCGCCGCTCACCGCAAGGCCGGCGACCGGATTCTGGTGATCTCGGCCTCGGGTACCCACCTGGTCAAGCCGATCGCCGAGCGCCTGGGCATCGACGAAATTCTGGGCATCGAACTCGACGTCGCACACGGCGTTTACACTGGCCAGACCGTCGGCACGCTGACCTACCGCGAAGGCAAGATCACCCGTCTGCTGGAATGGCTGGATGCCGAGGAAGAGAATCTGGAAGGCGCGAGTTTCTACTCCGACTCACGCAACGATTTGCCGTTGCTGCTGAAGGTGGATTTCCCGCATGTGGTGAATCCGGATCCGGCGCTGCTGGAGCATGCCGAAAAATCCGGCTGGCCGATCCATCTCTGGAAGTAAAAACAAAGATCGCAGCCTGCGGCAGCTCCTACAGGGTGTACACCCTCCCACTGTAGGAGCTGCCGCAGGCTGCGATCTTTTGATCTTGCTCTTCCAATCAGCTCAGGCTGTCGTCAATCACCAGCACCACCTTCCCCGAAACCGTATTGCTCGCCAGTTCGGCAAACGCCGATTCGGCATCCTTCACCGGGAAAGTCTTCGCCAGTTGCGGACTCAACCGCCCTTCGGCAAACAACGGCCAAACATGCTGGCTCAAGTCGCTGAACAGGTCGGCCTTGAACTGATCGTCGCGACTGCGCAACGTCGAACCGAGCAACTGCACGCGCTTGGCCAGTACCTGTGCCAGATCCAGCTTGGCCTCACGCCCGCCCATCAGACCGATCAGCACCCAACGTCCGTCCAGCGCCGTCAACTTGAGGTTCAGCGCCGCATAGTTGCCGCCGACCGGATCAAGGATCACGTCAAACGGCCCGAAGTCGCGCAGGCTTTCCAGGTCATCGGTGCGCACCACCCCGCCCTGGGCTCCCAGCGCCTCACAATAGGCCAATCGCTCAGCCGACCCGACGCTGACCCAACACGGATTGCCGAACGCCTTGCACAGCTGAATGGCGGCTGAACCGATTCCACTCGCACCGGCGTGCAGGAGAACCTTTTCGCCGGGTTTCAACGCCGCCAGTTGAAACACGTTGAGCCAGACCGTTGCATAAACCTCGGGTAATGCCGCGGCCTCGACCAACGACACGCCCTCGGGCAGCGGCAGCACGTGCCGTCCGTCGACGACCACCTCTTCAGCCATCCCGCCCCCGGCCAGCAAGGCGCAGACCCGGTCGCCGACCTGCCAGGACGAGCCGGCGCCGACTTCGCTGATCACCCCGGAACACTCCAGACCGAGCACCTGACTGGCGCCGGGCGGCGGTGGATAAAGCCCGGCTTTCTGTAATAAATCGGCGCGATTGAGGCCGGCAGCCGCCACGCGAATGCGCACTTGTCCTACATCACATGCCGGACTCGGCTCTTCAACCCATGCCACTTGACCTTCAACGCCTTGCAATGCCTTCACAGTGCCTCCATAGTGAGTCTGGACTGAGCCCGAAGCTGTAGCGCCGGGCTTTTTGCATTATGCGACCGGCTCTCGTAGAACCGGCGACTTCAAAGACGGCCTAATATGCGTTATCAATTGTCCCCGCGTCGAATCAGCATGAAGCATTTGCTCCCCAGCACCGCCCTCGCTCTTTTCATCGGTATCGGTTTGTTGCCGATGTCGGGCAAAACATTCGCAGCCAACAGCTGGGACAACTTGCAGCCTGATCGCGACGAAGTGATCGCCAGTCTCAACGTCGTCGAGTTGCTCAAGCGTCACCACTACAGCAAGCCACCGCTCGACGATGCGCGCTCGGTGATCATCTACGACAGCTACATCATGCTGCTGTACCCGTCGCGCAGCTATTTCCTGGCCAGCGACATCGCCGAATTCGACAAGTGGAAGACCCAGTTCGACGACTTCCTCAAAAGCGGCGACCTCAACGCCGGGTTCACCATCTACAAGCGCTATCTGGACCGCGTCAAGGCGCGTCTGGACTTCGCCATTGCGGAGCTGAACAAGGGCGTCGACAAGATGGACTTCACCACCAAGGAGACCTTGCTGATTGATCGCAAGGATGCCCCTTGGCTCAAATCCACCGCTGAACTCGATGACCTGTGGCGCAAACGCGTCAAGGACGAAGTGCTGCGGCAGAAGATCGCCGGCAAGGATTCCAAGCAGATCCAGGAAACCCTGACCAAGCGCTACAAGAACCAGTTGGCGCGCCTGGACCAGACTCGCGCGGAAGACATCTTCCAGGCGTACATCAACACCTTCGCCATGTCCTACGACCCGCACACCAACTATCTGTCGCCGGATAACGCGGAGAACTTCGACATCAACATGAGCCTGTCCCTCGAGGGCATTGGCGCCGTGTTGCAGAGCGACAACGATCAGGTGAAAGTCGTGCGTCTGGTGCCGGCAGGCCCGGCCGACAAGACCAAGCAGGTTGCACCGGCCGACAAGATCATCGGCGTTGCCCAAGGCAACAAAGAGATGGTCGACGTGGTGGGCTGGCGCCTGGACGAAGTGGTCAAGCTGATTCGCGGCCCGAAAGGCACCGTGGTGCGCCTGGAAGTGATTCCGGCCAGCAATGCGCCGAACGACCAGACCAGCAAGATCGTGCCGATCACCCGTGAAGCGGTGAAGCTTGAAGATCAGGCGGTGAAAAAATCCGTGCTGAACCTGAAACAGGACGGCAAGGACTACAAGCTCGGCATCATCGAGATCCCGGCTTTCTACCTCGACTTCAAGGCGTTCCGTGCCGGCGATCCGGACTACAAGAGCACCACCCGTGACGTCAAGAAACTGCTGACCGAACTGCAGAAAGAGAAAGTCGACGGCGTGGTCATCGACCTGCGCAACAACGGCGGCGGTTCTCTGCAGGAAGCCACCGAGCTGACCAGCCTGTTCATCGACAAGGGCCCGACCGTACTCGTGCGTAACGCCGATGGCCGCGTCGATGTACTGGAAGATGAAAACCCGGGCGCGTTCTACAAAGGCCCGATGGCTCTGCTGGTCAACCGCCTGTCCGCCTCCGCTTCGGAGATCTTCGCCGGCGCCATGCAGGACTACCATCGCGCACTGATCATCGGAGGCCAGACCTTCGGCAAAGGCACCGTGCAAACCATTCAGCCGCTGAACCATGGCGAACTGAAACTGACCCTGGCTAAGTTCTACCGGGTTTCCGGGCAGAGCACCCAGCATCAGGGCGTGCTGCCGGACATCGACTACCCGTCGATCATCGACACCAAGGAAATCGGCGAGAGCGCCCTGCCGGAAGCCATGCCGTGGGACACTATCAAGGCCGCGATCAAACCGGCCTCCGATCCGTTCAAGCCGTACCTGGCGCAGCTCAAGTCCGAGCATGACGCACGCAGCTCCAAAGATGCCGAGTTCGTGTTCATCCGCGACAAACTGGCCTTGGCGCAGAAGCTGATGGAAGAGAAAACCGTCAGCCTCAACGAAGCCGAACGCCGTGCCCAGCACGCGGACATTGATGCCAAGCAGCTGGCGATGGAAAACATCCGTCGCAAAGCCAAAGGCGAAGAGCCGCTCAAAGAGCTGAAGAAAGAAGATGACGACGCCCTGGCTGCGGCTGAGCCGGACAAAGTCAAACCAGAGGACGACGCCTATCTGGCTGAAACCGGGCGTGTACTGCTCGATTACCTGAAGCTGAGCAATCAGGTGGCCAAGAAGTAAGATGATGGCAATTTAGTGCTGACGATCCCCGGATCGTCATCAAACAGTCATCATTCTGTCGTGCAATAAAGGACTGGGAGCGGCTCTCTTCATCGAGAACGCTCCCAGTCCTTTTTTTATCGCCAGAGATTGCCATGACCACGACCGAACAGCTGAGTGCCTTGAGCTCGATCCTGACTCAAAGCGGTTTGCACAGCCTGTTCCAGCCGATCATCTGTCTCTCCGAACGCCGCATTCTCGGCTACGAAGCCCTCACCCGTGGCCCGTCCAACAGCCCTCTGCACTCGCCGATCGCGCTGTTCGCCGTGGCGCGTCAGGCCGGCCGTTTAAGCGAACTGGAAATTGCCTGCCGTCAGTCTGCCTGCCGTCGTTTCAATGAACAGCAACTGCCGGGCAAGCTGTTCCTCAACGTCTCACCGGAATCCCTGCTCGAGGCTGCGCACCAGCCGGGACGGACCCTGCAACTGTTGCAGGACTTCGGCATTCCACCGAGCCAGGTGGTGATCGAACTCACCGAACAGACGCCGATCGACGATTTCCAGTTGCTGCAAACTGCGCTGCATCACTATCGCGCCATGGGCTTTTCGATTGCGCTGGATGACCTGGGCGCCGGCTATTCGAGCTTGCGCCTGTGGTCGGAACTGCGCCCGGATTACGTGAAGATTGATCGCCACTTCATCGACGGTATTCATCAGGACGCGTTGAAGCGCGAGTTCGTCGGATCGATCCTGCAAATCGCCAAGGCCTCACGGGCGCAGGTGATTGCCGAGGGTATCGAATTGCCGGAAGAACTGGCGGTGCTGACCGAGATGGGCGTCGATCTGGTGCAGGGTTACCTGCTCGGTCGTCCACAGGAGCATCCATCCCGCGATGCCCGAGCCTTGATGCCGAAACACGACAGCAGCGCCGTAGCACTGAATGACGAAGGCAGCGACCTCAGCGCCCTGCTCAACGATCAACCGGCGGTGCATCGCGATACACCGACCGCCACAGTGCTGGAGGCCTTCCGCCGCCAGGCCAATCTGAACTCACTGGCAGTGCTCGACGAGCAGGGCCAGCCGTGCGGCATCGTCCATCGCCATTCGCTGTCCGACGCGCTGCTCAAACCGTTCGCCACCGACCTGTTCGCCCGTAAACCGATCAGCCGCCTGATGAACGACGACTTCCTCGCCGTGGAGATGAGCCAGTCGCTGCAACAGGCCAGCCGCCTGATCACCAGCCGCGCCCGGCAGCGCATCGAAGAAGATTTCATCATCACCCTCAACGGCGGATATCTCGGCCTCGGTCGGGTAATCGACGTGCTCAAACTGATCACCGAACTGAAAATCCAGCAGGCGCGCTACGCCAACCCGTTGACCCTGCTGCCCGGCAACGTGCCGATCCAGCAATGCCTGACCCGCCTGCTGCAACAGGGCCGCGAATCGATCATCTGCTACGTCGACATCGACAGCTTCAAACCTTTCAACGACATCTACGGCTACGGCCGTGGCGACGAAGTCCTGCTGTGCCTCGCGCAATGCCTGAACGAACGCGTCGACCCGTCCCGCGACTTCGTCGGCCACATCGGCGGCGACGACTTCCTCCTCGTCCTCGGCCCGGAAGACTGGCGCAAACGCCTCAACCAACTGCTCGACGACTTTCAGAGCCAATGCCGACGCTTCTACCGCCCGGAGCACCTGGAAGCCGGCTGCTTCATCGCACCAAATCGTCAGGGCATGCGGCAGGAATTTCCGCTGCTCTCGTTATCGATAGGCGTCGTCCACCTGCACCCCGCAACCTGCGCAGAACTGGATGCCAGCCAACTCGCAGAAATGGCATCGCAAGCGAAACATCATGCGAAGAATGTTCCGGGGTATAGCGTGCATGTGATTGATAGCCTTACCGCTGCCGACCTTCATCAACCGCAAATGATCGGCCAACGCTGATTCCACAGACGACACAACCTCATGTAGGAGCGAGCCTGCTCGCGAAGGGGTCAGCCGAATTAGCCCAGCTGTTTCGTCCTTACCCCATATCTGAATCATCGACGTGATACTTCAATAAACAACTCAACAAAACTTGCATGAACTGGCGCTGATCCTCGACGTCGTCATCAAAATAAGTAGTTATTCTTGTAAATACTTCATCAAAGCTATCACCGGCTTCCAAATAGTACTTCAGTGTGTCAATACACCACTCTCGCTCCTCAAGACTATAATAAAGAAACTCAGGTTTCATAAGAATATCAAACAGCTCAGCAAGCTCTTGCTTGTCATTGACATTCTTCGAGACGATGATTTTTTCACGAGCGTCATCATGAGTATTTTCTATATCAAATAGAAAAAGCAGACCGCGTAAAACAAAATATTCAGGCTTACGTTTCAATTCACAAACTCCGTATAAGAGGTTATCGGCTCAGCTGCTCTATTGAGAACTACTACCGCATGTGTTTGCTGTCCATAAACGACTCCCCCTCTTTTGTATCCCTCGCCAACAACCTTCCCCATATTCATAGGTTCTTTGGACGCGATTTGACCGTTCCGTCTAAAAATAAGCTGTGCACGATGAATTGCGTTAAGTTGATCTCGATAACTAAAAAAGTGAGTAGCCGCACTGGGTATTTTTGGCTGCCCTGCTCGTCTCCCATTGGTATAAACCTCAATAATTCCAGTTGTTGGATTTCTTCCCGTTAATGAGCGTTCCTGCTGAGAAGCTAGTGTGGTTTGTTTGCCATGTTTTTCTAAGAAATGTGCATCTTGTGTGGCTTTCTCCATTTCATCCAAACGCCTATGAGCATTTTCTTCTGCCACCTCATCAAGCCTCGCCCGCCGCTCCTGCGCTGTCATCTTCGGCAGTGGAGGCGCGCCTTCTTCGACGACTGCACGACCCGCCTCGTACCGCATCGGACGGCGCGGTGTCGGCGGCGGACAATTGGAGTTCAACCCCAACGGATCCACCCACCCCGTCGGATTCGGCACGTACTGGTACTGATTCAACCCACCCGCCAACTTGATGGGATCCGGCGTCAGATACCGCCCCAACCGCGGGTCGTAATACCGGTGCCGGTTGTAATGCAGCCCACTCTCCGCATCGAAATACTGCCCCTGAAACCGCAACGGCTGATCCAGGTAGTCCTCGCCTGCGAGGGTGATCGCCGCGACCTTGCCGTAGGCGTCGTATTGCGCCGACCAGACGATTTCACCGCTGTAGTCGGTAAGTTCCTGCGGGGTGCCGAGGTGGTCGAGTTGGTAGTAGAACGGGCAGGCGCGTTTCGGGCCTTTGCCGTCGAGCAGCGCCAGCGGGCGGAAGGTGCCGGGTTCGTAGACGTAGCTGCGGTGGTGGCTTTTGCTGCTTTCGGCGACGAGGTGGTCGCCTTGCCAGAAGAATTCGGTGCTGACGCCGTCGACGGTTTTGCGGATGCGGCGGCCGAAGGCGTCGTACTGGTAGGTCGCGGTTTGGCCGTCGGGGCGGGTCAGGCCGATCAGGCGGTGCTGGCAGTCGTAGCGGTATTCGGTGATCAGAAGTTGATCGCGGCCACGACGTTCGCGGATCAGGTTGCCGAAGGCGTCGTAGTCGTAGTGCCGGTCGCCTTGCATCAGCAGGCGGTTGCCGTTGATCCGCGTGGGGCCAGGACGGTCCTGCATCAGCAGGTTGCCGGCCGGGTCGTGGGCGAAGGATTCCGGCAGTTCGTCGCGCGAGTGGCGCACGCGGATCAAGCGGTCGAGGGCGTCGTAGGCGTAGGTGCGTTGGCCGTGGCGGCTGTCGGCAATGTGCTCCAGATTGCCGTTGGCGCTGTAGGCATAATCGCGGCGATACAGCGAGTCGTGCTGATGGCCTACAGCGTGGGCCAGCAATCGGCCCTGCTCGTCGTAGGCATAGTCGCTGAGCAGCAGGCCTTGCTGGCGTTGTTGCTCGCGACCGGACTGGTAAACGTGGCTGGTCAGCCGTGTGCCATTGAGGTCGATCGCCGTCAGCGCACCGCCCTTGGCGTAGTAATAATCGAGCTTGCTGTTGTCCGGCAGACGCTGGCGCTTGAGCTGGCCGCAAGCGTCATAGGCATAACGCAAGGTGCCCCAGCCTTGGTGCTCGGTGATCAGCCGGTCCTGCAGGTCGTACTCGAAGGCCAGCGGATGTTTTTGACCGTCATCGACACCGGTTAATCGGCCCAGGCGGTCGTAGGTGTAAGCCACCTCAACCCCGTCGGGCAGGGTTTTCAGCAGCAGACGCCCGGCCGCATCACGCGCGTAGGCGGTGACCAGCGTCGAGCCGTCATCGCCGAATTCGGTCTTCTCCAGCAGGTGCCCGTTGCGGTCGTAGGCATAGGCCGTGCGCCGGCCGTCGAAGCCGGTTTCCTGTCGGATCAATCCGGTGGGCGTGTAGTCCAGCCGGTATTTTTCGCCGGACTCGTTCTCGATTTCCGTCAGCAGCAGTTGCGTATGGTCGTAGCGGTACTGCACCCGGGTGCCGTCGGGGTTGATCTTGCGCGAGACCAGATGCAGGTCGTCGTCATACTCGTAGCGGGTGATGTGCCCGAGTTCGTCGCGTTCGGCAGTGACCTGGCCGTAAGC
>NZ_JBIUVO010000062.1:0-29431 GCF_044742995.1 Pseudomonas sp. NPDC087803
AGGTCAGCACCTTCACGAGAACGCACAGCGACAGTCTGCATCTCGACTTCCTTATCTCCGATAACCAAAAGATAGGGAACCTTGAGCAAAGTATGCTCGCGGATTTTAAAGCCGATCTTTTCATTTCTCAAGTCGGACTTGGCACGAAATCCGCTTTCGTTGAGAGTTTTTTCAACCTGAGCGACGAAATCTGCCTGTTTATCAGTGATATTCATGATCACTGCCTGGGTTGGCGCGAGCCACGCAGGGAATGCACCTTCGTAATGCTCGATCAAAATCCCGACGAAACGCTCGAACGAACCGAGGATCGCCCGGTGCAACATCACTGGGTGCTTGCGGCTGTTGTCTTCGGAGACGTATTCGGCGCCGAGACGGACAGGCAGGTTGAAATCGAGCTGCAAGGTACCACACTGCCAGACGCGACCGAGGCAATCTTTCAGCGAGAACTCGATTTTCGGACCGTAGAACGCACCCTCGCCCGGCTGCAGATCGTACGGCAGGCCAGCGCTATCAAGGGCTGCCGCCAGTGCCGCTTCGGCGCGGTCCCACAGCTCGTCGGAACCCACGCGTTTTTCCGGACGAGTGGACAGCTTCATCTCGACGTCGGTGAAGCCGAAGTCGCGATAAACATCCATGGTCAGCTTGATGAACGCTGCGGACTCGGCCTGCATCTGCTCTTCAGTGCAGAAAATGTGGGCGTCGTCCTGAGTGAACGCACGCACACGCATGATGCCGTGCAGCGCACCCGACGGCTCGTTACGGTGGCAGGCACCGAACTCGGCCAGACGCATCGGCAGCTCGCGGTAGCTCTTCAGGCCCTGATTGAACACCTGCACGTGGCACGGGCAGTTCATCGGCTTGATGGCGTAGTCGCGGCTTTCCGACTCGGTGGTGAACATGTTGTCGGCATAGTTGGCCCAGTGCCCGGATTTCTCCCACAGGCTGCGATCAACCACTTGCGGCGTCTTGATCTCGAGATAGCCGTTGTCACGCTGCACCTTGCGCATGTACTGCTCGAGCACTTGATACAGGGTCCAGCCGTTCGGATGCCAGAACACCATGCCTGGCGCTTCTTCCTGAGTGTGGAACAAGCCCAGGCGCTTGCCGATCTTGCGGTGATCGCGTTTTTCCGCTTCTTCGATGCGCTGGATGTAAGCCGCCAGCTGCTTCTTGTCAGCCCAGGCAGTGCCGTAAACGCGCTGCAATTGCTCGTTCTTGGCATCACCGCGCCAGTAGGCGCCGGACAACTTGGTCAGCTTGAAGGATTTCAAAAAACGCGTGTTCGGCACGTGCGGACCGCGGCACATGTCGACGTATTCTTCGTGGTAGTACAGGCCCATGGCCTGCTCGTTCGGCATGTCTTCGACCAGGCGCAGCTTGTAGTCTTCGCCACGGGCCTTGAACACTTCGATCACTTCGGCACGCGGAGTGACTTTCTTGATGACGTCGTAATCCTTGTCGATCAGCTGATGCATGCGCTGTTCGATGGCGGCCATGTCGTCCGGAGTAAAAGGACGCTCGAAGGCGATGTCGTAATAGAAGCCTTCGTCGATGACCGGCCCGATGACCATCTTCGCAGTCGGGTACAGCTGTTTGACCGCATGGCCAACCAGGTGCGCGCAAGAGTGGCGAATGATCTCCAGCCCCTCTTCATCCTTTGGCGTGATGATTTGCAGCGTCGCGTCGCTGTCGATGATGTCGCAGGCGTCGACCAGCTTGCCGTTGACCTTGCCGGCCACGGTGGCCTTGGCCAGACCGGCACCAATGGATGCGGCGACCTCGGCTACGGAAACCGGGTGATCGAATGAACGTTGACTGCCGTCGGGAAGAGTAATAGTTGGCATGGCGCCTCCTCTCCTAGTGGTGACCCCTACCAAAGGTCACGTGGGTTGGGATGAGCCAGTACAAGATCCGATCCAGGCCATTCAATGACGAACGCCTGCCTTACAGCGGCAGGAGCCTTGCGGCCAACCGGAAAACCGAACCAGAGTGACTGGGATTCAAATCAGAATTTTTCGCACGTTGACCGCTGCCGGGGCTGAAGGCCATCCGGAGCCTGAGAACGCTTGAGCCCGGCATGCTAGCACAGATGAGCGGTCATCGACGTCATCGAATTGATGTGCCGATGATTCGCGCATTTTTGCGGCGCAAAGTGAACTTGGGATATACGCTTTGCCTCAAATAGGCTGAGAATCGTCGCCGATATCAAACCAAGGAGTTTCAGACATGCGCCTTATCCGTCTTTTTGCTTTTGCGGCCCCACTGGCCCTGCTGCTGCCGCTGAGCGCCAACGCTGCCTGGCCCGCCGGCGCCAAAGAGCAGTACATGACAGACTGCACCAAAGCTGCTGCCCAAAGTGTCAATCCAACTGTAGCCAAACAACACTGCACGTGCGGTGCCGATGTTCTGGAGAAAAAATTCACCACGCAAGAGATCACGCAACTGATGGACAAGAACACCCCGCCAAGTGGTGAACTGGGTCAGCGCGCACTGAAAGAAATCTCGGTTTGCCGAGTGCAGAAATAATCGCTGACGAATGTTTTTTTGGGCGTCCAGCAGGCTAAAAACTGCCAAAAAGACCCCGAAATCGATAATTTACGCAGGTTTTATAGCTTTTTTTACACCCTCTTGTTTCGGCTGAAAGCCACTGAAACCGGGGCTTGCAGACATTTCAGAGGTTGAAATCGATGCAATATGAAAGCAAACAGCACGTCCGGGGGGCTACCAAAGCGAACATTTCGACTATGATACTCCGGTGTGCCCAGTTGGCCTGAGCAGCACAGTACTACTGAAAATATATGTTTCTTGGAGATACACCATGTCTAATCGCCAAACCGGCACCGTTAAATGGTTCAACGATGAAAAAGGCTTAGGCTTCATAACACCTCAAGGTGGCGGTGACGACCTGTTCGTACACTTCAAAGCTATCGAATCCGACGGTTTCAAAAGCCTGAAAGAAGGCCAGACCGTCTCTTTCGTGGCTGAGAAAGGCCAAAAGGGTATGCAAGCTGCACAAGTTCGCCCAGAGTAATTTCCCGGCGCACTAAAAAAACCCCGTCCATGTGACGGGGTTTTTTATGCCTGCAACAAAAGTGGTCTGCGATCAGCCGCAGTTGACGCGAGTGACCACCAGGTTGTTGTCGGTGTTCAGATTCAAGCGATCGGAACGGTACTCCAGAGTGATCATGTCGGTTGGCTTGAGGAAGCGGGCGTTTTGCGCGCCAGCCTTGGCTCGAGCCTGATCGAGCAGTTCCGGCGAAGCCTTTTTCCCGATGGCAAATTCCGCTGCCTTTGCTTCACAGCGGCTATGACCGGCATCGGTTGCCACAGGATCCTTTGCCGACTCGCTGGAGGTTGTGCTGCAACCGGCCAACATGGCAACGGCCATAAGTGCACCCAGAGACGCGAACTTCAAAGGCATGAAGCCTCCTTTTTTCAAATGGTTAAGCTGAGATCGTGCGACCGCCAATCTGGCGTTTGGTTTCACAGCCAGTGCTGTCACCCTGCCCCACGATCCGGAAAAAACGCCGAGTTTGCCTGAAGTGCGCGCAACGCATCCTCACGCAATCGTCACCGAATATTAACGACGCTCAATAGACGTCGATGTAATCGAGCGGCGGATTCGGCCAGTTGTCCTTCAGTGCATTAAAAATCTGCATCACCCAGACTTCATCACTGGCCGCGACGTTGCCGACATACCCCGAACCCTTGGCCCAGGTCTCCAGACGAAACAGCAGGCCATCAATGTCCTGCCCACCCGTCACGCCAGAAGAAATATAGGCAATCCCACCCTTGGTCACGCGCAACTGCGTGTGCACATCATCGCTGGCCGAGGCCAGCAACTGGCGCACAGCGTCGAGTGTGAGGCCGTCGGGGGTGTTCAAATCAATCTGCACAGCGCATTCCTTGGATCAGCCGGAAAAGACCAAGTGTCGCATAGCGTCGCGCTCATGCCTAAGTCGCAGTGCCAAACGCCCGACAAAGTGGTTAACTCGGACGCAGACATTCCCGACTTTTCGAGCGCACTCATGAGCACCGTAAGCATCACCGCCGACATCAAGGTTCTTTGGCCGAAGGGACACAGTTCGTATAGCCCGGGCAGTTCAGAGGAGCTGGCGTTGATCAGCATCGATCTGCTGGTCAAGACCATGGGAACCCAAGGTGCACAGACATTCATTGCACAAGTGTTCGAGCGGTATCAGCACGAGCACAAGACTGAGAGGGAGTAACGACCCGCAGGCTGGCACCTGCGGGCCTATGCCTTACTTCAAGCGCTTCAGACGCTCGGTCAGCAGATCAAAAAAGCCCTGGGCATCGCCATTCTCGACCCAGAAGGCATTTTTCGGTTGCTTCAGGCCGTCGTACCAGTCAACGACAGTCTGGCCGAAGGTGATGCCTTCACGGCTGTCGATGGCCACGTTCACCGAACGACCGGTGAACAGCTCAGGCTTGAGCAGGTAAGCGATGACGGTCGCGTCATGCACCGGGCCACCCGGGATGCCGTAATGCTCCATGTCGCCTTTGATGTACTCATTGAGGATGTCGCCAACGATCTTGCTCGCGTTGTTGTTCAGCGCGGCAATCTGCTTCAGGCGTGCGTCGCTGGTGAGGATCTTGTGAGTCACGTCCAGCGGCAGGTAGGTCAGCTTCACGCCGCTCTTGAGCACCACTTTCGCCGCTTGCGGGTCGGCGAACAGGTTGAATTCCGCCACCGGAGTGATGTTGCCGCCATTGAAGTGCGCGCCACCCATGATCACCACTTCCTTGATGCCGTTGACGATCTCCGGCTCCTGGATCAGCGCCAGCGCAAGGTTGGTCTGCGGACCGAGCATGGCGATGGTGATGCTGTGCGGCTTGGCTTTCTTCAGGGTGTCGATCAGGTAGTTGACCGCATTGCCTTCGGCCAGACCCTTTTTCGGCTCATGCACGGTCACACCCGACAGGCCTTCCTTGCCATGGATGTTCTCGGCGTAGATCGGCGTACGCATCAGTGGCTTCGGCGCACCGGCATACACCGGAACGTCTTCGCGCCCTGCCCACTCGCGAGCCAGGCGCGCGTTGCGCGAAGTCTTGTCGAGGCGCACGTTGCCGGCCACGGTGGTCAGTGCGCGAATGTTCAGTTCATCCGGCGAAGCCAGAGCGAACAGCAAGGCGACTACGTCGTCGGCACCCGGGTCGGTGTCGATGATCAGGTCGATCTTTTCAGCAGCCTGAGCGCCGGTGGCGGTAATAAAAGACAAAAGCAGCAGACTCCGAAGTAATTGGTGGAGTTTTTGAGCATAGCGGTGCATGGCGCATTCCTTGTGCTGATGAAAAATGAAAGGGTCGAAAACCCGGTTAGAACGTTACCCCGGCCACCAGCACGATGTTGCAGTACGGCTGACATTCGCCTGTACGAACAATCGCCCGTGCCTGTCGGCTGAGAACCTTGAATTGCTCATGAGTCAGCAGCTCGCGCCGACCGAGGGCACCCTCTTCCTGCAACTCGTCCAGCGTGACCAGCGCGGTCGGCTGCTTGTCGAGGATTTCGTTGGCCAGCACATGGCTTTCCACCTGCATCTCGCTGAGCACGACTTTCAGGGTACTGACGAAATCCGGAACACCATGGGTCAGCGCCAGATCAATCAGTTCAACACCCGGAGGAACCGGCAGCCCGGCATCACCGATGATCACCATGTCGCCATGGCCCAGGGAGGCGATCAGCCGCGACAACGCGACGTTGAGCAGAGGAGTCTTTTTCATGCGGGTTTGAATGCCTGTACGTCGGACATGGTAGGAATGGAAGGTTGTGCGCCGGCCCGGGTCACGGACAACGCTGCCGCGATCTGCCCATAACGAATCGCTTCCGCTTCGGTCTTGCCACTGGCGAGCGCCGCGGCAAACCCGCCGACAAAGGTATCGCCGGCGGCGGTGGTATCGACGGCCTTCACTTTCGGCGCAGGGAAATGCTCGAAGCCTTTGCCATTGGCAAACAGTGAGCCCTGCGCACCGAGGGTGATGATGACCTTGGCCGCGCCCATGGCAATCAGATGGCTGGCCGCGCTTTGCGCGGTTTCCAGCGAATCGACCGGCATCCCGCTCAACGCAGCGGCTTCGCTTTCGTTGGGGATCAGGTAGTCGATGGCGGCAAACCAGTCTGCCGGCAACGGACGACTGGCCGGCGCCGGGTTGAGGATCACTGTTTTGCCCAGCGCACGTGCACGCTTGAGTGCATGCCCCACTGTTGCATCCGGGATTTCGAGCTGGCAGATAACCACGTCGGCTGCTTGCAGCACTGCATCAAAGCGGTCGATCACCGCCGGGGTCATTGCACCGTTGGCGCCGGCAACGATCACGATGGCGTTCTGACTGTTGTCATCGACCACGATCAGCGCCACACCACTGGAATCTTCAACCGTGCTCAGCGCCTGACAGTCGATCTGCTCGATCAGCAACGCGTCGCGCAATTGCACGCCGTAGTCATCGTTGCCAACACAGCCGACCATCGCCACCTGCGCCCCGAGGCGCGCAGCGGCCACCGCCTGATTGGCGCCCTTGCCGCCGGACACGGTGGCAAAGGAATGACCGATCAGCGTTTCCCCGCCCTTGGGCAGCCGTGGCGCCCGGGTGACCAGATCCATGTTCAGGCTGCCTATTACCACTACATTTGCTGACATACATCACTACTCGTCAATTCGGTTTCAGCGGTACTCGGTGAACACGCCGGACAGCGGTGCAGTCGATTCGCGCAAGACAATACTCGGGGTCACGATCCGTTGATCGGTGACCAGGCCCGGGGTAGCAATCCTTCGCAGCAGAACCTCGGCAGCCATCTCGCCCAACTGCAGGATCGACTGGCCGACGGTGGTCAGCGCCGGGTACACATAACGGCTCATCTGGATATCGTCGAAGCCAATCACCGAAAGCTCGCTCGGTACACGCACATTGCGCTCGGCCGCCGCACGCAGCACGCCGATACCGATCATGTCGTTACCGGCGAAGATCGCACTCGGCGGGTGGCTTTCGAGCAGGATGGCCGCCGCGTTGTAACCGCCAGTGCTGGTGAAATCGCTTTCCAGCATGCGCTCGGGGCGCACCTTGAGCCCCGCTTCCTGCAGCGCCCGACAAAAACCGGCCTGACGCATTTGCGCCACACTGGTACCCGACGGACCACCGATGGTAGCGATGTCGCGATGGCCCAATTCCAGCAGGTGCCGGGTCGCCAGATAAGCGCCATATTCGTGGTCGATGCGCACCAGATCGGCGTCCACGCCATCGAGCCCGCGGTCGACAATCACCATCGGCGTCTTCACCCCGGCCAGCCCTTGCGCGAGCCCGATGTCGCCACCGGCGGAGGCAACGATCAGGCCGTCAATGCGTTTTTCCAACAGCACCCGCAAATAGCTGCGCTGTTTGTCCGGGTTGTCGTCAGAGTTGCAAAGGATCACGCAGTAGCCGTTACGCTCGCAGTAATCCTCGATGCCCCGTGCCAACTCGGCAAAATACGGGTTGAGGCTGTTGGGCACCAATAAGCCAATAGTCGCAGTGGTCTTGGCTTTCAGTGAACGGGCCACCGCACTCGGCACGTAGTCGAGACTCTTGATGGCCGCCTCGACCTTCAACCGCACTTCCTGGCTGACCGGGCGCGTCTTGTTCACCACGTGAGAAACTGTCGTGTAGGAAATCCCCGCGAGCGCCGCCACATCCTTGATCGTTGCCATCTGTTAGCCCCGTCGACTGGCGCGTTGGCTGCGATAGGTATCGAGCACCACCGCAATGACAATCACCGCGCCGGTGATGATGCGCTTGGTCGGCTCGGTCGCACCGATCTGCGCCAGACCGGCGGCCAGCACCGAAATGATCAACACACCGAAGAACGTACTGATCACCGAACCACGCCCGCCCATCAGGCTGGTACCGCCAATCACCACGGCGGCGATCACTTGCAGTTCGAGACCGGAGCCGGCGTTCGGGTCCGCCGCTTCCAGACGGGAAATCTGGAACAGCGCAGCGATACCGGCCAGCAGCCCCATCAGGCTGAACACCAGAATCTTGTACGGCTTTGGATTGATCCCGGCCAGACGCACCGCTTCTTCGTTGGTGCCAATGCCGATCAGGTAGCGACCGAACACGGTGCGGGTCAGAACGGCTTGGGCAATGAAGATCACCAGCAAGGCAATGATGAACGACGGCGAGATACCGAAAGCGATCGGGTTCGACAGCCAGGCAAACGAATCACCGATGTAGGCGGTGCGCGAACCGGTCATCTGATACGCCAGGCCACGAGCCATTTCCAGTACACCGAGCGAAACGATGAACGACGGAATGCGCCACGCCACGGTGATCGAGCCGGTGACCGTACCGGCCAGCGCCGCCACTGCCATGCCGAGCAATGCTGCCGGCAACACGCTCCAGCCCCAGCCGAGAATCGCCACGCTGACGGTCGAGGCGGCAAGCGCCAGCACCGAACCCACCGACAGGTCGATGCCGCCGATGATCAATACAAAGGTCATGCCCACCGCCAGCACCATCAGGTCAGGGATCTGGTTGGCCAGGGTGCTGAAAGTGTTATAGGACAGGAAGTGGCTGCTCATCACCGAGAACAGCGCCACCATCGCCAGCAAGGCCCCGGCCAGGCCCAGATAGGTGCCCAGACCGTAGAAATTGCCACTACGTTTGCCGGCGGAAGTTGCAGTTTTCATGGGAGTTCCCTAGGCGCCGCTTCATTGAGCAACGCATCACGTTTTTGGTAGCCGGCGAACGCGGCGGCAAGCAAATCATCCTGAGTCCAGCTGTCGCGCTCGAAGGTGTCGATCAAACGCCCGGCCGACAGCACACCGATCCGGTCGCAGATCAGCATCAGCTCGCGCAGGTCACTGGACACCACCACCAGCGCCTTGCCCTGACGCGTCAACTCGCCGAGCAGGGCATAGATGTCGAACTTGGCGCCGACGTCGATGCCGCGAGTCGGTTCGTCGAACAACAGCACCGAGCAATCGCGCTCCAGCCAACGACCGATCACCACTTTCTGCTGATTGCCGCCGGACAGTTCCGACACCAGTTGTGTCGGGCTGGAACTGCGGATGCGCATGGCGTTGATCTGACGCTGCGCGAGGGAGATTTCGTCGCCGTTATTGACGATTCCCGCCCTGGAAATTTCCGGCATGTTGCCCAGAGCGATGTTGGCGCTGATCGACTGGCTGAGCAGCAGGCCTTCGCCCTTTCGGTCTTCAGTGATCAAGGCAATGCCATGCTTCACCGCATCGACCGGCGAACGCACACTGACCACTTGCGCCGGCGAGCCCAGCGCAATCGTGCCGCTGTCAGCCAGATCGGCGCCGAAGATCAGTCGCAGCAATTCGGTGCGCCCTGCCCCGATCAACCCGGAAATCCCGAAAATCTCGCCGGCACGCACTTCAAAGGAAACATCACGCACCTTGTCGGAACGGGTCAGGCCCTTGACCGTCAGTGCCGGGGCGCCAATCTTGCGCGGGCCCATGTCGATGTGTTCGCCCAGCTCGCGACCGACCATCAAGGTCACCAGTTGCTCACTGTTGTAGTTGGCCATCGGCTCGACGCAGACCAGATTGCCGTCACGCAGCACGGCAATGCGCTGCGCGACGCGCGCCAACTCTTCGAGGCGGTGCGAGATGTAGATGATCGAAACGCCACGCGCCTGCAAGCGAGTGATCTGCTCGAAGAGCATTTCTACCTCACGGGCGGTAAGCATCGCAGTCGGCTCATCGAGGATCAGCACATGGCAATCGCCGATCAGGTTGCGCGCGATCTCGACCATTTGTTGATGGCCGATGCCGAGTTCGCCGACCAGGGTGTCGGGGTCAATGGCATCGAGGCCGACCTGCGCCATGGCTTCGATCGCGGCTTTGCGCAATTGCTTGCGGCTGATCCAGCCGCCGTTGCTCGGCAGGTTGTCGAGAAACAGGTTTTCCGCCACCGACAGGGTCGGCAACAGATTGAGTTCTTGCATGACCATGCGCACGCCAAGCTCTTCGGCCTGGGTACGGCTGCCCGGACGGTAGTCCTTGCCCTGAAACTGCATCTGGCCAGTGGTGGGCGTAACCAGGCCACCAATGATCTTCGACAGCGTGCTTTTACCGGCACCATTCTCACCGGTCAGCGCCAGCACTTCACCGCGCATCAGCGTCAAGTCGATGCCCGTGAGCACCGGTTGCGCATAGGTCTTACCGATACCGCTGACCGAGAGGACAGCGTTCGGGGCGGAAACTGACATAAAAACTCTCCATGCGCTCGCCCGGACGGACGAGCGCCGTTGTGTCGCCGGAAGACTTATTTGGTGACCAGCTCGACTGGCGTTTCGATCACGCCATTGGCGCCGCTGTCGACTTTCTCGCCCTTGATGATTTTCAGCGCGGTCTCGATACCGAACACGGCCTGTTTGGCAGCAAACTGATCGGCAGTCGCCAGTACACGGCCGTCCTTGAGCATCGGCTTGATGGCGTTGATATTGTCGTAACCGACAACCTGTACCTGCCCGGCCTTGCCCGCAGCACGCACGGCGGAAACGGCGCCAACGGCCATGCTGTCGTTACCCGCCAGCAGCGCTTTCACATTCGGGTATTCGCTGAGAATCGAAGCAGCAACCTTGTTGCCCTTGTCGATCTCCCAGTCGCCGGACTGCAGCGACACAACCTTGATCTGCGCCGCCTCCATCGCATCCTTGAAGCCTGCGGTGCGCTGTTGGGCGTTGGTGGTGGTGGACACGCCTTCGATGATGCCGACTTCGTCACCGGCCTTCAGTTGCTTGGCCAGGTATTCGCCGACCAGACGTGCACCCTTGCGGTTGTCCGGGCCTACGAATGGCACACTGATGTTTTTGCTTTTGACGATTTGCGGATCGAGCTGGTTGTCGATGTTGATCACGGTGATGCCGGCGTCAACGGCTTTCTTGATCACCGGCACCATGGCTTTGGAATCGGAAGGCGCGATGACCAGGGCGTTGACCTTGGCCAGAATCATCTGCTCGACGATACGGGTCTGGCCGGCGGTATCGGTCTCGTCCTTGATGCCGTTGGAGATCAGGTCGAAGTCGGCAGAGTGGTCTTTCTGGTAAGCCTTGGCGCCATCTTCCATGGTCAGGAAGAATTCGTTGGCCAGGGATTTCATGACCAGTGCGACTTTGGGTTTTTCCGGGGACTCGGCGAAGGCCGAAGAGACAGGTAGTGCGGCGGCTGCAGCAGCCAGCATAGCGACTGCAAGAAGACGTCCAGCGAATGGCAGCTTCATGGGTTCACTCCGATCTTATGATTATTGTGAGCAACGCTCGCGCGGGCGTTAGCTTGATCGCTTGTTCCGGCCAACAGTGCGCCGGAAAAGCCGCGCAATCGTTTGCGCAGGTCGAACTATGTGAATCCTGCCGACATTTGTCAACAATCAGAAATCGTCAAATATTGTAGGGCGAATCATCGGACTCGCCTCTCGCTGCTCAGGCCGTGGTGCTGACCAGATTGCCGCTGGTGGAATCCTTGGTCATTTCCTTGACCAGCGCCGCCGCCACTTGCATCAGCTCTCCGCTGGTTTGCGCAATCTGTCCCTGGACGGACATGACCGCCTGCGACTTGGCCTCAGGTGTTGGATAGCTCGCGGCCTGGGCTGCAGCCAGTTGCTGTTGCTGCTCCTGCAGTTGCTTCTGCAATTCCTGCATGCGCTTGAGCAGCATTTTCACGGTGACGCTCAGGTTATCGCCGCTGTCAGCGCTATCCGCCTGGCTGGCTTCTTGCGCGGGACCACCGGTTCGGACCTGATTGCTCGGTTCTTTTTCAACGCCAAGCGCCTTGTCGGACGCATCCGCTTCCGCTTGGCTCATTGCATTGATTGTCGCTGCGGTTTTACCGCCGATGGTGACTGCGCCGGGATTTGAAAAACCGATCGTCAGTGACATGTGAACTCCCTAAATAAACATTTCCTTCAACAGCCATCGGCTTACTGACGGGTTTCTTTAGCAGAAAACCTGAAACCGGCAAGCGGTTACGGTCGCCAAGAGGTGTAGTCCCTTTCGGTGAACCGAACGCGAAAGCTTGCTTTGTTCGGAAACCCGGCCAGGTGATTCGTCGCATCATTGTCCAACCAATAAAATCTTGATTTAAATCATGAGGTTAAACATTTCTCTAAAGCAAAGTACCGCTGGTACAGATCCTGCTCCCTTCACCGCACCCCGCGCATCCAGATCGGCGCGGGGCGCATCTAGATGAACCTGCATCAGCACCGTCTCACTACTAGAGAGAAAAATAATGAAATCTGCTTTCAACACCTTGGTACCGGGCGCTTTGGCCCTCCTCCTGCTCCTGCCGACCGCCCTTCAGGCAAAAGAAGTCGAAACCCAGACCAAACTCGCCAACGTCGTGGTGCTCGCCACTGGCGGGACCATTGCCGGCGCTGGCGCCAGCGCGGCCAACAGCGCCACCTATCAAGCGGCCAAAGTCGGCATTGAACAACTGATCGCCGGCATCCCCGAGCTGAGCAAACTGGCGAACGTGCGTGGCGAACAAGTCATGCAGATCGCCTCCGAAAGCATTACCAACGACAACCTGCTGCAACTCGGTCGCCGCGTATCCGAACTGGCCGACAGCAAAGACGTGGATGGCATCGTCATCACCCACGGTACCGACACCCTGGAAGAGACCGCCTATTTCCTGAACCTGGTGGAAAAAACCGACAAGCCGATCATCGTGGTCGGCTCGATGCGTCCAGGCACCGCCATGTCGGCGGACGGCATGCTCAACCTGTACAACGCCGTTGCCGTGGCCAGCAGCAAAGATGCGCGCGGCAAAGGCGTGCTGGTGACCATGAACGATGAAATCCAGTCCGGTCGCGACGTCAGCAAGATGATCAACATCAAGACCGAGGCGTTCAAAAGCCCTTGGGGTCCGCTGGGCATGGTGGTCGAAGGCAAATCCTACTGGTTCCGCTTGCCAGCCAAGCGTCACACCATGGATTCGGAATTCGACATCAAGAACATCAAGAGCCTGCCTGACGTAGAAATCGCCTACTCCTACGGCAACGTCGACGACACCGCCTACAAGGCTCTGGCCCAGGCCGGCGCGAAAGCCATCATCCACGCCGGTACCGGCAATGGCTCGGTGTCTTCCCGCGTCGTGCCATCCCTGCAAGCCCTGCGTAAAGATGGCGTGCAGATCATCCGTTCGTCCCACGTCAACGCCGGCGGTTTCGTTCTGCGCAACGCCGAACAGCCTGACGACAAGTACGACTGGGTGGTCGCTCACGACCTGAACCCGCAAAAAGCCCGCATCCTGGCCATGGTCGCCCTGACCAAAACCAACGACAGCAAAGAGCTGCAACGGATGTTCTGGGAATACTGATTGACCTTCGCCCGACCCTTTCCGGGTCGGGCAACCTGCACATCACTCGCCCGCGCGGCGGGTGGTGCTGCCGCCTACGCTGAGCGCTAATTTTTCGTACAAAATAATCGACCCGACCTACACCAAAATCGGAAAAGCGCTGTCAGAGGATTTTCTTGAATTTTAAGCAGTTGCGAAAATGCTTACAGTTAAATACTGTATGCACGTACAGCTTAATAAGGATAACCTCGTGGCCACCTCTCCTGATGCTCCTGACGCTTACGAACGCATGGGCATGCGCGTTCAGAAAATCATCAATTCCCCTACCGCACAAAAAGCCAAAGCCGCCTTGATCTTCCGTCTGCCGGACGAGCCTGTGGATGCATGGGAGCAGTTGCTCGAGGAAATCGACGAGAACGACAACGTCACACTCGCCTATCGCGACGATGGTGGCGTGCAGATTTTTTGGGTTGTGCCGAAGGAAGATTGATTCAATGAGTGTCCGCTGTTTTGCTTTGCTGTTGCTGTTCATCGCTTTTGGTGCCCAGGCTGGCGCACCGCGTACCTTTACCGAGGCCAAGAAGGTCGCCTGGAAACTCTATGCGCCGCAGTCCACCGAGTTTTACTGCGGGTGCAAGTACACCGGCAACAAGGTGGACTTGAAGGCTTGCGGCTACGTGCCGCGCAAGAATGCCAAGCGTGCCTCGCGCATTGAATGGGAGCACATTGTCCCGGCATGGGAGTTCGGCCATCAGCGCCAATGCTGGCAGTCGGGCGGACGCAAGAACTGCACCCGCTATGACCCGAGCTATCAGAAAGCCGAAGCCGACCTGCACAACCTGGTGCCGAGCATCGGCGAGGTCAATGGTGATCGCAGCAACTTCAGCTATGGCTGGCTGCCGGTGCAATCCGGACAGTACGGCTCGTGCCTGACCCAAGTCGACTTCAAGGCCAAGAAGGTCATGCCTCGCCCGTCTATTCGCGGCATGATTGCGCGCACCTATTTCTACATGAGCAAGCAGTACGGCTTGCGCCTGTCGAAACAGGATCGGCAGTTGTACGAAGCGTGGGACAAGACCTACCCGGTGCAGGACTGGGAACGCCAACGCAATCAAAGCGTGGCGTGCGTGATGGGACGCGGCAATGAGTTTGTCGGCCCGGTAAATTTGAAAGCCTGCGGCTGATCCTCCAGCGCATAAGAAAAGGCCTCGAAAGTGATATTCGAGGCCTTTTTTGTGCCTAGCTGCCAGCCTTGTTATAGCGCCAGTAGCCCATCAGATTGAGTGACTCACGGGGGATACCGCATTCCTTGATCAGGTATTTGCGCAGCCGCATGACTGCCGCACTTTCTCCGGCAATCCAGCCATAAAACCCTTCAGGGGCGGTATGGGCGATCTCCCAAAGAATCTCCTGGTCGATATCGACCTCAGCCAGTTCAGCGGCCTGCCCGACTGATTGCCCATCTGCCGGCCGGACCGCGCGCTGCACCGCCTCCACCATCAGCGTGCCGGCGACCGCCGCTTGCGCCTGATCACGCACCAGCCACTGCACCGACAACCCGGGCCAGTCCGGCACCGAGAGCATGTCCTGCAAACTGTCCACCTCAAAGAACGCTTGCGTGCGCGGGGGCTCGGCCATGGCGGCCAGTTGCTCGAGAATCCCCATGGCGGCCGGCAACGCCGTGGCATCCGCCACCAGCAAAACCTCCTTGAGCAACTGCGGCGGTTTCCATTCGAACCCCCCAGCGTCCTGCGCCGAAAAAAGGCTATCGGGCGCAAGAATCTGCATCGACGCTCCCGGCTGCGCACGCAGCGCCCAGCGCGACGCGGGACCGGTCTCGCCATGCAGGACAAAGTCGATGTCGACCTCGCCCTGATCGGCGCGCAAATGACGAATGGTGTAGGTGCGCATTGCTGGTCGACGGCTCGCCAGCATCGAACGAAAACGCGCGTACCAACCCTCCTCCTGCGCAAGACTTGCAGGCGATCCATCTTCAGCAGGGAAGAACAGTTTGACGCGCTGATCCGGCGCCCAGGTGGCCATACCACCTATCGAGGGGTCGGCGAGCGTGATCCGCATCATGTGCGGACTCACCAGCGTCTTGCGGTGCAGAACCGCATTGAAGAGTTTATAGGGAGCGGCGGAAGCCATGCGGAGCTCCTTCGAGAATCGAGATTGACTCGTATAAGACGAGTCGCCTGCGATGTCCTTTAGGCCGCTCCGCTGAACGGGTGGTTTACGGCGCGAGCGGATGCTCCACGAGCACCGACTCGACGTTCTGCTTCTTGGCCTTCACCAAGGCAGCATCCACCTCTACCTTGCGAGCTTGCGCCTCGGCCTGGGAGTTGAACGGGCCAATCAGGATCCGTGTCTTGCCGCTGCCGTCCTTGATTACGGTCGGCACAAAAGCATGCTCGATCAACCAGCCACTCAGGTCGCTGACAGCCTGAGGTGTTTCGCCGCGCACTTCGAGGTCCCACTGCGGAGCAGACGCCGTTGCAGGCGCGGCCGCGACTGTCGATTTCGGCTTCTGCACGTCTACACTTTTGCCTTCACCACATCCTGCCAATACCAGTGCCGCGACCATCCAGACCAATTTGCGCACAACGCTTTCCTCGAAAATCTCAAAGCGGCGATCTTAACATTCATAAATACTTCGCGAGGCCCGCAAAATGGGCACAAAACAACGAGATTGATGATTGCAGCCTCTGTATAGTTACGCCCTGGGAATTAATGCCGTATCTGCGCGTCAGAAAGAGGCACCCAAACCGTGAGACTTCGCACTAATCTATACGTACCACCGACCTCTGCACTGTCTGAATCAGGTGCCCTACAAAGCAATCAAGGAGAAGACCATGCTGATACTCACCCGCAAAGTCGGTGAAAGCATAAACATTGGCGATGACATTACCATCACCATCCTCGGCGTCAGCGGCCAGCAAGTCCGCATCGGCATCAACGCTCCGAAGAACGTCGCCGTGCACCGGGAAGAAATCTATCAGCGCATTCAGGCCGGCCTGACCGCTCCGGACAAGCCACAAACGCCTTGAGCCACCCCGCTGTCAGTAGCCAGTCCGTTGCCTCGATGTAATGACTGGCTAAAGATTCACGCGCCGTACTGCCATCCGCGCCCCACTTCGCTGGGCACGGCGCCTGACCCCCGCCTCATCCGCTCCCCTCTCTCCTGCTGCAGCGCGATACTACCTGCGACTCCCCAGGCTGGCTGTCAGACGTTTCCGAGAGAACACAGGGAATTACGCCGCGTTAGCCGAACATCACGCCGCGCGCCATGCCGGTGGCTGCGATCACCATCAGCACCAACAACAACGCCTCGACATGACTGAGCCGCGCATACAGCCTTGCGCGCCCGATATCGAGCGTCTTGCCCCGCGCCGACGCGATCCGCCACTTGATCAGCGTGATCATCGGCGCCAGCTCGACCAGCAGAATCAGCACGAACAACGTCATCTTCAAATGAAACAGCGGCTGATGCAGATAGTAGTCAGTACCCTTTTCAAAGCCGCCAAAGGCGCGCATGCCTCCGGTGACCAGCAGCACCAGCGCGGCAATCCCCCACAGATTATCAACGAGCAACACTCGCCTGGGCTCGCCGACGCCAGCCGCGAGGCGACTGAACGCCGTGCCACGGGTCAACACCGCCCAGAAGCCCAAGGCAAAAGCCAATAAATGAATCGCTGCAAGAAACCAATGAACCAGCATCGACGAACTCCTTTGCGAAAGCCCTGGAAAACGCCAGTCAGTAGTAGTCGAAAAATCGCGGTGTCGCCCGCACACAATCGTGGGGCTGGAAAGCTTCGCGCAGGAAGCCGGGAGACAAAAAGCGGGATTCGCCAAATCGCAGGCAAAAAAAATCCCAAGCAGCTGATGGAAGCTTGGGATTTAAAAATGCATAAACCGTGGTGGTGAACGCGGGACGGATGTTACTGAAATCCACGACCGGCAACAACATTTTTTTGATAACCGGTCGGTTACAAAGGCCTGTAACCCCTTAAATATCCACACTTTTTTAACGGATCCAAAAACACACGGAAAAACATATGAACAGGACGTGTTATTTCGAAACACGCTAAGCGTTCAAGGTAACGGAGCATGTGAAGGTTTGGGCGAGATCGCCGAGGCAAAGCTTTGGAAAATCGCAGACAACAAAAAAGGGCCCACCTTTCGGTGAGCCCTTCCAGACCGCCCAGCAGAGCGGATTTTGTTTGGTAGGCGCGATTGGACTCGAACCAACGACCCCCACCATGTCAAGGTGGTGCTCTAACCAACTGAGCTACGTGCCTGCTGTGAGGCGGCATTCTACGGAATTCCGGAGGGGTGTCAACACCTTTTTTTCACCTAACCCTATGAATATGCAAAATATTTAATTTCGGGCCGGTGAAGGAGATTTTTCCGGTGGCTGGCGGAGGTTTTTCAACTCGGGTAGGATCGGCGCACTCGTAAAATATATTAAACAGAGGCTGCAGGATGGCGAACACCCCTTACCCAGAGTCTTATTACGCTGCGTCGGCCAATGCCGTACCGCCACGTCCGGCCCTGCTGGATGATGTGGAGACGGATGTCTGTGTGATCGGCGCCGGGTACACCGGGCTGTCCTCGGCGCTGTTTCTGCTGGAGAACGGTTTTCGTGTGACGGTACTGGAAGCGGCCAAGGTCGGCTTCGGTGCGTCGGGACGTAATGGCGGGCAGATCGTCAACAGCTACAGCCGCGACATCGACGTTATCGAACGCACTGTCGGCCCCAAACAGGCGCAACTTCTCGGGCAGATGGCCTTCGAAGGCGGCCGGATCATTCGTGAGCGCGTCGCCAAGTACAACATCCAGTGCGACCTGAAGGACGGCGGCGTGTTCGCCGCGCTGACGACCAAGCAGATGGGCCATCTGGAATCGCAGAAGCGCCTGTGGGAACGCTTCGGCCACACGCAACTGGAACTGCTCGATCAGCGCCGCATTCGCGAAGTGGTGGCGTGCGATCAATACGTCGGCGGCATGCTCGACATGAGCGGCGGCCACATTCATCCGCTGAACCTTGCGCTCGGTGAAGCTGCTGCGGTCGAGTCCCTCGGCGGCACCATCTATGAGCAATCGCCAGCAGTGCGCATCGAGCGTGGTCCCAACCCGGTGGTGCACACGCCGCAAGGCAAGGTCAGGGCCAAGTTCATCATCGTTGCAGGCAACGCCTATCTCGGCAATCTGGTACCGGAACTGGCGGCGAAATCGATGCCGTGCGGCACCCAGGTAATCACCACCGAACCGCTGGGCGATGAGCTGGCGAAATCTCTTCTGCCACAGGATTACTGCGTCGAAGACTGCAACTATCTGCTCGACTACTACCGACTGACCGGCGACAAGCGTCTGATCTTCGGCGGCGGAGTGGTCTATGGCGCGCGGGATCCGGCGAACATCGAAGCGATCATCCGCCCGAAAATGCTCAAGGCCTTTCCGCAACTGAAAGACGTGAAGATTGATTACGCGTGGACGGGCAATTTCCTGCTGACCCTGTCGCGCCTGCCGCAGGTCGGACGCCTGGGCGACAACATCTACTACTCTCAGGGCTGCAGCGGCCATGGTGTGACCTATACGCATCTCGCCGGCAAGGTGCTGGCCGAGGCGTTGCGTGGTCAGGCCGAGCGTTTTGATGCGTTTGCCGATCTGCCGCACTATCCGTTCCCGGGCGGGCAGTTGCTGCGTACGCCGTTTGCGGCGTTGGGGGCGTGGTATTACGGGTTGCGTGACAAGCTGGGTTTCTGATCAGTTTTCTTGACTGACAAGAAACTGTGGCGAGGGAGCTTGCTCCCGCCGGGTCGCGAAGCGGCCCCTCTTTCATCCAGGAAAGAAGGCCTGCTGCGCAGTCCAGCGGGAGCAAGCTCCCTCGCCACAAATATTTGCAAAGTCCAGATCAGAGTTGATCCCGAGCAATCCCGCTACGAATCCGCAAGATATCCGCCAGCACCGCCAAAGCAATCTCCGCCGGCGTCTTGCTGCCCAGGTTAAGCCCGATCGGCGCATGAATCCGCGCCAGTTCGGCCTCCCCCAGCCCACCAATCCTGCGCAACCGCTCGAAGCGCTTCTGCGAAGTCTGCTGCGAACCCATGACGCCGATGTAAGACGCCTCGGTGCGCACCGCTTCCATCATCGCCAGATCGTCAATACGCGGATCATGGGTCAGCGCCACCACCGCAGTATCGCGATGACAGCCGCCATCGGCGATGAACACCGAGGGCAGTTGCCGACGAATCTCCACGCCATTCAGCACCACGCCTTCAAGCACTTCATCACGCGGATCACAGAGAATCACTTCGAAACCCAGACCCACCGCGAACTCGGCACAGGCCTGCGCCACGCTGGAGTAACCCGCCAGCAGCAAGCGCTGGGCGGCACCGACGCGAATCCGCACCCGATCAATCTCGCGTTCGATGCGCGCGCCCTGCTCGCGATCCGCGAACAGACTGCGCGCACCGCTGGCCAGATCGACCTCGCGAATCAAACGGCGCTGACCAAGCAACGCCGATTCAAGCTCACGCAGATGCGCCTGCACCTCGCAGCCGGCGTCAAATTTCTCTACCAGTACGTCGAGAATGCCGCCACAGGGCAGGCTGACCCGCGAGCGCGGATCATCGCCTTCACCGTAACGCACGACATTGACCGCATCGAGAAACGCACCCTCAGCGACGCGCTCGAGAAAGTCTTCCTCGACGCAACCACCGGACAGCGACCCGATCCACTGGCCGTTATCGTTCACCGCCAGCAGCGAACCCGGAGCACGCGGCGCCGAGCCGTAGGTGGTCAGCACCGTGCAGAGCCAGATGCGCTGCCCCGCCACCGACCACTCCAGTGCCCGCCGCAAAACCTGTAGATCGAGATGCTGCATGTCAGTGCGCCTTGTGCTCGACGGCCGGAGCGTCAGCCTGCAGTTTCTGCACGTCGCTCACTGCCAGCTCTGCCGACTGGCCGCCCCAGCCTTGACGCAGATAGTTCAGCAGATCAGTCAGCTGTTCAGCACTGAGCTTGTCGGCGAAACCCGGCATTGGCTGCATGTGTTCGAACCCGGCGAATTTCTGCTCACCGATGCCGTCCTCGATCACCCGCACCAGGTTGCGCGGATCTTCCAGACGCAGCGTGGTGTTGCCACGCATGGCCACGGCGATGTGCGGTTTGCCTTCGCCACCGACAGCATGACAACCGGCGCAGACGTTCAAATATTCCTGACGGCCGCGTTGCGCACTCGGGCCGAGTTTGTCCGGCGACACTTCAGCCAGCTCTTTGGCTACTGGTGGTTTGTCGCCGAGCAGGAACGTCGCCATCGCCGCCAGATCCTGATCGTTCAGACCCTGGGTGCTGTTGTGGAACACCGGGAACATCTCGTTGAACATCGTGCCCTGGGCGCTCATGCCGTGCTTGAGAAACGTGCTCAGATCCTGCTGATTCCAGCCGCGCGCCGCCAGATCGGTGGCGAGCAGGCTCGGTGCCAGATAACCGTTGAGGATGCCGCCGGTCAGGCGTTTGTCCAGTTGCATCGCGCCCGGCAGGCCACGTGGCGTGTGGCATTCGCCGCAGTGACCAAGCACCTCGACCATGTACTGACCGCGCTTCCAGGCTTCGCTTTTGCCTTCGGCAGATTCCAGCTTCAACGCTTTGCCGTACAGCATGTTCCAGCCGATCAGGCCCGGACGCACGTTGAACGGAAAGCTCAGGCTGGTGACCGGCGCAGCGCGCTCGATCGGCTCGATGGTTTTCAGGTAGGC
The DNA here is from genome assembly GCF_044742995.1 of Pseudomonas sp. NPDC087803. NCBI lineage: Bacteria > Pseudomonadati > Pseudomonadota > Gammaproteobacteria > Pseudomonadales > Pseudomonadaceae > Pseudomonas > Pseudomonas sp. NPDC087803. Next base: position 21,080 of record NZ_JBIUVO010000062.1, read on the forward strand.
ATGAATCGCATCCGAATCTTCTCGAGGCACCAGGTGGTACGAGGTGTAAGGCATCGCCGGATACAGATTCGCGCCGTCGCGACGCTTGCCTTCGGTCAGCGCAGCGAAGAATTCGTCATCGCTGTACAGGCCGATACCGTGCTCTTTGCTCGGAGTGATGTTGGTGCCGTAGATCGTGCCGAACGGCGAGACGATCGGCAGCCCGCCGGAAAACGGCGCGCCACCCGGCGCGGTGTGGCACGCCATGCAGTCGGCGGCGCGAGCAAGGTATTCGCCGCGCTTGACCTGATCATCAGCGTGAGCAAACAACAGCGGCGCAGCCAGCCCGACCGCCAGGGTCAGGCGGGTCAATAGATGCTTCATGCTCAACCCTCCTTGACCAGGCCGAGATCGGTCAGCACGTTGCGCGTGGCGTTGTAGTAACGCACGTACCCGGTGCAACGGCAGATGTGGTGGCCGAGGCTGTCCTCGATAACCTGTTCCAGCTGGCTCTTGGCGATCGGCTGACGCTGCAGCTTCTCTACCAGCACCGTCGCGGCGTTGACGAAACCCGGCGCGCAGTAGCTGCACTGGAAGGCGAACTCGTCGACGAAGCGCTGCTGGATCGGGTTCAGCTCGGTGACCTGACCGCTCTCATCACGCTTGGCATGACTTTCGATGGTGCGGACTTTCTTGCCTTCGAAGTAATGCGCGCCGGTGATGCAGGTGCGCACTTCTTCGCTGGTGCCGTCCGGGTTGTCGACGATCACCACGCAGGCGTGGCAGATGCCCTGGCCGCAGCCCAGGCGCGAACCGGTGAGGTTTTTGTATTCGTGCAAGTAGTCGATCATCGGCAGGTCATCAGGGATGTCCACCGGGCCGACGGATTGACCATTGAGGGTCAGTTGAAGCGGACGGTTAGCCATTGAGGGCCTCCTTGATGCGCGCAGCAGTGATTGGCAGATCGCGAACACGTTTACCGATGGCGTGCGCCACGGCGTTACCGATGGCACCGACCACCGGGATCATCACCACTTCGGCAATGCCTTTGGACGGATCGCTTGGCGACAGCGGCGGCAGAATCTCCGCGGTCTGCTTCCACACCGCGACGTGACGGGCCATCGGCAGCCGATACCGGTTGAAGTTCCAGTCACCCTCCCCCGGCCCGCCTTCGTACAGCGGCATCTCTTCCATCAGTGCGTGACCGATGCCCATGGCGATCCCGCCTTCGAGCTGGCCCTTGACCAGTTCTTCGACCAGCACCCGACCGCACTCGACCCACGAATGGTGGTTGAGCACTTCGACTTGCGCCGAACCTTTGTTGACCTTCAGCTCGACCAGCGTGGCGACCGGGCTGTAGTAAGTCACTGCGGCGTTGTTCAACTGAACCACCGGGTAGTTGATGTTCTGGCGATCCAGCAGGTGGAAACCCGCCGTGCTCATCAACGCTTTCTTCGCTTTCGGTGCGCCATCGCCGTACTTCACCGCCAGACCGTCGAGCGGCAGACGCTCGCGCACGCCGTCGATGCTGTATTCGGCCTCGGCCCAGCTCCAGCGGTTGAACGCGTGAACGGTGGCGCCGGTCACCAGACCACGCTCGTGAGCATGCCTGGCCAGTTCTTCGAAGCTCAGCGGCTGCATGCCGTTGGCAGTGAGTTTGCCGTCGACCCAATGCGCATCTTCGCGACGCACCACGTAAGGGTTGGCTTGACCGCCGTAAGGGCCCTGACGCCAGATTTCCATGGCCGCCGGCCACAAGCCGTTGTTGAACAGCACGCGCGCCGCTTCACGGGTGGCGTGGCTGAAGTAGTAGGCCGAGTTGGTCGCGGACGACGCCGAAGCCAGTTTGCCGACCCAACGCGGGTTGCGCAGCAGGTTGTCCTGCTCGGCCTGACTCATGATGTAAGGGTTGCCGCTGGTGATCAACTGCATTTCCTTCCATTCGGTTTCGCCGGTCTTCACGTCGTGCGCTGGGCTGCCGAGGAAATCAGCAACGACCAGCGCTTGCGAAGTGGACATGCCAGTGCCGATCTCGATACCGATGTGGCGCAGGGTGATGCGACCTTCAGCGGTGAATTCGATGCTGGCCATTGGCGCTTCGGAACCGGTGCCGAAATCTTTCTGGCAAATGGCAAAACCCACGCCGTACCAGTTGTCCGGGTCGGCGGCTTCGCGCTGCTTCTTGATCGCGTCGCGGTTTTTCCAGACTTCGTGTACCGAGGCCTTGTCGAGAATTTCGTGCAGGCGCAAGGCACCGGCCGGAATCGCGCCCTGGGTGTTTTTCATGCCCGAACGCAAGGCGTTCTTGCGACGCAGATCAATCGCGTCGACACCCAGACGATTGGCGATTTCATCGACCATCATTTCGGTCGACGCCATGCTTTGCAGGGTGCCGTAACCGCGCATCGAACCCGCTTCAACACCACGCGAGTGGTAAGCGGTGACCTGCAGGTCGTTCTGCGGCATGTAATAGATCGACTGCGCTGCCGTGGCGCCGACTGCCGCTACCGACGGGCTGTAGTTGATGCGACCGCCACCGTCGACGCTCATCTCGGCACGGAAAATCTTGAAGCTGTAGTCGTTCTTGTCCACCGCCAGCTGGTAGCGGATGTCGAACGGGTGACGCTTGATGCCGCTCTGGAACTGCTCGTAGCGGTCGTTGGCCAGACGCACCGGCACACCGGCGCCGTACAGCGCAGCGAGGGCCGCGTAGTAGACGAAGATGTTGTGGTCTTTGGAACCGTAGCCCACGGTATAACCCGGGTGCATGTTCAGGTTCGCCAGGCCGAAGCGCGACGGCGCGATCATTTTCGCGGTCTCGGTCGCGGCTTCCAGCGGGCACTGGGTGGCGACCACGAAGTGCAAGGTCTTGGTTTTCGGGTCGTACCAGCCGTTACCGTTGTCCGGCTCCATCGCGGCCGGTTCGATCGACGGGGTCTTGTAGCGTTCGTCGAACACCAGCCAGTTGTCCGGCGGCGTGTCGATCTGCTGCTTCATGCGGTCGGCGTAGAACAGGCCGCGCTCGGTCAGGTTGCCGTGCAGGTTCGGCTGGGAATTCCATACCGGGCGACGGTTCTTCAGCATCGGGAACAGGATCGAGTCCTTGAGGCTGGCGAACTCGTCTTCGTCGGCCGAGGTCGGGCCGCCCACACGCACGTAGCGGAAGCTGCCATAGGGGTCGCCTTCGTAGTACGGCACTTGTGCACCGTAACGAATCGCCTTGTCATTGAATTTGAGTTTGTTCTTGGCCTGACGGAAACGCTCGAAATCGTTCCAGATCAGGATCGCTACCGGATGACCGATGAACATCGGCACTTTGCCTTCCGGCAGCAAGGGGTCCGGCGCGTGCTCTTCCGGAAAGACGATGCCGTCCTTGTCCAGATCGGCAGCGGTGACGATGCGGTCAGGCTGCAAATCGGCGCCAAGCCACGACAGGTCGTAGCCGGCGTAGATACGGTCAGCCTTGATGGTTTTCAGCAGCATGGCGTGGCCTTGCTGTTCAGGCCAGCCGGGCATGTCCTTGGAGCGAATGTCGCGGGCAAATACTTTGTTGCCGCAGACCTTGGACAGGGCGTCGTTACGTTGGCGTGCCTTGCCGTTGTTGCCGAGCCACTTCTCGGACGGCACGGTCACGCTGTTTTCCATCAAGGCAGCCAGCGCCTGAGTGCTGAGCGGCGTGAGCGTGACGCTCACACCCGCCACCAGCCCGCCCTGGAGGAACGAGCGCCGGGATATATCACGGTTGGACATGGATCATCCTCTGGGCGGTTATGTGTCCGCCCTTCTGGTTATCTACTGGGAATCTCGAGTCTTGCAGAAGCCCTTCTTGGCGAAACAAAGGGCGTGTTGACAGTGCAAAGCTGACCGAAAGGTTAACTTTAAAGGTTTCTGTCCTCGCAGCAAACAACCAGTTACAAAAATTTGACCAAAGAATCAAAAAATCAATGCGACGTGGCACCGCATGGCGTCAATCGACCACCCGCCATGCATATGCAACCGCCCCTTCCATGTAGGAGCTGTCGAGTGAAACGAGGCTGCGATCTTTTGCTCCTGCTTCTACGATCAAGATCAAGATCAAGATCAAAAGATCGCAGCGTGCCGCAGCTCCTACAGGGATTTGTGCAGGGCTGGGTAGTGGAGGGAGAAAAGGCTCAAATTTCAGACACAAAAAACCCCGGTCTTTCGACCAGGGTCTTTGCTATCGATTCCGAAACAACCAACGGATGTTTTCGGTGTTTCAAGGCGTTCAGTGGTCCTTGAAACAGATATGGCGCAGCGGACGGGACTCGAACCCGCGACCCCCGGCGTGACAGGCCGGTATTCTAACCGACTGAACTACCGCTGCGTATCGCTTTGAGCTTGCGCTCAAGTAACTCGTTTTGATTGAAAGCTTCGGTGCTTTGCAATCGCGAACCAGACCTGGTCTGACTCGTAAAATATGGCGCAGCGGACGGGACTCGAACCCGCGACCCCCGGCGTGACAGGCCGGTATTCTAACCGACTGAACTACCGCTGCGCGTCGGTGCAGGCACTTTCAGCCTACGCTCTTGCTTACGCAAGTTTCTCGGGAGTGGTGGGTGATGACGGGATCGAACCGCCGACATTCTGCTTGTAAGGCAGACGCTCTCCCAGCTGAGCTAATCACCCGTTTGCATCTCCGAGGCCGCGAAATTTACGCAGGTAGCGAACCTAAGTCAATAGCAGGATTGAAGTTTTTCTGAAAAAGACAAAATTGCTTCATTCCCTGAAGAAAGCAACAACCCTGAAACCGCTATCGCGAGCAGGCTCACTCCTACAGGTTTGCGGCTTCGCTTCTTAGTCCGTGTAAATCATCTTCTTGGTCATGCCACCATCCACGACGAATTCCTGCCCGGTGACAAACCCGGCATTGCGCGACAACAGCCACGCCACCATCGCCGCCACATCCTCGACCGTCCCTACCCTGCCTGCCGGATGCTGCGCATGATCGGCATCGGCCAGTGGCTCGGCGCGGCGTGCGGATGGATCCCGCGCATCAATCCAGCCCGGGCTGACCGCATTGACGCGAATCTCCGGCCCGAGGCTGATCGCCAACGCATGGGTCAACGCCAACAAACCGCCCTTGCTCGCTGCATACGCCTCGGAATCAGCCTCCGACTGACGCGCACGGGTCGAAGCCAGGTTGACGATCGAACCATTGTGCGCGCGCAGATACGGCGCACAGTGCTTGGCCAGCAACATCGGCCCGCTGAGATTGACCGCCAGCACCCGATTCCAGTACGCCAGATCGAGACTTTCCAGGGTGATGTTGTGCGGATCGGCCACCGCCGCGTTGCACACCAGTGCATCGAGACGACCGAACTGCCCAAGCACTTCAGCAACGCCGAGCGCGACCTGACCTTCATCCGCCACGTCCATGGCGATGAACCAGGCATTTTCGCCGAGCACCTTCGCCACTTTCGAGCCGCGTATACGATCCAGATCAGTCAGCACCACTTGCCAGCCTTCACTGATCAGCCAGGCGGCGATGCCCAGACCGATGCCGCGCGCGGCACCGGTGACCAGCGCCACGCGGCCATGGGTGCCCGCCTTCGGAGTGGACAACTCGATCACAACGCCGCCAGACCGTGCGACAGGTCAGCCTGCAGGTCCGCCACATCTTCCAGGCCGACCGCGACACGGATCAGGCTGTCACGAATCCCCGCCGCTTCACGCTCCTGCGGCGCCAGACGGCCGTGGGAGGTGGTGCTCGGGTGGGTAATGGTGGTTTTGCTGTCGCCGAGGTTGGCGGTGATCGAGATCAGCCGGGTCGCGTCGATGAAGCGCCACGCGCCCTCTTTGCCGCCCTTGACCTCGAAACTCACCACCGCCCCGAAGGCCTTCTGCTGACGCTGCGCCAACTCATGCTGCGGATGGCTTTTGAGACCGGCGTAATGGACTTTCTCGATGCCGTCCTGCTGCTCCAGCCACTCGGCCAGTTGCTGGGCGTTGGCGCAGTGCGCCTTCATCCGCAGGTTGAGGGTTTCCAGACCCTTGAGGAAGATCCAGGCGTTGAACGGGCTCAAGGTAGGCCCGGCAGTGCGCAGGAAACCGACGACTTCTTTCATCTGCTCGCTGCGGCCAGCTACCACGCCGCCCATGCAACGGCCCTGGCCGTCGATGAACTTGGTCGCCGAGTGCACGACAATGTCCGCACCGAGCTTCAGCGGCTGCTGCAAGGCCGGTGTGCAGAAGCAGTTATCGACCACCAGCATCGCGCCTTTGGCGTGAGCGATTTCCGCCAGCGCGCTGATGTCGACCAGTTCGGCCAGCGGGTTGGATGGTGACTCGACGAACAGCAGTTTGGTGTTCGGCTTGATCGCCGCGTCCCACGCCGACAAATCGGCCAGTGGCACATAGTCAACCTGCACACCGAAACGCTTGAAGTACTTCTCGAACAGGCTGATGGTCGAACCGAACACGCTGCGCGACACCAGCACGTGATCGCCGGCGCTGCACAGGCTCATCACCACGGCCATGATCGCGGCCATGCCAGTGGCGGTGGCGACCGCCTGCTCGGCACTTTCCAGTGCCGCAATACGCTCTTCGAACGCGCGCACGGTCGGGTTGGTGTAGCGCGAGTAAACATTGCCTGGCACTTCCCCGGCAAACCGCGCAGCCGCATCGGCAGCGGTGCGGAACACGTAGCTGGAAGTGAAGAACATCGGATCACCGTGTTCGCCTTCCGGCGTACGGTGCTGACCGGCACGTACGGCCAGGGTATCGAACGCTACGCCTTCAAGGTCGCTGTCCAGCCGACCGGCATCCCATTCCTGACTCATGCTGTCACTCCTTGCCCTGTTCTGAATAATTGAAAGTCTTTCGCCGGATACAAAACCGGCCCCTCAGGGCCGGTAGAAACTCAGTTGTTGTACAGATCAATGATCGCACTGACCGCCTGGGTCTTGACCTTGGAGGCATCGTTGCGTGCCTGTTCGATCTTGTTCAGGTAGGCCTCGTCGACGTCACCGGTGACGTACTTGCCATCGAACACCGCGCAATCGAAGTTTTCGATCTTGATCTTGCCGCCACCGACCGCTTCGATCAAGTCAGGCAGATCCTGATAGATCAGCCAGTCAGCGCCGATCAGGTCAGCCACATCCTGGGTTGAACGATTGTGCGCGATCAGTTCGTGCGCGCTCGGCATGTCGATCCCGTAAACATTCGGGAAGCGCACAGCAGGAGCCGCCGAGCAGAAGTAAACGTTTTTCGCGCCGGCTTCACGGGCCATCTGGATGATCTGCTTGCAGGTGGTGCCGCGCACGATCGAGTCGTCGACCAGCATCACGTTCTTGCCGCGGAATTCCAGCTCGATCGCGTTGAGCTTCTGGCGAACCGATTTCTTGCGCGCCGCCTGGCCCGGCATGATGAAGGTCCGGCCGATGTAACGGTTCTTGACGAAGCCTTCGCGGAATTTCACGCCCAGGTGGTTCGCCAGCTCCAGCGCGGCGGTACGGCTGGTGTCCGGAATCGGGATGACCACGTCGATGTCATGCTCTGGACGCTCGCGCAGGATCTTCTCGGCGAGTTTCTCGCCCATGCGCAGACGCGCCTTGTACACCGACACGCCGTCGATGATCGAATCCGGACGCGCCAGGTAAACGTGTTCGAAAATGCACGGGGTCAGCGACGGGTTGGTCGCGCACTGACGAGTGTGCAGCTTGCCGTCTTCAGTGATGTAGACCGCTTCGCCCGGGGCCAGATCGCGGATCAGGGTGAAACCGAGCACGTCCAGCGAGACGCTTTCGGAAGCGATCATGTACTCGACGCCTTCGTCGGTGTGACGCTGGCCGAACACGATCGGACGGATGCCGTGCGGGTCACGGAAACCGACGATGCCGTAACCGGTAACCATCGCCACCACCGCGTAACCGCCGACGCAACGGTTGTGCACGTCGGTCACAGCGGCAAACACGTCTTCTTCGGTTGGCTGCAGCTTGCCGCGCTGGGCCAGCTCGTGAGCGAACACGTTGAGCAGCACTTCCGAGTCGGAACTGGTGTTGACGTGACGCAGGTCGGATTCGTAGATTTCCTTGGCCAACTGTTCAACGTTGGTCAGGTTGCCGTTGTGCGCCAGGGTGATGCCGTACGGCGAGTTGACGTAGAACGGCTGCGCTTCGGCCGAGGTCGAGCTGCCGGCGGTCGGGTAACGGACGTGGCCGATACCCATGTGGCCGACCAGGCGCTGCATGTGACGCTGCTGAAACACGTCACGCACCAGGCCATTGTCCTTGCGCAGGAACAACCGGCCATCATGGCTGGTCACGATACCGGCAGCGTCCTGGCAGCGGTTATTTAGCAAGGTTAGAGCTTCTTACTGCTGTTTATTTAGTTTATATTTTATGACGTTTCATT
>NZ_JBIUVO010000063.1:0-29018 GCF_044742995.1 Pseudomonas sp. NPDC087803
TGGCGATCATGCTCGACCGTATCTGCAAACAACCCGACGCTAAAGTAGGGGGTGACGCATGAGCATAATTCGCTTCGATAACGTCGACGTGATCTTCACCAAGGATCCGCGCGAAGCACTGAAACTTCTCGATCAAGGTTTGACCCGCAGCGAGATCCTGAAAAAGACCGGGCAGATTGTCGGCGTGGAAAAGGCCAGCCTGGACATCAATAAGGGCGAGATCTGCGTGCTGATGGGCCTGTCCGGCTCCGGCAAGTCGAGCCTGCTGCGCTGCATCAACGGCCTCAACACCGTGAGTCGCGGCAAGCTGTTCGTCGAGCACGAAGGCAAGCAGATCGACATCGCCTCGTGCACCCCGGCCGAACTGAAAATGATGCGCACCAAACGCATCGCCATGGTGTTTCAGAAGTTCGCCCTGATGCCGTGGCTGACGGTGCGCGAGAACATCAGTTTCGGTCTGGAAATGCAGGGTCGCCCGGAGAAGGAACGGCGCAAGCTGGTCGATGAAAAACTCGAACTGGTGGGCCTGACCCAATGGCGCAACAAGAAGCCCGATGAACTCTCCGGCGGCATGCAGCAGCGTGTCGGGCTAGCCCGGGCGCTGGCGATGGACGCCGATATTCTGCTGATGGACGAACCGTTCTCGGCACTCGACCCGCTGATCCGTCAGGGCCTGCAGGACGAACTGCTGGAACTGCAACGCAAGCTGAGCAAGACCATCGTGTTTGTCAGTCACGACCTCGACGAGGCGCTCAAACTGGGTAGCCGCATCGCGATCATGAAGGACGGCCGGATCATCCAGTACAGCGTGCCGGAAGAGATCGTGCTCAATCCGGCGGACGACTATGTGCGCACCTTCGTGGCCCACACCAACCCGCTCAACGTCCTGTGTGGCCGCAGCCTGATGCGCACGCTGGACAACTGCAAACGCATCAACGGTTCGGTGTGCCTCGACCCGGGCGGCGACTCGTGGCTGGACCTGGCCGAAGGCAACACCATCAAGGGTGCACGGCAGAACGGTTCGGTGCTGAACCTGCAGAACTGGGCACCGGGGCAAGCGGTGGAAGCGCTGGAGCGCAAACCGACACTGGTGGATTCGAATATCGGCATGCGCGATGCTTTGCAGATTCGTTATCAGACCGGCAACAAACTGGTGCTGCACGACAATAACCATGTGGTGGGGATTCTCGGCGACAGCGAGTTGTATCACGCGTTGCTGGGCAAGAACCTGGGGTAAGAACCCGGGACACAAAAACGCCGCGAGAGGATCGCGGCGTTTTTGTTTATCGGAATACAGGGCGTTCAGCGTTGGAGCTGATGGCCCCTTCGCGAGCAAGCCCGCTCCCACATTGGAATGCATTTCAAATGTGGGAGCGGGCTTGCTCGCGAAGAATGCGGCACGGTGCTTCAGACAGAAACACCGCGCACTTGCTGTTTAGCTATACACCCGGCCAAGGAGCTGCCGATGGCTTTCAAACTGATCGAGCACATCGCGTGTGATCTGATCCTGCGTGAAGCCCATCAGGTCGTAGTCCTGGCTGCCGTTGTGCAGATACACCTCGGCGCGGTAGTAACGCTGGCGCGCTTCATCGGACTGGGCCGATTCGGTCGGGGTCGCCAGATAGCCGTCCAGGCTCACTTCGTAGACGAAAGGGTTGCCCTCTTCCATCTCGACGCGCACGCCCATGCAGCGCTTGGATTTGCCCAGCAGCGTCTGCACTTCCAGACCCTGTGCACGCATTTGTGCGGCAGCGTCTTCCAGCGCCGGGCTGACCTGCTTGTCCATGAAACGCTGCACCACCGATTGGCTCGGTTGCAGGTCCAGTTGCGTCAGACGCTCGCTGAAACCACGACGACCGCGCTCGGCCAGTTGCGCCTGCTCCTGTTCGATCTGCACGTCCTGGCGCATCGCCTTGTGCAGGCCGAACATGAAGCACACCAGCACCACCGAGAACGGCAGACCGGCCAGCACCACCATGGTTTGCATGGCTTCGAAGTTACCGGCGAACAGCAGACCGATGGTCACCAGCGTGATCACCACCGACCAGAAGATCCGCAGCCAGTGCGGCGCATCTTCGTCGACGTTGCCGCCCTTGCAGGACAGATTCGCCATCATTACCGCGCCGGAGTCGGCCGGGGTCAGGAACAGCACGAAACCAACGAAGATCGACACACCGATGACGACTTTCGACGCCGGGTAGTGTTCCAGCAACTGGTAGATCGCCATCGACGGCTGTTCCAGCGCCGTCTTGCCGAGTTCCACCGCCCCCTGATTCATCACCAGATCCAGTGCCGAGTTACCGAAGATCGACAGCCAGGCCAAGGTGAAACCCAGCGGAATCAGCAGCACGCCAGCGACCAGTTCACGTACGGTACGACCACGGGAAATACGCGCGATGAACATGCCGACGAATGGTGCCCAGGAAATCCACCAGGCCCAGTAGAACAGGGTCCACAGGCCCAGCCAGCGGTCAGACTTGGCGCTGTCGCTTTCATAGACGTACAGGTCGAAGGTCTTCAGCACCACGCCGTTGAGGTAGTCGCCGATGTTCTGCACGAAGCCGTTGAGCAGGTGCAGGGTCGGGCCGAACAACAGGACGAAAATCAGCAGACCGCTGAACAGCACGATGTTCAGGTTGGACAGACGGCGAATGCCGTTTTCCACACCGGACACGGCAGCGATGGTCGCCACGGTGCTCATCACGATGATCACGATCAGCAGGTTGGTGTTGCTGTGCTCCATGCCGAACAGGTTTTCCAGGCCGGAGGACACTTGCAGCGAGCCGATCCCCAGGTTGGTCACCAGACCCAGCAGGGTCACGAACATGCCGAAGCCGTCCACTGCGTGACCGGCCGCGCCTTTGACCCAACGCTCGCCGACCAGTGGATACAGCGCCGAACGCAGGGCCAATGGCTGGTTATGACGGTAAGCGAAGTACGCCACCGCCAGACCGACCAGTGCATAGATCGCCCAGCCGTGCAGGCCCCAGTGCAGGAAGGTCAGCTGTACAGCTTGACGCGCAGCCATGTTGGTGGCCGCTGCGCCTTCCGGTGGATTGAAGTAGTGGTCCAGCGGCTCGGACGCACCGAAGTACAGCAGCGAAATCCCGATACCCGACGAGAACAGCATCCCCGCCCAGGCGCCGTAACTGAAATCCGGGGTGTCGTCTTTGCTGCCCAGTTTGAGTTTGCCGTAGGAGGAAAACGCCAGGCCCACCACAAACACCAGGTAGGCGGCGATCACCACCATGTAGTACCAGCCGAAGCTGCGCGACAACCAGGCCTGAGCGATACCCAACAATCTGCCGGCCTCTTGCGGGGCGATGATCAGAATGGCGGTCAACAACAGAATCAACGCGGTAGAGGTGTAAAACACCCAACCGTTGACCGTCACCTTCTCGGGCGGGGTCTTTATAAGCGAGGCAGAACTCATGGCACAAATGCTCCAGGCAGTGCGAGAGAAGAACACAAGGCAACACGGAACCCGACCAATCGGTTAGTTGGCAGCCGACCGGCGGGTGATATAAAGACACCCCGAAAAAAGCCCGAACCTGCCGAAATGGCGTTGCGAATCGCTTTCGTGGCCAAAGCAGTGCGGACGTTCATCCGAAACCTGGCCCCGAGCGTCTTGCCCATTCAACACGTCCATCGAATAGCGAACCGCGCCATGCCCCACACAGGTTTCAAGCATTTTCGGATGTCGTTCTATCGTCATTTACAAGCAGAAAAAATCTGTAGGCAGCGACGATTTGTCGCAGATCTTATTCTTTGTTGATTGATCGTTCAATCAAAACAAAATAGACTGGCCCTCAATCCGATAAGCGTTTATCGCCCGTCGGAAGGCCTAAGGAGATGTGCAAGATGCCCAAGGTCGGTATGCAACCCATCCGCCGCCAACAACTGATCGAAGCCACGTTGCAAGCGGTCGATCAGGTCGGTTTGGGGGACTCCAGCATTGCGCTGATCGCCCGTTTGGCCGGTGTCTCGAAAGGCATCATCAGTCAATATTTTCGGGACAAGAACGGCCAGATTGCCGCCACGATGCGGTATCTGATGAATGTCCTCAGCGAGAACGTCACCGCGCGCCGTCAGGCGCTGGCAGACAGCAGCCCACGGGCGCATCTGCAGGTGATCATCGAAGGCAACTTCGACGCCAGCCAGGTCAATGGCCCGGCAATGAAAACCTGGCTGGCCTTCTGGGCCACCAGCATGCACCAGCCGTCTTTGCACAGGTTGCAGCGGATCAACGATCACCGTCTGTATTCCAACCTGTGCTGCGAGTTCCGCCGGGTGTTGCCGCTCGAAGATGCGCGCAGCGCAGCGCGTGGACTGGCAGCGTTGATTGACGGCTTGTGGTTGCGCGGCGCGCTGTCGGGAGACGCTTTCGACACCGCGCAGGCGCAACAGATCGCTTACGAATACATGGATTTCCAATTGGCCAAGCAGGTGAGCCAGAGCACACAGAAAACGCTCGGTACCTGAACCGCCACCGCAGTTTCAGCGCGGTGGTCGACGCCAACCACTAATGCACTTGCGAGGACACTATGGCCCGTTTCGAACTGCAAAAACTCTACATCGATGGCGCGTACTCCGACGCTGGCAGCGATGCCACCTTCGAAGCCATCAACCCGGCGAACGGTGAAGTCCTCGCCCAAGTGCAACGTGCGACCAAGGAAGACGTCGAGCGCGCCGTGGTCAGCGCTGAAAAGGGCCAGAAAATCTGGGCCGCGATGACCGCCATGGAGCGTTCGCGCATCCTGCGTCGCGCCGTCGACATCCTGCGCGAGCGCAACGATGAACTGGCGGCTCTGGAAACCCTGGACACCGGCAAGGCTTACTCCGAAACCAAATACGTCGACATCGTCACTGGCGCCGACGTGCTGGAATACTACGCAGGCCTGGTACCCGCCATCGAAGGCGAGCAGATCCCGCTGCGCGACACTTCCTTCGTCTACACCCGTCGCGAGCCGCTGGGCGTGGTCGCCGGTATCGGCGCGTGGAACTACCCGATCCAGATCGCCCTGTGGAAATCCGCACCAGCCTTGGCCGCTGGTAACGCGATGATCTTCAAGCCAAGCGAAGTCACCTCGCTGACCACCCTGAAACTGGCCGAGATCTACACCGAAGCCGGCTTGCCAAACGGCGTGTTCAACGTACTGACCGGCAGCGGCCGTGAAGTCGGCACCTGGCTGACCGAGCACCCGCGCATCGAGAAAGTTTCCTTCACCGGCGGCACCGACACCGGCAAGAAAGTCATGGCCAGCGCTTCGGCTTCGTCGCTCAAAGACGTGACCATGGAACTGGGCGGCAAGTCGCCGCTGATCATCTGCGACGACGCCGACCTCGATCGCGCCGCCGACACCGCGATGATGGCCAACTTCTACAGCTCCGGTCAGGTTTGCACCAACGGTACTCGCGTGTTCGTGCCGAGCCACCTGAAAGCCGCTTTCGAAGCCAAGATCGTCGAGCGCGTAGCGCGCATCCGCATCGGCAACCCGGAAGACGAAAACACCAACTTCGGCCCGCTGGTCAGCTTCGCCCACATGGAAAGCGTGCTGGGTTACATCGCCAAGGGTAAAGAAGAAGGTGCCCGCGTCCTGTGCGGCGGCGAGCGTCTGAACGACGGCAAATTCGCCAAAGGCGCCTTCGTCGCGCCGACTGTGTTCACCGATTGCACCGACGAGATGACCATCGTTCGTGAAGAAATCTTTGGCCCGGTGATGGCGATCCTCTCCTACGAGACCGAAGAAGAAGTGATCCGCCGCGCCAACGACACCGACTTCGGCCTGGCCGCCGGTATCGTCACCAAAGACCTGAACCGCGCGCACCGCGTGATTCATCAACTGGAAGCCGGTATCTGCTGGATCAACGCCTGGGGCGAGTCCGACGCAAAAATGCCGGTGGGCGGTTACAAGCAGTCGGGCGTGGGTCGTGAAAACGGCATCAGCTCGCTGACCAACTACACACGCATCAAATCGGTACAGGTCGAGCTGGGCGATTACGTCTCGGTGTTCTGATTGTGGCGAGGGGATTTATCCCCGATGGGCTGCGAAGCAGCCCCCTTCAAGACACTGCTGTTCTCCAGATAGATCTCAATCGCTGATTTCAGGACTGCTGCGCAGCCTATCGGGGATAAATCCCCTCACCACAGAGGATTCTCTCCTCACCACAGGTTTTGCAGCGTCCCGGCGATCTTGGCCTGACCACATCTAAAGAGGGTGCATTCAATGTCCCAAGAATTCGATTACATCATCATCGGTGCCGGCTCGGCCGGTAACACCCTGGCGACCCGTCTGACTGAAGACGAAGGCGTCACCGTACTGCTGCTCGAAGCAGGCGGCCCGGACTACCGTTTCGACTTCCGCACGCAAATGCCGGCCGCACTGGCATTCCCGCTGCAGGGTCGTCGCTACAACTGGGCCTACGAAACCGATCCAGAGCCACACATGGACGGTCGTCGGATGGAATGCGGTCGCGGCAAAGGCCTCGGCGGTTCCTCGCTGATCAACGGCATGTGCTACATCCGTGGCAACGCGATGGACTACGACGGCTGGGCGAAACTGCCAGGCCTGGAAAACTGGTCGTACCTCGACTGCCTGCCGTACTTCCGCAAAGCGGAAACCCGCGACATCGGCCCGAACGACTACCACGGTGGCGAAGGCCCGGTCAGCGTGACCACGCCGAAGGCTGGCAACAACCCGCTGTTCCACGCCATGGTCGAAGCCGGCGTGCAGGCCGGTTACCCGCGCACCGAAGACTTGAACGGCTACCAGCAGGAAGGCTTCGGCCCGATGGACCGCACCGTGACGCCGAACGGCCGTCGTGCTTCCACCGCCCGTGGCTACCTCGACGTCGCCAAGAAGCGTTCAACCCTGACCATCGTCACCCACGCCCTGACCGACAAGATTCTGTTCGAAGGCAAGCGTGCGGTCGGCGTGCGTTACCTGGTCGGTTCGGCGGAAGAGCGCGTTGAAGCCAAAGCGCGCAAAGAAGTCCTGCTGTGCTCCGGCGCCATCGCTTCGCCGCAGATTCTGCAACGCTCCGGTGTCGGCCCGGCAAAACTGCTGGAAAGCCTCGACATCCCGGTGGTCCACGACCTGCCGGGCGTCGGTGAAAACCTGCAGGACCACCTTGAGCTGTACCTGCAATACGCTTGCACCCAACCGGTCTCGCTGTACCCGTCGCTGCTCTGGTACAACCAGCCGGCCATCGGTGCCGAGTGGTTGTTCAATGGCACCGGCATCGGCGCCAGCAACCAGTTCGAAGCCGGCGGTTTCATCCGCACTCGCGAAGAGTTCGAATGGCCGAATATCCAGTACCACTTCCTGCCGGTGGCGATTAACTACAACGGCAGCAACGGTGTGAAAGAGCACGGTTTCCAGGCGCACATGGGTTCCATGCGTTCGCCGAGCCGTGGCCGCATCCAGGTCAAATCCAAGGATCCGCGTCAGCACCCGAGCATCCTGTTCAACTACATGGCCACCGAGCAGGACTGGCAGGAATTCCGTGACGGCATCCGCCTGACCCGCGAAATCATGCAACAGCCTGCGCTGGACGCTTTCCGTGGCCGCGAAATCAGCCCGGGCATCGAAGTGCAAACCGATGAGCAACTGGACAAGTTCATCCGCGAGCACGCCGAAACCGCGTTCCACCCGTCCTGCTCGTGCAAGATGGGCACCGACGAGATGGCGGTGGTGGATGGCGAAGGTCGCGTGCACGGCATGCAGAGCTTGCGTGTGGTCGATGCTTCGATCATGCCGATCATCACCACCGGTAACTTGAACGCGCCGACGATCATGATGGCCGAGAAAATCGCCGACAAGATCCGTGGCCGCAAACCTCTGCCGCGCAGCACCGCTGCCTACTACGTCGCTGGCAATGCGCCAGTGAAAGGCAAGCCGATGCGTGATATCACCCCTGTTGCTCAGTAAGACTTGATACCGCGTCACGGCTAATCGCTGGCAAGCCAGCTCCCACAGGGTTTTGCGTCGCTCACAGATATTGTGGTCACCGAGAAACCTGTGGGAGTCTGGCTTGCCAGCGATGAGGCCCTGCAAATCAGCATCCAACTCCCTGCTGCACAGTAAATCCTCCTACACCCCCTCTTCACTTGATCCTACCCCCACGCAGGCCTACTCTAGACCTCGCGCAACCGTTTCACCCCTCCCCGCCGAATCGCTTCACCCCGCAACTCCATAACAAGGAGGTTCCCGAATGTTCGATTTCCACCCCCAGCTCAAGCAGCGCTTCGCTGCCTTGCGCACGGGCGCCGAGTTTTTCTCCCTGCGGTATGTACGCGAATCCGGCCAATATCTGTCGGTGCGCAAGAACGTCGCCGAGCCGCCAAGCCTGAGCCGCGACGAAGGGGCGATGCTCACGGTGCGGGTCAACGGCGTTGAAGCCTACGCGGCGACCAACGACCTGTCGCAGCAAGGCCTGCAAGCCGCCCTCGAACGCGCCGAGCAACAGGCCCGACGACTGAAGCCGCAGGCCCTGCTCGACCTGCGCGATCAGCCGGTGTCGAGTGATCGCGCTGATTACTTTTCACCCAATCTCGAACAACCCTTCCCGTCCCTGAGCGAATGCTTCGAGCTGCTTGGCGCGGAATCCGCCTCGGTGCCCAAGGATGAGCGCCTGGTGAACTGGGAAGCGAGCATCGGCATCACCCATGTCGAACAGATTTACCTGAGCAGCGCCGGTGCCGAATTGCGCCAGGCCCAGCGTTTCGTCTACCCGGGCCTCGACGTCACGGCCTACGACGGCAACGACAGCCAGACCCGCTCCCTTGGCCGCGAGAACTTCGGCCAGCAGGGTGGCGCGGACGTGATCAGCCGTTGCGGCCTGGTCGGCGCCGGCCCGAAAGTGGCCGATCAGGCCCTGCAACTGCTGCTTGCGCCGAACACCCCGCAAGGCCCGCGCGACCTGTTGCTGATGCCGGACCAGATGATGCTGCAGATCCACGAGTCCATCGGTCACCCGCTGGAACTCGACCGCATCCTCGGTGACGAGCGCAACTACGCCGGTACCAGCTTCGTCAAAACCAGCGACTTCGGCAGCCTGCAATATGGCTCGAAGCTGCTCAACGTGACCTTTGATCCGGACATTCCCGAAGAGCTCGCCAGCTACGGCCACGATGACGACGGCAGCAAGGCCAGCAAACAATTTCTGATTCGCGAAGGCTTGCTGCTGCGGCCACTGGGCGGCGCGTTGTCGCAGTTCCGTGCCGGTCTCGACGGGGTTGCCAACAGCCGCGCCTGCGGCTGGAACCGGCCGCCGATCGACCGCATGGCCAACCTCAATATCGAGCCGGGCGATCAGTCGCTGACGCAACTGATCAGCGGCATCGAGCATGGCATTCTGATGAGCACCAACCGTTCATGGTCGATTGACGATGCGCGCAACAAATTCCAGTTCGGTTGCGAGTGGGGTCAGTTGATCGAAAATGGCGAACTCAAAGGTGTGGTGAAAAACCCGAACTACCGGGGTATTTCCGCGCACTTCTGGAAGAGCCTGCGCGCGGTCGGCGATGCCGGCACCCGGATGGTGCTAGGCACGCCAAACTGCGGCAAGGGCGAGCCGAACCAGGTGATCCGCGTCGGCCACGCTTCGCCGGCCTGCGTATTCAGCAATGTTGATGTGTTTGGGGGAGACGCCTGATGAGCATTTCGAAGAGTCAGTCCGACGCCTTCAAGGTCATGGTCAATTGGCTGCGCGACAGCGTGCGCGAGCCGGAACAATTCACCCTCAGCTATGCCGCCGAATCCTCGGCGTTCGTCCGTTTCAACCACGCCAAGGTGCGTCAGGCCGGTCAGGTACAGCAGGCCGACGTCGGGCTGAAGCTGATCAATGACGGCCGCCACGCCGACCTGCACATCACTCTGTCCGGTGATCAGGAAGCCGATCTGCAACGCCTCGCCGAAGGCCTGCAACAACTGCGCGAAACCCTGCCGCTGCTGCCGCAGGATCCGTACCTGCTGCTCAATCACAACGGCTGGCAGAGCAACAATGTGCAGGAACATCCGCTGCCGGACACCGAGCAGGTGGTCGAGCAAATCTGCAGCGCTGCTGAAGGTCTGGACCTGGTCGGTTTCTATGCTGCCGGCCCGATCAGCCGTGGTTTCGCCAGCTCTTCGGGGGCGTTCGGCTGGCATCAGGCCAACAGCTTCAACTTCGATTTCAGCCTGTTTCATGAAAACGACGAAGCGGTAAAAGCCAGCTACGCCGGACACGAATGGAGCAGCGAAGGCTTCGCCCGACGCTTCCAGCAGGCGCGCGAGCAACTGGCGTTTCTCGGTCGACCGTTACGCACCCTCGCACCGGGGCAATACCGCGCGTACCTGGCGCCGGCTGCGCTGGAAGAAATCATGGGCATGCTCAGCTGGGGCGGTTTTTCCGCGCAGTCGATTGCCAGCAAAAGCAGCCCGCTGCAGAAGCTGTATGTCGGCGATCAGACGTTCAGTCCACTGGTCTCGCTGGATGAGCAAGTCAGCGGTTCGTTGAGCCCGGCGTTCTCCGGCGAGGGTTATCCGCGCAGCGATCTGCGGCTGATCGTCGAAGGCAAGGCCGGTGATCAACTGGTCGGTTCGCGCAGTGCCGCCGAATACGGCCTGACCGCCAACGGCGCCAGCGGCGGGGAAATGCCGAGTGCACTGAACATGGCGGCCGGAACTCTGTCACAGGCAGAGATCCTCAAGCAGTTGGGCACCGGGCTGTACATCAGCAACCTGTGGTACCTGAACTACTCGGATCAACCGGCGGCGCGCCTGACCGGCATGACTCGCTTCGCAACTTTCTGGGTCGAGAACGGTGAGATTCAGGCGCCGGTCAGCACCATGCGTTTCGACGACAGCGCCTACAGCCTGCTGGGTTCGCAGCTGGAAGCGTTGACCGCCGAGCGTGAGTTGCTGCTGTCGGCAAGCACGTATAGCCAGCGCAATACCTCATCGGCACTGCTGCCGGGGGCGCTGGTGAGCCGATTGACCTTGACCCTGTAAGACCAGGATCTCCAGAACAATGGAGATCTAATGTGGGAGCGGGCTTGCTCGCGAATGCGGTGTGTCATTCAACACTTATGGTGGCTGACACACCGCATTCGCGAGCAAGCCCGCTCCCACCAAAAGACTGTGCATTAACCCCAACCACAAGAGGTTCCATGCCCACACGCCCGCCTCTCGACGCCATTACCGCCCGCTGGTTGCCGTGGGTCGTCGCCATTGCGTTCTTCATGCAGTCCCTCGACGGGACCATCCTCAATACCGCCCTGCCGGCCATGGCCAAGGATCTGGCCGAAGACCCGTTGCGCATGCAAGGCGTGGTCATTGCCTACATGCTCACCGTGGCGTTGCTGATTCCGGCCTCGGGCTGGATCGCCGACCGTTTCGGCACCAAGAAGATCTTCTTCGGCGCGATTCTGCTGTTCAGCTTCGGCTCGCTGCTCTGCGCCTTATCCAGCACCTTGACCATGCTGGTCGGCGCGCGGGTGATTCAGGGCCTGGGCGGCGCATTGATGTTGCCGGTCGGACGGCTGGTGGTGCTGCGCGCCTATCCGCGCTCGGAGCTGGTGCGGATCATGGGTTTCATCACCATTCCCGGCCTGCTCGGCCCGTTGATCGGCCCGACCATGGGCGGCTGGATGGTGCAATACCTGACGTGGCACTGGATCTTCCTGATCAACCTGCCGGTCGGCCTCATCGGGTGCTACGCGGTGTGGAAATTCATTCCCGACCTGCGCGGCAGCGAGCGCACGCGCTTCGATAGCCTCGGTTTCCTGCTGTTCGGCGCGGCGATGATTCTGATCACCATCGCCATGGAAGGCCTCGGCGAACTGCACTTGCCGCACCTGCGGGTGATGTTGCTGCTGTTCGGCGGTCTGGCGTGTCTGGCGGCGTACTGGCTGCGCGCCGGGCGCGTCGACAATCCGCTGTTTTCGCCATCGCTGTTCAAGACCCGGACTTTCGCAGTCGGAATTATCGGTAACCTGTTCGCCCGTCTGGGCAGCGGCGCCCTGCCGTTCCTCGTGCCATTGCTGCTGCAAGTGGCGCTGGGCTATTCGCCGTCGCAAGCGGGGATGAGCATGTTGCCGCTGGCCGCTGCGGCGATGTTCGCCAAGTGGATGGCGCGCCCGCTGATCGAACGCCTTGGCTACCGCATCGTCCTTACCGGCAACACCCTCGCGCTGGGGATCATGCTGGCGAGCATGGGCCTGGTCAGCGAGCAGACGCCGTACTGGCTGCTGCTGGGGCTGCTGGCGATTCTGGGGGCGATCAACTCGCTGCAATTCACCGCGATGAACACCGTGACCCTGATCGACCTCGACGACGCCAGCGCCAGTAGCGGCAACAGCTTGCTGTCGGTGGTGGCGCAGTTGTCGCTGAGTCTGGGCGTGGCTTGCGCCGGTGCGTTGCTCGGCGGGTTTACCGCGGAGATCGGCAACGACGGCGTCGAGACCGTGTTGGGCGCGTTCCAGCTGACGTTTGTCACAGTCGGGGTCATGGCAATGCTGGCAGCAACGATCTTCTCGCAACTGTCGAAAGAAGACGGTCGACGGGTCAAACGCCCGGATGAACATCCGGATGAGCACATTGAACACTGAACAGTGTCATGTCTGGTGGAGGCTTTTGTAGTGAGGGGATTTATCCCCGATGGGTTGCGCAGCAGCCCCAGAATCTAAGCCCTCATTACTTCAGGTTGATCGCATTCAACCTATCCAGGGGTGCTGCGCACCCCATCGGGGATAAATCCCCTCACCACAGATAAATCACCTTGCCTCGGGTTTCAGGCACTGTTCGTCCAGAACTTTCGAGGAAAGTGGCACGGGGCTGCTACACTGCGCGACATTTTGTTTTGCAGGCCAGTCCCGTGACCACCATCGCCACCGCTTTTAATACTCTGCCGCTGTCCGCCGCCATGCTGGCTAACCTCGAATCCCTCGGTTATGCCCAGATGACGCCGATCCAGGCGCAGAGCTTGCCGGTGATCCTCAAGGGGATGGACCTGATCGCCCAGGCCAAGACCGGCAGCGGCAAGACCGCCGCGTTCGGCATCGGCCTGCTCAATCCGATCAATCCGCGCTACTTCGGTTGCCAGGCGCTGGTGATCTGCCCGACCCGTGAGCTGGCCGACCAGGTCGCTAAGGAAATCCGGCGTCTGGCCCGTGCCGAGGACAACATCAAGGTCCTGACCCTGTGCGGCGGCGTGTCGTTCGGCCCGCAGATCGCTTCGCTGGAGCACGGCGCGCACATCATCGTCGGCACCCCGGGGCGTATCCAGCAGCACCTGCGCAAGGGTTCGCTGGTGCTCGACGGCCTGAACACGCTGATCCTCGACGAAGCCGACCGCATGCTCGACATGGGCTTCTATGACGCCATCGAAGACATCATCGAAAAGACCCCGGCGCGCCGTCAGACCCTGCTGTTCTCCGCCACGTACCCGGTGGGCATCAAGCAACTGGCATCGAAATTCATGCGTGATCCGCAAACGGTGAAAGCTGAAGCGTTCCATGACGACACGCAGATCGAGCAGCGCTTCTACGAAATTTCTCCGGAAGAGCGCATGAGCGCAGTGACCAAAGTCCTGCACCACTTCCGCCCGGACTCCTGCGTGGCGTTCTGCTTCACCAAGCAGCAGGTGCAGGAAACCGTCGATCACCTGACCTCCAAAGGCATTTCCGCCGTCGGCCTGCACGGCGATCTGGAACAGCGTGACCGCGATCAAGTGCTGGCGATGTTCGCCAACCGCAGTACGTCGGTGCTGGTCGCCACCGACGTCGCCGCCCGTGGTCTGGACATTGATGCGCTGGACATGGTGATCAACGTCGAACTGGCCCGCGATTCGGAAATCCATATTCACCGCGTTGGCCGTACCGGTCGTGCCGGCGAGAAAGGCATTGCGGTCAGCCTCGTTGCGCCGTCCGAAGCGCATCGCGCGCAAGCCATCGAACAGTTGCAAAAAGCTCCGCTGAACTGGGATCAGGTCGACAACCTCAAGTCCCAGGGCGGCGCCCCGCTGCAGCCACCGATGAGCACCCTGTGCATCGCCGGCGGGCGCAAGGACAAGGTCCGTCCGGGCGATATTCTCGGCGCACTGACCGGCGACGCCGGCATTCCCGGTGCCCAGGTCGGCAAGATCGCGATCTTCGACTTCCAGTCGTATGTGGCGGTTGAACGCACCGTGGTCATGCAGGCGCTGCAGCGCCTGAACAACGGCAAGATCAAGGGCCGTTCGCTGCGCGTGCGGGTTTTGTAAACGATCTTCGCCCCAAAGAAGATCTCCTGTGGGAGCGGGCTTGCTCGCGAATGCAATCTGTCAGTCGACATCGTGTTGAATGACACACCGCTTTCGCGAGCAAGCCCGCTCCCACAGTTTGTTTTGTAGCGACCCACCAAGAGGACACCGTTTTGCGCTCTACCGAAGTCGTGATCATTGGCGCTGGCGCCGCAGGGTTGATGTGTGCACTGACTGCCGCCGGGCGCGGGCGGAAAGTGCTGCTGCTTGACCACGCGAACAAGGCCGGCAAGAAAATCCTGATGTCCGGTGGCGGCCGCTGCAATTTCACCAACATGTACACCGAGCCGAGCAATTTTCTCTCGCATAACCCGCATTTCTGCAAATCGGCACTGGCGCGCTACACCCAGTGGGATTTCATCGGCATGGTCGCCAAGCACGGCGTGCCGTACCACGAGAAGAAACTCGGCCAGTTGTTCTGCGATAACAAATCCAGCGACATCCTCGGCATGCTGCTCGACGAGTGCGACCAGGTCGGCGTCGAGCTCCACCTCGACACCTCGATCCAGACCATCGAAAAGGTCGAAAGCGGTTACCTGCTCGACACCACCCTCGGCCAGGTTCAGTGCCAATCGCTGGTGATCGCCACCGGCGGTCTGTCGATTCCAACGCTGGGCGCCACCGGTTTCGGTTATCAGGTCGCCAAGCAGTTCGGCCATGAACTGCTGCCGACCCGCGCCGGTCTGGTGCCGTTCACCATCACCGATCAGCTCAAAGAATTGTGCACCGAGCTGTCCGGCACCTCGGTGGATTGTCTGGTCAGCTGCAACGAGCAGAGCTTTCGCGAGAACATTCTGTTCACCCACCGTGGCCTCAGCGGTCCGGCGATTCTGCAGATCTCGTCGTTCTGGGAGCCAGGCGATACCGTGGAGATCAACCTGCTGCCGGATCACGACACCGCCGCATGGCTGCAACAGCAAGTGGCCGAACGCCCGAACAGCGAACTGAAAACCCTGCTCGGCGAGATCTTCACCAAGAAGATGGCCAATCTGCTGGCGGACAACTGGTTCGTTTCCAAACCGATGAAGCAGTACACCCACGCTGAACTGGCGCAGATCGCCGACAAGCTCGGCAGCTGGAAAGTCGTCCCGGCCGGCACCGAAGGCTATCGCACCGCCGAAGTCACGTTGGGTGGCGTCGATACTCGCGAAGTGTCGTCCAAGACCATGGAATCGCTGAAAAGCCCTGGCCTGTATTTTGTCGGCGAAGTGCTCGACGTCACCGGACATCTGGGTGGCTTCAACTTCCAGTGGGCCTGGGCCTCCGGCTACGCCGCCGCGCAATACGTCTGACCGAAGACACACGCCTCCTGTAGGAGCTGCCGAAGGCTGCGATCTTTTGATCTTGATCTTAAAAAACAGAATCAAAAGATCGCAGCCTTCGGCAGCTCCTACAGTTGTTATGTGTGATGCAGTAAGGAACACTTTTTGCTGTCAGATGTGATCGGCGCCATTGCGTCGGCGTCATTACTGGCTCAATTTAGCGGCATCGCCTCGGAAGGCCTTCGCACTTCATGTCCTCGACCTCGTTTCGTCAGTCTTTGCGGCGCCTGTGGGCGCTGGATAAATTCAGCTACAGCGTGCGGGTGTTCATCGCCCTGACCGGCAGCATGGCATTGTGTTGGTATCAGGATGAAATGGGCCTGTTGATCCCGTTGTTCCTCGGGATTATCGCCAGCGCCCTGGCCGAGACCGACGACAGCTGGCAGGGCCGCCTTAATGCACTGGCCGTGACACTGGTGTGTTTCAGTATCGCCGCGCTGTCGGTGGAACTGCTGTTCCCCTACCCCATCGTGTTCGCCATCGCCCTGGCCTTGGCCAGCTTCGGCCTGACCATGCTCGGCGCGCTCGGCGAGCGTTATGGCGCGATTGCTTCGGCGACCTTGATTCTGTCGGTCTACACCATGATCGGCGTCGATCAGCGCGGCGGCGCGGTCACCGATTTCTGGCACGAACCGATGCTGCTGGTGGCCGGTGCCGCGTGGTACGGCTTGCTCTCGGTGCTGTGGCAGGCGCTGTTTTCCAATCAGCCGGTGCAGCAGAGTCTGGCGCGACTGTTCCGTGAACTCGGCTTCTATCTAAAGCTGAAAGCCTCGCTGTTCGAGCCGATCCGCCAACTGGACGTCGAGGGACGGCGGCTGGAACTGGCGCAGCAGAACGGTCGGGTGGTGGCAGCGCTGAACAGCGCCAAGGAAATCATTCTGCACCGGGTCGGCAACGGCCGTCCGGGCTCGAAAGTCAGCCGTTATCTGAAGCTCTACTTCCTCGCCCAGGACATTCACGAACGCGCCAGCTCCTCGCACTATCCGTACAACGCGCTGGCCGATGCGTTCTTCCACAGCGACGTGCTGTTCCGCTGCCAGCGTTTGTTGCGCCAGCAGGGCAAGGCCTGCCGCGCGTTGGCCGAATCGATCCAGATGCGCCAGCCGTTCGTCTACGACGCCAGTTTTGCCGAAGCGCTGACTGACCTCGACGCCTCCCTCGAACACCTGCGCATCCAGAGCAACCCGGCGTGGCGCGGCCTCCTGCGTTCGCTGCGCGCACTGGCAGCCAACCTCGGCACCCTCGACCGTTTGCTCAGTGACGCGAGCAACCCCGATGCCTTGGCGGACGCCACCGACAGCAGCCTGCTCGACCGCTCGCCGCGCAACCTCAAGGACGTGTGGATTCGCTTGCGCACGCAGCTGACACCGACCTCGTTGCTGTTCCGTCACGCCCTGCGCCTGCCGCTGGCGCTGAGTATCGGCTACGGCATGGTGCACCTGATTCACCCGTCGCAGGGTTACTGGATCATCCTCACTACGCTGTTCGTCTGCCAGCCAAACTACGGCGCGACCCGACGCAAACTCGGACAGCGGATTCTCGGTACCGCCATCGGCCTGACCGTGGCCTGGGCACTGTTCGATCTGTTCCCCAACCCGCTGGTGCAGTCGTGCTTCGCCATCGCCGCGGGGGTGGTGTTCTTTACCAACCGCACCACCCGCTACACGGTGGCAACCGCCGCGATCACGATCATGGTGCTGTTCTGCTTCAACCAGATCGGCGATGGCTATGGGCTGTTCCTGCCGCGCCTGTTCGATACCCTGCTCGGCAGCCTGATCGCCGGCCTGACGGTGTTCCTGTTCCTGCCGGACTGGCAGGGCCGACGCCTGAACAAGGTGCTGGCCAACACCCTGACCTGCAACAGCATCTACTTGCGCCAGATCATGCAGCAATACGCCGCCGGCAAGAGCGACGACCTCGCCTATCGCCTGGCCCGACGCAATGCGCACAACGCCGACGCGGCGCTGTCGACCACCTTGGCCAACATGCTGATGGAGCCGGGGCATTTCCGGAAGGAGGCAGATGTCGGGTTCCGTTTCCTGGTGCTGTCGCACACCTTATTGAGTTACCTGTCAGGGCTTGGCGCACACAGGGAAACCCAATTACCAGCCGATGTGCGTGAGCATTTGATTGATGGTGCCGGGGTAAAGCTGGCGACGAGCATCGACGAAATCGCCCAGGGCCTGGCGAATAAACAGCCGGTGGCGATTCAGAGTGACGAAGAGGAAGCGCTGGCCAACGAGCTGGAGCAGATGCCGGACGAGATTGATGAAGGGCAGCGGCTGGTGCAGACGCAACTGGCGTTGATCTGCCGGCAGCTGGGGCCGTTGCGGACCTTGGCGGCGCACCTGATCAAGGACACCAGCGAAGCCTGAGTTTTGCGGTGTTTGTCAGGGCCTCTTCGCGAGCAAGCCCGCTCCCACAGGAGAACGCATTCCAAATGTGGGAGCGGGCTTGCTCGCGAAAGGGCCATCAGCCACACAGCCATTTCCGGATCAGCCCCTACATCCCATGCTGACGCAGCAACTTGTCATAACTCCCATCCGCCTTCATCGCCGCAATCGCCTTATCAAACCCGGCCACAATCTGTTCATGCTCGGGGTTCTTCAGACTCACCAGAATATGCAGGCTGTTCTCGCTCAACGGCTTGGGCAGAAACTCCACCGCGTTGCGTACCTTGGCTGATTCCCGAGCCAGGTAATACTTCGCGACGTACTCATCCTCCAGCGTCAGCTTGACCCGATCCGCCGCCAGCATGCGCACGGCCATGGCGAAGTTATGCACCGGGACTTTCTCGAGCGCGGTATCGGCATCGAACGCCTGCGAGTAGGCATAGCCGCGCACCACCGCCACCGGATAGGTATGCAGTTGTTCCAGGCTGCTGTATTCGAGCGGCGTGTCCTTGCGCTTGAGAAATCGGATGCGATTGAGCAGGTATTCGCCCGAAAACTGGCCGAGCTTGGTCCGTTCGTCGTTGTACCAGGCGTTGACCAGCACGTCGTAGCGCCCTTCGCCAACCCCCAGCAGCGCCCGCGCCCATGGCACCTGCTCGTAGTCGCTGGCATAACCGGCCCGCGCCAGCGCGGTGCTGACGATGTCGGTGGCCAGGCCACCGTTGACCAGCGTGTCGTCGGTAAAGGGCGGCCAGATATCAAACACCAGTCGCAACTTGTCTGCGGCGGCGGTTTGGGCCAGCAAGAGCAATCCGATCAAAGCAAAGGCTCGATGCAGTCGCGGCATGCTTGAAAATCCTTAGCGGGCGGGCAGCCCGGCGTTTTCCAGTCAAAACCCCAAGGCCCCTTACCGGCGAAACCCAGGCTCTAACATTAGCTCATTGAAGCCAGTGCACAGCGCTTTCCAGCAGATTACACAAAGCAGCCGCCGCCGCGAGAAAGGAATGATGGCATTTTGACCTTTGTCACAAACTGTTCCGCCATACAGACATCCAGGGCTTGTGCGCTTAGTATCGGGCGACGCAATTCAAGGAGGCAGAAGATGACAATCGAGTGGATCTGCAAGCATCACAGCGATCTGGGCAAAGAGCAGCTGTACGCGCTATTGAAGCTGCGCTCGGAGGTGTTCGTGGTCGAACAGAAATGCGCCTACCCGGACCTCGACGGCCAGGATCTGGACGGCGACACCCATCACCTCATGGGTTGGGAAGATGATCAGTTGATGGCCTATCTGCGCCTGCTCGATCCCGAATCCCAGGGCGGTGACGTGGTCATCGGCCGGGTGATCATTGCGCCGCAGGGCCGTGGCAAAGGGCTGGGGCATGTGATGATGGAACACGCGCTGAAACAGGCCGAAAAGCATTGGCCGCAGGTGCCGATCTATCTGTCGGCGCAGGCGCATTTGCAGGGGTATTACGGCAGGTACGGGTTTGAGGCGGTGGGTGAGGAATACCTGGAGGATGACATTCCGCACATAGGCATGCGTCGTCCTTGAGGGCCCCTTCGCGAGCAAGCCCGCTCCCACATTTTGATCGCATTCCATCTGAAGGAACTCGGTCGACTGTGGGAGCGGGCTTGCTCGCGAAGACGTCAGCTCAGGCACTGCGAAACTCAGGGATACTCCAGCACAGCCTTGATCTGCCGCAGATTACGCTCGATCCATCCGCGATCAATCGCCCCCCACTCGCGAATCCGATAGCGCCCGGCATGGTTGCGCGCGCCCTCTTCCTGCTCGAATTCACAGACGATATCCAGATCCGCCAGCGCGGCGATCGTATCCTGCGCCGTGCGCCGCGGCATGCCGGTCACTTCGGTCAGCGCCGGCACGCTTGGGGCCAGGCCGCTGTCGATCAGGTAGGCCACGTACAGGCGCCGGTAAAAGCTGCTTTTGGTCTTGCTGACGTCCATGCATGGGCTCCGTTGATTAAAAGATCAAAAGATCGCAGCCTTCGGCAGCTCCTACATAAGAACGCATTCCAACGGTAGGAGCTGCCGCAGGCTGCGATCTTTTGATCTTCATTGCATATCGCGCCACGTCAGGTACACGCGCAGATCGAACTCGACCTGGTGATACCCCGGCAGCATGTGCTCGCACAATTTATAGAAGGCCTTGTTGTGGTCCGATTCCTTGAAGTGCGCCAGTTCATGCACGACGATCATCTTCAAAAACTCGGGCGCTGCCTCCTTGAACAGCGAGGCGATGCGAATCTCTTTTTTGGCCTTGAGTTTGCCGCCCTGCACCCTTGAAACCGTGGTGTGCAGGCCCAGCGCGCGGTGCGTCAGGTCGAGGCGGTTGTCGAACAGCACCTTGTCGATGGCCGGTGCGTTGCGCAGGTATTCCTGCTTCAGGTCCAGCGCGTAGCTGTACAGCGCCTTGTCGCTTTGCACATCGTGACGCCCCGGATAGCGTTGGCTCAGGTAGTCACCCAGACGCTGTTCGGCGATCAGTTGGCGTACCTGATCCTGCAATTGCGCGGGATAGGCCTGGAGATATTTCAACGCAGTCATGGACACGGCAACACGCTTCGAAAGAGCGCCAGTGTAGCGAATTCAAACCGGCAGCGCGCTCCAGTCGAAGGGCTCGGCGAAGCTCGCGGCGTCATCGGCCATCAGCGGGCGCGCCACCAGAAAACCCTGCACATATTCGCAGCCATGCGCTTGCAGCCACTGATACTGTTCGATGGTTTCCACGCCTTCGGCGATCACCAGCAAACCGTACTGCTTGCACAGATTGATCACATTGCTGACCAGCGCCGCATCGCGCGTCGAATCCGGCAGCCGCGCAATCAGGTGTCGATCGAGCTTGAGCGTGTCCAGCTCCAGATCACGCAGATGCGCCAGCGAACACGGCCCCGAACCAAAATCATCCAGCGCCACCCGCACCCCGAGATTACGCAGCAGGCGCAGCTGTTTGCGGGTCTCGTCGGGGTTGTGCATCAGCGCGTCTTCGGTGATTTCCACCTCCAGTTGCCGCGGCTGCAACGAATGCCGCTCCAGCACCTGACGCAACTCGGTGACCAGGTTCGGCAGACCGAACTGGGTGTTGCTCAAACTCACGCCAAGCACCAGGTCTTCGGCAAACAGGGTTTCCCAGGCTTTGCGCTGGCCGGCGCCGCGATGATAGATCCAGCTGCCGAGCCGACTGATCAGCCGTGCCTCTTCCAGCAAGGGCAGGAACAACCCCGGCGGTACGTCGCCGACACTCGGGTGCTGCCAGCGCAGCAACGCCTCGAAACCGCGGATCTGCCCGCTGTCGATCGCCACTTGCGGCTGATACACCAGATTGAAGTCACGGTTCTCGATGGCGTTGCGCACGCTTTCCTCGAGCATCAGCCGCGAGCGCGCGCGGCCGTTCATTTCGTGATCATAAAAGCGATACTGCTGACGCCCGGCACGCTTGGCTTCGTACATGGCAATGTCGGAGGCGCGCAGCAAGCCGTCGAGGTTAGAACCGCAGTCCGGGTAGGTGGCGATGCCGATGCTCGCGCCGAGGGCGATGTCCAGCCCTTCGATCTGCTGACAGATCGACACCCGCTCGATGAGCTTCTCGGCAATCTTCGCCGCTTGCTCGGGAAATTCCAGATCGAGCAGCGCGGTGAACTCATCGCCGCCCATGCGCGCGAGAATATCGAACGGTCGCAAACAGGCCTTCAATTGCTCCGAGACCCAGCGCAGCACCCGGTCGCCGGCATCATGCCCCAGGGAATCGTTGACCCGTTTGAATCCATCCAGATCCAGATAAAGCAGCACCCAACTGCTGTCGCTGCGTTCACCGCGCAGCAGCAGGTTTTCCACCGTCTGATAAAAGCCCCGGCGATTGAGCAGACCGGTCAACGGATCGGTGACCGCTTGAAATTCCAACTGCTGATGCAGGTGCCGCACCACCGACATGTCCAGCACCGTGACCACCATCGCCCGCTGCTCGGCGGGCAACGGCGCACAGGACAACGCCACCGGCACCTGCTGCCCCGGCGCCGTGCGCAGCAGCGCGTCGTGCAATCGCAAGGTCTCACCGCGTTTATAACCGGCCAACAACTCGGAATCGACCCACAGCGGGATGTGCGGTTTCTGCAGGTAATCGAGAAATTCCTTGCCCTCCAGTTCCTTCACCGGCGCATTCAACAGCCGCGAAATCGCCGGATTGGCGAAGCGGATCAAGCCGTCTTCGCCGAGCACCAGAATGCCTTCCGCTGCGTTATCCAGCACCGAGGCATTGAAGGCCCGCGCGACCTCCAGATCATGACTCAGGCGCTGCAAGGCGCGGCGGTTGCGCTGGTGTTCGAGCAACGCCTGGACTTTTGGTTTGAGGATCTGCGGATCGAACGGCTTGAACAGATAATCCACCGCGCCACTGGCGTAGCCCTTGATCACGGCGTCCTGCGACTGTTCGTTGGCGGTGAGGAAAATGATCGGCGTAAGGCGTGTGCGCTGACTGCCGCGCATCAGTCGCGCGACTTCGAAACCGTCCATGCCCGGCATCTGCACGTCCAGCAGCACCAGATCGACGTCATGTTCGAGCAGCAGATTAAGCGCCTCGAAACCGGAGGCGGCGGTCATGACGTGCCAATCCTGTCGCTGCAGCAACGCGCGCATGCTGATCAGGTTTTCAGGGTAATCATCAACGATCAAAAGGACAGAGCTGCCTTCACCTGGCTGGGGTTGCGCGCATTCCATGCTGCTTCTCTTGTCGGGACATCTCTTGTCGGACTATCGGCCGGTTTCTCGTGAAAACCGCACAGTTACTGAGCCATCACTCTAGTCGCGGATCTGTGAAAGCAGAAGCTGTCACGCCGCCATCATTTAGCCAAAGCTGCGACTTACCGACTAACGGTCACCCCTGCAGCCCCCGGAAACCGGCGCAGATGGCATTTCGACAGGATGTTGACGCCAATCATCTGCCAAACGGGCGTTAACAAAAAACTCCTCTACGCTTATAACTGCCGCCCGAAAAGGCGCGGGCTAGAGCTTCTGGCACTCGCGTTCAGGATGAATTGAGTGGAAGAACCGACATGATCGATCTCGCAACCTGGAACCTCAGCGTTCCCGTCGGCAGTCCGCCGTACACCGTCGAAACCTCCAAACTGGTGAATGGCTTCAAGGATCAGTACTTCCATTCCGACAGCGGCACGCTGTTTTTCTGGTCACCGGTCACCGGGTCAAAAACCGAAAACGCCATCTACCCGCGCACCGAACTGCGCGAAACCTTCAGCAACGGCACCTTGCGCAACTGGTACTACCCGGACGCCGACAACACCCTGCGCGCGACCCTCGCGGTGAACAAGGTGCCCAGCTCCGGCAAGATCGTCATCGGCCAGATCCACGCCTATGAAAGCCAGAAGCCGATGGTCAAGCTCGAATACCAGTACAAGACCAAGACCGAAACCGGCAACCTTGTCATCAAAGTGCGCATGCACCCCGATGACGACGAAAGCCGTGTCATCACCCTCGCCACCGGCATCAAGCTGGATCGCGAATTCAACTACCTGATCCACCTCAGCCCCGGCGGCGCACTCGGCGTGAGCGCGGCGGGTTATCAGTGGGATTCACAGATCAGCGCCACCTGGCGCAACAAGCCGCTGTACTTCAAGGCCGGCGTGTATGTGCAGGACAACACCGGCTATACCAGCGAAGGTGGCCAAGTGACCTTCTCCAAACTCGACATCGATCACGACAAATAACTTTGCCGAGATTGCGAAATCACCCATGAACCCTGTGGGAGTTGGCTTGCCAACGATGGCGCCCTGACAGCCAACCCATATCTTGCAGACTGCACGCAATCCAATTGTAGGAGCGAGCCTGCTCGCGATGGCGGCGTATCAGTCGCCAACAATGCTGAATGGCAGATCGCAATCGCGAGCAGGCTCACTCCTACAAGGGTTCAGCGGAGTTCTGAAGATGTGATTTCCACATTATCCAGCACCCGACTCACCGCCAGCTCCGCCAGCATGATGATCTGCTGAATCGCCAGAATCGTATGCCGCTGCGGGCTATCCACATACGCCGCGATTTCACTGGTCATGATGCTCGCAGAGGCCAGCGACTCACAGGCATGAACCAGCAGACTTTCGTTGTCCATGCCCGGGCTGACCTGGAACATGATGCTGGGTTTGTGAAACCTCAGAGTGGCGGCGTTCGGCTTGAGGTAGTGATCGAGCGCCCGTTCGGCGGCGTCGTGAAGCTTTTTCGAGTCGAGGGATTCGTAGGGCGACGTAGATTCCGCCTCGGGGGGGTTGGGTGTTGGTTTGATCATGGTGAAAC
The DNA here is from genome assembly GCF_044742995.1 of Pseudomonas sp. NPDC087803. Taxonomy (NCBI): domain Bacteria; kingdom Pseudomonadati; phylum Pseudomonadota; class Gammaproteobacteria; order Pseudomonadales; family Pseudomonadaceae; genus Pseudomonas; species Pseudomonas sp. NPDC087803. Next base: position 24,317 of record NZ_JBIUVO010000063.1, read on the forward strand.
TCCAAGTGAGACATTGAGCTGCCACTGATCGCTGCGACGCGATGGGGGAGGCAGCTGTACGCGGGGTCGCAGACCGGATCACTTGGAAACCCGGCATACCCGAAGGTATTCCGCGCACAGCCACCATCGACCAAACTACAAAGCCGAGGCGTTGTGGTTTGGGGTGGCGATTATGCACCAAGTGAGAGGACAGGACTGCGACGTCCGGCCGCTGAATTTGCAGCGACACTTAAAGCCTATCTAGCCGACTTCCGAGGGACAACCGACGCGACCTGTCGGAATATTCCCGGCAAATGACATTTCTGTAGGACGAGTGCACATCTGCAATTCTTAGCCGAAAGCAACTGCGAACCTCATATGGATGTTAAGGAAATCAACATCACGCTAACGCTTCGATTCTTAAACTTCATTGAAATGAAACTTCCAGCGATATCAATCACTCCAAAAACATCTTAAAACCTGTCAACTCTGACAGGTGCGCCAATCCGCCAACAGTCTTATCCTCCATTTTGAAACAAGAAAACTCTCGAGTTTGTCGATAGACAGCTCAAACATAAATATAGTGCAGGGAGCATTAAAATGCCCGGTTCCTACATTTGGAAAGGTGCTTCAATCTGGCACAAAGTTGGTTGCACATGCAGTTCTGACCCAAACTACGTGATTTGTGGATGTCAAGGGGCAGGCGGCTATTTCGCTGGACCGGAGAACCCCACCGAATATACCCTGCTGCTGGCAGCGGCAGAGGAAAAACGTAAAAAAGAAGAACAGGAAGCGGCCGATCTCGCAGAAGTTAATGCCGCTGAGCAGCATAAAAAAAACCTCGACGCCATCGCTTTTCTAGATGCACCGAAGGACTTTAAAAAGGAGAATCGCGACAAAGTAGCAAACGTGGCTGAGAGGCTGGAGTATTATAAAACGAAATATGGAACCAAACCCTCAAGTTGGTCAGATCTCATTTCCAAGACAAACATATTTGGATTCAAGCAAATCTGAAACGACAGTTACACCTACAACCCGCCTGATGGCGGGTTTCTCATTAAACTGTTTAACATCCAAATTTAGTTAAGCTAATTCCGTATAGCAAAAAAGTATTTAAAACCGACAACTATGACAGGTGCAGATCCAAACTTTTTAAATCTTACCTCGATTTAGAAAGGTCAAACAATGGGTCAACACCCCCTGCCTACTGCCAAAATACACTCATGAAGTACATCATGAACAAGGAAGGCTCTATCACAGGCTACCTGTATATTCCCAATTACACGTTGACTTGGAAATCAGACTTCCAATACGCCATCTCAACAACAACCTCGGCGGATAATTTATGGGGCAACACCTGTAATAACTAAAGTTTTTATGCTAATTAGGAGTAATCCAAATAACGAAAAGCGTTCGAAGTCAATATTCCAGCTCTTGGAATCTCTCTCGCGATCAAACTTCCCGCAATATCAATCATAGCAAAAAACCTCTTAAAACCTGCCAAGTCTGACAGGTGACTATTATATCTTAAAACTTTAGCCATTTATAAGTCACACTTCTACAACGACGCTTGAATCAGCTAAACAACCAGACTTAAAAACAACCGAAACAAGAAACACAGGTAATAAATCCTCCAAACTTTCAAACTATCACCCGTTAATCTCATGCCGTAAATCACATCTCAGGCCATATAAATTCGCCAACAAAAAACCCGCCTCTCGGCGGGTTTTTCATCAACGCAGCTTAACGCTCAGACTTAGTTAACCTTAGCGTTCAACTCACCCTTCAAATACCGCTGGAACATCGCTTCCAGCGAGATCGGCTTGATCTTCGAAGCATTACCGGCAGTGCCGAACGCTTCATAACGAGCGATACACACATCACGCATCGCCGTTACAGTCGCGCCGAAGAATTTACGTGGGTCGAATTCGCTCGGGTTGGTGGCCATCAGGCGACGCATGGCGCCGGTGGATGCCAGGCGCAGGTCGGTGTCGATGTTGACCTTGCGTACGCCGTACTTGATGCCTTCGACGATTTCTTCAACCGGTACGCCGTAGGTTTCTTTGATGTCGCCGCCGTACTGGTTGATGATCGCCAGCCACTCTTGTGGCACCGACGAGGAACCGTGCATCACCAGGTGGGTGTTCGGGATGCGCTTGTGGATTTCCTTGATGCGGTCGATTGCCAGCACCTCCCCTTTTCTAACACTTGTCGGATTTCAACCAACGCACTTCGAGACTAACTGTACGCTATCCGAAGAACCAGGAGTAATGTTGCGCCATCGCCAATACCGTAATCCGATAACGTCCTACCATCATCAAGCTGCTTGCCAGCGAATATAAGCCGCTGCTGGTTAGGGGGCAAACCTTCCTTATCTTGAATTCTTGCTTTTACATATTCAACTGTGTCAGTGGCCTCCACTACAAGCAAAATATTACTGCTATAGGGCGTCTTGATAAAAATATCCATGCGTGGCTTTCCTTATTCTGCTCTGTTCAAATTAAATTTAATACTCTCATATAGCTTGATACGTACACGGCAATGAAACACCTGTAAAAACTTACAGTTTTTTATACCAATTGGGAATAAGTTAAATAACGAAACACTACCGACATCAACGAACGCTTCGTAGCAATATCAGTCGGTCATCTCGAGCAGACTCACTCCTACAAAATGCAGGCATGGACCCGTTCACTTTGCACCAAGTGAAAGGACAGGACTGCGACGTCCGGCCGCTGAATTTGCAGCGATACCTATAACCTATCCAGCCGACTTGCGAGGGACAACCGCACGCGACCTGTCGGAAGATTCCTGATAAATGCAAATATCTATAGGACGTGCGCATCAAATCACTTACCAATAAAAAACCCGCCTCTCGGCGGGTTTTGTATAAACACAGCTAAACACTCAGACTTAGTTAACCTTAGTATTCAACTCACCTTTCAGATAACGCTGACACATCGCTTCCAGCGAGATCGGCTTGATCTTCTAAGCGTTACCCGCAGTACCAAGCCTCATAACGAGCGATACACACATCACGCATTGCAGTCACGCTCGCGCCGCAATGCTATAACCCCTCAAATCACCCGTTTTGTTAACCCACCCGCGCTTCAAATTTTCTTCAACACCTTTCTTTACATCCTGCCTGAAACTTTCATAAAGATAAGACTGCCCATCCTTTTTCTTATAACGCCCTTCCTTCAATGCCGAAAGCGCCTGAACAGCATAAGCTTGAAGCTCCGCACTCGACATTCCATTAGTTACTGAAAACTCAACCCCACCACTATGCCCAATTATGTAGGATATCTGCTGTTCCTCACTAATGTCCTGCACGACGTAGCAATGTAATTCGTAGAATGCGGTCAACCTTTTATTGTAACCAGAAATCAAGGCTTTGTCGGCTTGAGTTAATGGTTCAAATTCTTTTAATAGTGAATAATACATTCCACACATCTTTAGTTTCTCTAATTCTTTTACTCTTTGTAGCCCTTGCAATCCTTCTAAGTCTTTTAATACTTCCTCTGCATCCCATATTTCCTCGTCGTTTATGTCTGATTCGTCAAACTCACCTGACATCTTTAAGCCCTCTAAATCCTCCGCCCCCTTTAAACCTAGCAAGCCTTCAATACACATGTTTTTAAAAGCACGTTTTTCTTGCGCAGACCTAACAGGGTACTCTACAAATATAAGTCCCATGATAAATATCTCCATTCGCCAGAAATAAATTTATCCGAAATAAACCTCATCGAAACTCAAACAAAATAAAATAAAATAGAAATTTTACACCTGTAAAAAAGTGACAGTTTTTTATACGGTTTCGATGTTAATATTATTCCAAAATAACTTAAGATCAGCCTGAGACTGCCTGATTACATTCAGCCCTCCACAGATGACTGCGAATTTCTTTTCAAACGCCTTTAACCTAGTTAATTTTGGCGTTCAACCCACCCTTCAGATAACGTTGGAACAACGCTTACAGAGAGATCAGCTTGATCTTCCAAGCATTACCGGAAGTGTCGAAAGCTCGTAGCAAGCCCTACCTCGCGGGACTGATAAGGCGCAAGGTCATCGCTCTAGAAAAAGGCACTTTTGTCGGCGTAGTCGTATATGCAAGCGTATTGGGCACGCTGGACTGCGAGTTAGCTATCGTTTCAACCGACTCTTGAGGAGCTTGCGTATTTATTCGAATGATCTACAGCACCCAGATCACTTCGTATCGCAGAAAACCATACCCACAAAAAACCCGCCTCTCGGCGGGTTTTTCATCAAAGCAGCTTAACGCTCAGGCTTAGTTAACCTTAGCGTTCAACTCACCCTTCAAATACCGCTGGAACATCGCTTCCAGCGAGATCGGCTTGATCTTCGAAGCATTACCGGCAGTGCCGAACGCTTCATAACGAGCGATACACACATCACGCATTGCAGTAACGGTGGCGCCGAAGAATTTACGTGGGTCGAATTCGCTCGGGTTGGTGGCCATCAGGCGACGCATGGCGCCGGTGGATGCCAGGCGCAGGTCGGTGTCGATGTTGACCTTGCGTACGCCGTACTTGATGCCTTCGACGATTTCTTCAACCGGTACGCCGTAGGTTTCTTTGATGTCGCCGCCGTACTGGTTGATGATCGCCAGCCACTCTTGTGGCACCGACGAGGAACCGTGCATCACCAGGTGGGTGTTCGGGATGCGCTTGTGGATTTCCTTGATGCGGTCGATTGCCAGCAC
>NZ_JBIUVO010000064.1:0-18928 GCF_044742995.1 Pseudomonas sp. NPDC087803
GCCGGTTCCAAAGTGGTGTGCCTGGGCAACCTGGCACAGATCGACACCCCTTACCTGTCCGCGACCAGCTCCGGGCTGACTTACCTGACCGAACGCTTCAAGGATTTCCCCAACGGTGTGCACATCACCCTGCAAGGGGTGCCACGCTCGATCCTGGCCGAATACGCCGAATCGCATCTGTAACCCTCGCAACAAAACCGGGCGGCCCAAAAGCCGCCCGGTTTTTTTATGCCTGAACCATAAATCCCTTTATTTGATGCCTGCCTGATGAACACCACTGATCCACTGTAGGAGCTGCCGAAGGCTGCGATCTTTTGATCTTGTTTTTAAAAATCAAAGTCAAAGGATCGCAGCCTGCGGCAGCTCCTACAGAGGGCCAGTGATAATCAAGCGTGCGGAAATTTGACCCGCAGGTTTACAATCCACGCTCCTGATCAGGAGTAATCCCGTGCTGACTCATCTCGATTCCCAAGGTCGCGCCAACATGGTCGACGTCACCGAAAAAGCCGTGACGTTCCGTGAGGCGACCGCCCAGGCGCTGGTGCGCATGCTCCCCGAAACCCTGCAGATGATCGTCAGCGGCGGCCATCCCAAGGGCGACGTGTTTGCCGTGGCGCGCATTGCCGGCATTCAGGCGGCGAAGAAAACCAGCGATCTGATTCCGCTGTGCCATCCGCTGATGCTGACCGGGGTCAAGGTCGAACTCAGCGCCGAAGGTGAAGACAGCGTGCGCATCGTCGCCCGCTGCAAGCTGTCCGGGCAGACCGGCGTGGAAATGGAAGCACTGACCGCTGCTAGCGTCGCCGCCCTGACCATCTACGACATGTGCAAAGCCGTTGATCGCGGCATGGTCATCGAAAGCGTGCGTCTGCTGGAGAAGGTCGGCGGCAAGAGCGGGCATTTCCAGGCGGAGCAGCCATGAAGCTGACGGTTAAATTCTTTGCCCGTTATCGTGAAGCGCTGGGCGTGGACTCGGTTGAGGTCGAAGGCGATTTCGCCACGGTCGACGCTGTGCGTGCGCTGCTCGCGCAACGCGATGGCGCCGCAGTGCTGAGCGAACAGAACCTGATGTGCGCACGCAACGAAGACCTGTGCCAGCTCGACGAGCCGGTGAGCGATGGCGACGAAGTGGCGTTTTTCCCCACTGTGACCGGAGGCTGAGGCATGGCGATTCGGGTGCAGTCCACGGCGTTCGATCCCGGCGCTGAAGTCAACGCGATGCACGCGGCGAATGTCGGTGTCGGCGCGGTGGTGAGTTTTGTCGGCTACGTGCGCGATTTCAATGACGGGCTGGATGTGGCCGGGATGTTCCTTGAGCATTATCCGGGCATGACCGAAAAAGCCCTCGGCAAGATCGCCCTCGAAGCCGAGCAGCGCTGGCCGCTGCTGAAGCTGGAAGTGCTGCACCGCATCGGCGCGTTGGAGCCGGGCGAACCGATCGTGTTTGTCGGCGCGGCCAGCGCTCATCGCCAGGCAGCGTTCGACGCCTGCGCCTTCGTCATGGATTACCTGAAAACCCGTGCGCCGTTCTGGAAGAAAGAAAACACCAGCGACGGCCCGCGTTGGGTCGAAGGGCGTGACAGTGATCATGCCGCCGCGGATCGCTGGAAGAAGTAATCTCTGCATTGTCAGCAAAAAGATCGCAGCCTTCGGCAGCTCCTACATTGGGTCGGCGTACCCCCTGTAGGAGCTGCCGAAGGCTGCGATCTTTTTGCTTTTTCCACCGATTGACGGGTTAAACATAAAAGTCCAGTATGGATTTATAAGTACAAAAAAACATTTCCGCTCTTTTCTTCTGTCTTGCCAAACCAACAACAACCCGCGAGAGAACCAACATGAAGAAACTCCCCCTGATTACCGGTCTGGCCCTGAGCCTGTTGGCATGCACCAGCTCATTCGCTGCCGAGCAAACCCTGCGCATCGGTATCGAAGCCGCTTATCCACCGTTCGCCTCGAAAACCGACAAAGGTGAAATCGTCGGTTTCGACTACGACATCGGCAACGCCCTGTGTGCGCAGATGAAGGTCAAGTGCGTGTGGGTCGAGGGTGAGTTCGATGGCCTGATTCCTTCGCTGAAAGTGAAGAAAATCGACATGGCGCTGTCGTCGATGACCATCAACGAAGACCGCAAGAAGTCGGTGGATTTCACCCACAAGTACTACTTCACTTCCTCGCGACTGGTGATGAAAGACGGCGCCACGGTCGATGACCAGTACGCCAGCCTCAAGGGCAAGAACGTCGGCGTACAGCGCGCCACCACCACCGACCGTTATGCCACCGAGGTCTTCGAACCCAAGGGCATCAACGTCAAGCGCTACAGCAACAACGAAGAAATCTACATGGACCTGGCGGCCGGGCGGCTCGATGCGATTTTCGCTGACACCATTCCGCTGACCGACTTCCTGTCGATGCCGCGCGGCAAGGGGTATGCGTTTGTCGGGCCGGAGCTCAAGGATCCGAAGTACGTGGGCGAGGGCGCGGGGATTGCGGTGCGCAAGGGCAATACCGAGTTGGTCAGCGAGTTGAACACGGCCATCGACGGGATTCGGGCGAGTGGCGAGTATCAGAAGATATCCGAGAAGTATTTCAAGTCCGACATCTACGGCGACTGATAGTCCGTCTTCGGGAGCAAGCCCCCTCCCACAGGGGAACGCGTTCCAATGTGGGAGGGGGCTTGCTCCCGAAAGGGCCTGACCAGGCAATACACCTGCTGGACCCTAGCCCTTCAATTCTTTCAAATGCTTGTACACCGCTATCGCTGGCTTGCCAGCGATGGGGCCGGGACTGCCAATGCAGATCTTCAGCCCTTCAATTCCTTCAAATGCTTGTACACCGTCGCCCGCCCCATGTTCAGCACATTGGCCACATAATTCGAGGCGCTCTTGCCCTTGAACGCGCCCTCGGCGTGCAGCGCCAGCACCAGTTCGCGCTTGTGATCGCGGGTCAGCAGATTCAGGCTCAACTGCCGCTCGCGCAGCCAGGCGTGGAGGAAGGTGTTGATGCGTTCCTGCCAGTCATCGCGAAACAGTGAATCCGGTTGCGGGATCAGCTTGCTCGGCGACAGGAACAGGTCCAGCGCAGCCTTGGCATTCTCGAACAGCGAAATATTCAGGTTGATGCACAGCACCGCCAGCGGCCGGTCTTCACTGTCGCGCAGCACGGTGCTCAGGCTGCGAATCTTCTGGCCGTCCCAATTCAATTTTTCATAAGGCCCGATGTTCCGCTCGCTGACGTCCTCGCTGAGCATGTCTTCAAGCGATGAATCGTCGCCGATCTCGCGCTTGGACAGGTTGTTGGCGATGTAGTCGACCTTCTGCGTGCGCAGGTCGTGCAGCACCACTTCGGCGTGGGGAAAGAACAGCGTGGCGATGGCGTCGGCGATGGCACGGAAGTTATCCAGTGCCGGATCGAATTCGGGGGCGGTCATGATTGTGGAGCTCCAGGCGGCGTCAGCGCCCCCGTGCACGGGGGCGCTGCGAGTGTGCCGCAATCCGTTGAGCGCGTCATCCGCAGGGGTCTTCAGCGCAGCCGTGAGGGGGAGAGCATGGCGCTGCTCAGGCCGAACTGACGCAGAGGCTCCGGTAACGCCTGCCCACGCACCAATGCCGCACTGGCCTGGCCCATGGCCGGTGAAGTCTGGATGCCGTAACCGCCCTGCGCTGCGACCCAGAACAACCCCGGCACCTGTGGATCGAAGCCGCTGAGCAGATCGCCGTCGGCGACGAAGCTGCGCAGTCCGGCCCAGGTGCGTGTCGGGCGGCGGATGGTCAGGGTCGTGGCCTCTTCGATCTGGTAGATGCCCATGGCGATGTCCAGTTCTTCCGGCTGCACGTCATGCGGTTCGACCGGGTCGGCGTTGGCCGGCGAGCCGAGGAACATCCCGGCATCGGGCTTCATGTAGAACGATTCGTCGAGGCTGACCAGCATCGGCCAGTGATGAATGTCCACGCCCTCCGGGCCGGGGAAAATGAACGCCGCACGGCGTTTCGGTTGCAGGCCCAGCGCTGGCGCGCCAGCCAGTGCGCCGATCTGGTCGGCCCAGGCGCCAGCGGCATTGATGATGATCGGGGCGCTGAAGGTCTGACCGTTGGTTTGCACCTGCCAGAGGCCATCGGCGTCGCGCGTCAGGCCCAGCACCTCGCAATCGGTGTGCACCTCGCCGTGGTTGCGGCGGATACCGCGCAGGTAGCCCTGATGCAGGGCGTCGGTGTCGATGTCGCTGGCGGTCGGGTCGTAGATCGCGCCGTGGACTTTCTCCCGACGCAAAATCGGCAGACGGGCGCAGGCTTCGTCGGCGCTGAGCAGTTGCATCTCTGGCACCGTGGCCTTGGCGCTGAGGTACTGGTTGTGCAATTCGGCGGCGTCACCGGTGAAGTCCACGGTCATTTCGCCACGCGGTGTGAGCAATGGATGCTCACAGAAGCCGCTCGGCGGATGGTCGAAAAACTCGCGACTGGCCAGCGTCAGCGCCCGTACCTGTGGCGTGCCGTAGGCTGCGGAGTACAAAGCCGCGGAACGTCCGGTGGAGTGATAAGCCGGGTGCGACTCACGTTCGAGCACGATCACTTTAGCGTGGGGCGACAGCCAGAAACCGGTGGAAGCGCCGGCAATCCCGCCGCCGATGATGATGAAATCTGCCTGGCTCATGTGAATCTCCAGTGGCTCGCAATATTGGGAAATAGGCTGATCCCCTGTGGGAGCGGGCTTGCTCGCGAAGGCGGTGTGTCATTCGGCAAATACGTTGCCTGGCACGGCCTCTTCGCGAGCAAGCCCGCTCCCACAGGGAATTTGTGGTGTCAGTGATGAAGGTGATAAACCGCATTGGCCAGCGCGATGTCTTCCAGGCCCAGGCCGATTGAACGGAAAAACACGTGACGGTCGTAAACGGGGCGCGGCACTTTCTCGCTGAGCAGGTCGGCGAGGTCACCGACGATCAAATCCTTGCTCCAGTCATGCTGTTCGGTCGCGATCAGCATCTCACCGGCCGACCCCGGCGTGGTCAGACGATAGTCACAGAACACCTGCATGTCGCCCAGGCTCTGCGGCGGCACTTCATGCGCGCGTGGCGCGTTGGTGCTGATCGAGGTGATCAGCGCCGGTTTGCTCAAGGTGGCCGGATTGATCACCGGGCCGGCGGACGAGGTGCAAAGCATGATCACGTCGGCATCGTGCACGGCGGTTTCGCGGCTGTCGGCGATCTGCACCCCCCGGAATATCTCCTGCAATTGCGCACGGGTTTCAGCATCTTCAGACAGGCTCGGCGAATACACGCTGATGCTCTGCCAGTCGCGCAGACCTTTCCCGTAATGCAGATGCGCCTGAGCAACCTTGCCGCTGCCGATGATCGCCAGTCGTGTGGCATTCAGCGGGGCGAGGGCGTCGATTGCCACCGCAGTGGTCGCGGCCGTGCGCGCGGTGGTCAGTTCACCTGCATCGCATAGCAGCAGCGGTTGGCCGGTTTTCATCGACATCAATAGCGTCCACGCTGTCACCAGTGCACCTTGCTCGCGAACAATGTACGGCGAGGTCTTGACCCCGTACACGCCGTCCTCGGCCAACACCCCCAGATAGTTGATGAAGTCGCCGGCACCCTGCGGGAATTCCACCAGTTGTTGCGCCGGTTGCACGGCGTGGCCGGCGGCGAGGTCGCGGAACAGTTTGCGCAGGATCTGCGGCACGTCGATGCGCGCCAGCAGCTCGCGGGCCTGATGTTGGTCGATCACGTAAGGTGTACTGGACATGTCAGGCTCCGCGGTCTAGATCTAAACTAATTTGTCCATTATGGACTTTTAGTTGTCTATCGCAAGCACCTGTTGAATCCCCCGGGCAAAAAAAAGCGCAGTCCGTTGCCGGCTGCGCTTTTTGCGTTTCGGGTCGCTTACTGCGGCTGCGGGCGCTTGCGCTCCACCGCACGCAGCAGGTGCGTCGGCGGTGTTTCGCAACTGATCTTGCGACCGAGTTTTTCTTCGATGGACGGCAACTGATAGGAGTCGTCTTCGCCGGCGAAGCTGATCGACACGCCGTCAGCGCCCGCGCGACCGGTACGGCCGATGCGGTGCACGTAGTCGTCCGGGACTTCCGGCAGGGTGAAGTTGATCACGTGGCTGATGCCGTCGATGTGGATGCCGCGACCGGCAACATCGGTGGCGACCAGCACGCGGATCTTGCCTTCGCGGAAGCCTTCCAGAGTCTTGATGCGCTTGTGCTGTGGCACGTCGCCGGACAATTGCGCAGCGTTGATGCCGTCGCGCACCAGGCGTTCTTCGATGCGGCGCACTTCATCCTTGCGGTTGGCGAAGACGATCACGCGCTCCCAGCCGTTATCGTTGACCAGGTTGTAGAGCAGTTTGTACTTGTCAGCCGCGGCCACCGCATAGATGTGCTGCTCGACGTTTTCGTTGGCCACGTTGGTGATTTCGATTTCGACGATCGCCGGATCGGTGGTCCATTGCTTGGCCAGGTTCATCACGTCTTCGGTGAAGGTCGCGGAGAACAGCAGGGTCTGGCGTTCGCTTTTCGGCGGGGTCTGGCGAATGATCTGCCGCACTTGCGGGATGAAACCCATGTCGAGCATGCGGTCGGCTTCGTCCAGCACCATCACTTCGACCATGTCTAGGTGCACGTCGCCGCGCTGGTTGAAGTCGAGCAGGCGGCCCGGGGTGGCGACGAGAATGTCGCAGTGGCGCGCTTCGAGGTGCTTGAGCTGCTTGTCGAAGTCCATGCCGCCAACGAACGTCATGACGTTGAGGCCGGTGTACTTGGTCAGATCGGCAGCGTCCTTGGCGATCTGCACCACCAGCTCACGGGTCGGCGCGATGATCAGCGCACGAGGTTCGCCCATGTAGCGCTCTTTCGGCGGTGGCGTCTGCAGCAACTGAGTGATGATCGAGATCAGGAACGCGGCGGTCTTGCCGGTACCGGTCTGCGCGCGGCCGATGGCGTCTTTGCCGGCGAGGGTGAAACCCAGCACCTGCGCCTGGATCGGCGTGCAGTATGGAAAGCCCAGATCCTGGATGGCGTGCATCAGTTCTGGAGCGAGTTTGAAATCGTGGAAGCGGGTTTTGCCTTCCTGGGGTTCGACGACGAAGTCTTCGAGTTTCCAGGGAATGACCGGTGCCTTGGGCTTCGGTTCGCGGCGCGGCCGGGGCGGTTTTGGCGCTTCGGCGGCGATGGCGGGTTGCGGCTCGGGCTCGGGTGTCGCTACCGCAGCCGGACGTTCGGCCTTGGGCGCATCGCTGCGAGGGCCGGGGGCGTGCGACGGCGCACTGGGAACTGGCGCGAGCTGCTCAGCCTCGCTTTTACCGAACATTTTCTTGAGTGCTTCGAGCACGGTCATCTCATCAATTGGTTAAGGAATGTACGCCGGCCAGTGTAATGCAAGAAACGGGCGCGGCGTAGTGGGTTGATCAAAGCGGTCCGCCAAGCGGCCGAATCAGCGTAGACGCTCACCCAGCCAGACGCCGATGTCGCGAATTTCCTCGGGTAACACTTCGTGTTCCATTGGGTATTCCTGCCATGTCACGGTGACACCATGCTTGTTCAAATGCTCGTAAGCACTGCGGCCCATGGCGTTGAGGACCACGCCATCGTGTTGGCCGTGCAAGCAAAGGGCGGGAATGCGCTGCTGACTGGCTGAGAGCTCCATCTCGTCGGTAAAGGTCGGGGCATAAGTGGAGAGGGCAAGTACGCCACCCAGCGGACCTTGCCACTTCTGGTAGGCGGTGTGCAGCACCACGGCGCCCCCCTGGGAAAACCCGGCGAGGAAAATCCGCGAAGCGTCTATTCCGGCAGCGCGCTGCACATCGATCAATTTGACGATGCGATCTGACGATTCTTCCAGCTGCTCACGATCAATCGACCGCGCCGGGCTCATGGCCTTTATGTCGTACCAACTCGGCATCGCATAACCGCCGTTGATGGTGACGGGCAGGGTCGGCGCTTGCGGCAATACGAAGCGGGTGCTCAGCAGGCTTTCCTGCAGCGCTTCAGCCACTGGCAGGAAGTCATAGCGATCGGCGCCGAGGCCGTGCAGCCAGATAACGCAGGCGTCTGGGGACTTTTGGGGTTCAAGAATCAGGGGCTCGGTCATGGCTGCTCCAAAAATGTGCGGGCGCTCTCAATGAGTGCGTGATTTGCGTGCGCGCCCGTTCGATCCGTTAACAAGATGTCGCAAGGCTACAAGTTTTGCTATTGACCTGTCGCGCAATCGCTTCAGCAGACGGTGTGGTACGGGCTTTGCTATGGAGGATTCTGTACGAAGCATCCTACGTCTGGCGGTAACACTATCAGTGTACGTCTTGCGATGGGATTGCAACGAATCCGGTGATGGATGTTCGCCAATGGCCGCTACGGGCAACGCGAACGTGAAAGGGCTACAGCCCGTTCGGCCGACTGGTGAGAAGTGAGTTGTCCATGATGTGGATTTTCTCCTACTAGACTCATAGCGAAGGTCTTACGTCGGTTGACCCCAAAAAAAGCCAACACGGGTCAACAACGCCTCATAAGGGTGCGACTGGACTCAAGCTCCGACACAACAAGAGCAAAACTGGAGGTTTGAATGAAGATGTTGAAATCCACTCTGGCGGTCGTGACTGCTGCAGCAGTACTCGGCGTCAGCGGGTTCGCTCAGGCGGGTGCAACCCTGGATGCCGTGCAGAAGAAAGGTTTCGTGCAATGTGGCGTGAGCGATGGTCTGCCGGGTTTCTCGGTACCGGACGCTTCGGGCAAGATCCTCGGGATCGACGCTGACGTCTGCCGCGCTGTGGCCGCTGCAGTATTCGGCGACGCCAACAAGGTCAAGTTCAGCCAGTTGAACGCTAAGGAGCGCTTCACCGCGCTGCAGTCCGGCGAAATCGACCTGCTCTCGCGCAACACCACCATGACCAGCTCGCGTGACGCCGGCATGGGCCTGAAATTCCCCGGCTTCATCACTTACTACGACGGCGTGGGCTTCCTGGCCAACAACAAGCTGGGCGTGAAAAGTGCCAAGGAACTGGACGGTGCAACCATCTGCATCCAGGCCGGTACCACCACCGAACTGAACGTGTCCGACTACTTCCGCGCCAACGGCCTGAAGTACACCCCGATCACTTTCGACACCTCCGATGAAAGCGCCAAGTCGCTGGAATCCGGTCGTTGCGACGTGCTGACCTCCGACAAGTCGCAGCTCTACGCACAGCGCAGCAAGCTGGCCTCGCCAAAAGACTACGTGGTGCTGCCGGAAACCATTTCCAAAGAACCACTGGGTCCGGTCGTGCGTAACGGCGACGACGAGTGGCTGGCGATCGTGCGCTGGGTTGGCTACGCGCTGCTGAACACTGAAGAAGCCGGCGTGACCTCGAAAAACGTATTGGAAGAAGCCAAATCCACCAAGAACCCGGACGTCGCTCGTCTGCTGGGTGCTGACGGTGAATACGGCAAGGACCTGAAACTGCCGAAGGACTGGGTTGTGAAAATCGTTTCGCAGGTCGGTAACTACGGTGAAATCTTCGAGAAAAACCTCGGCAAGAGCACTCCGCTGGAAATCGACCGTGGCCTGAACGCGCTGTGGACCAACGGCGGCATTCAGTACGCACCACCAGTGCGCTAATGGTTCTATCACCCGGCGGGCCAACCGCCGGGTGATGTTCTGTTCCATTTCTTCCGGGGCACTTCATGCAAAATTCAATCGGCGCACCAAAGCAGAGGTTCAGCCTCAGCGATCCGCGAGTGCGTGCGTGGCTGTTTCAGATCATCACCGTTGTGGCGGTGGTCGCCATGGGCTGGTATCTGTTCGATAACACCCAGACCAACCTGCAGCACCGGGGCATCACCTCCGGTTTCGGCTTTCTGGAGCGCAGTGCCGGGTTCGGCATCGCTCAACACCTGATTTCCTACACCGAAGCGGACAGCTACGCCCGGGTGTTCGTGATCGGTTTGCTCAACACCCTGCTGGTGACCGTCATCGGCGTGGTCCTCGCGACCCTGCTGGGCTTCCTCATCGGTGTGGCGCGACTGTCGCCGAACTGGATCATCAGCAAACTGGCGACCGTGTATGTGGAAGTGTTCCGCAACATTCCGCCGCTGCTGCAGATCCTGTTCTGGTACTTCGCGGTATTCCTGACCATGCCGGGACCGCGCAACAGCCACAACTTCGGCGACACCTTCTTCGTCAGCAGCCGGGGCCTGAACATGCCGGCCGCGCAAATGGCTGACGGCTTCTGGGCGTTCTTCATCAGCGTGGTGCTGGCCATCGTCGCCATCGTGCTGATGTGCCGCTGGGCCAACAAACGCTTTGAAGAAACCGGCGTACCGTTCCACAAGTTCTGGACTGGCCTGGCGATCCTGCTGGTAATCCCGACCCTGTGTGCGCTGATCTTCGGCGCACCGCTGCACTGGGAAATGCCGCAACTCAAGGGCTTCAACTTCGTCGGTGGCTGGGTGCTGATCCCGGAACTGCTCGCGCTGACCCTGGCGTTGACCGTGTACACCGCCGCGTTCATCGCGGAAATCGTGCGTTCGGGGATCAAGTCGGTCAGCCATGGCCAGACCGAAGCGGCGCGTTCGCTCGGCCTGCGCAACGGCCCGACCCTGCGCAAGGTGATCATTCCGCAAGCCCTGCGGGTGATCATTCCGCCGCTGACCAGCCAATACCTGAACCTGGCGAAGAACTCGTCGCTGGCCGCCGGTATCGGTTATCCGGAAATGGTTTCGCTGTTCGCCGGCACCGTGCTCAACCAAACCGGTCAGGCGATCGAAGTCATTGCCATCACCATGAGCGTGTACCTGGCGATCAGTATCAGCATTTCCCTGCTGATGAACTGGTACAACAAGCGCATTGCGCTGATCGAGCGGTGAGGAAACGCGCATGACAACCCATACTTTCAAACCCGACATGCCACCGCCGGCCAAGGTCTTCGGCCCGATGGCATGGATACGCGCCAACATGTTCTCCAGCTGGCTCAACACCCTGCTGACCCTGTTTGCGTTCTACCTGATCTACTTGGTGGTCCCTCCAATCCTCAGTTGGGCGATTCTCGATGCCAACTGGGTCGGCACCACCCGCGCCGACTGCACCAAGGACGGCGCCTGCTGGGTGTTCATTCAGCAGCGTTTCGGCCAGTTCATGTACGGCTACTACCCGACCGGCCTGCGCTGGCGCGTCGACCTCACCGTGTGGCTGGCGGTGATCGGCGTGGCGCCACTGTTCATTTCGCGCTTCCCGCGCAAAGCGGTGTACGGCCTGAGCTTCCTGGTGATCTACCCGATCGTCGCCTGGTGCCTGCTGCACGGCGGCGTGTTCGGCCTCGACGCCGTGGCGACCAGCCAGTGGGGCGGTCTGATGCTGACGCTGGTCATCGCCACGGTCGGTATCGCCGGCGCCTTGCCGCTGGGGATCGTTCTGGCGCTGGGCCGGCGCTCGAACATGCCGGCGATTCGTGTGGTCTGCGTGACCTTCATCGAGTTCTGGCGCGGCGTGCCGTTGATCACCGTGCTGTTCATGTCCTCGGTGATGCTGCCGCTGTTCCTGCCCGAAGGCATGAACTTCGACAAGCTGCTGCGGGCGCTGATCGGGGTGATCCTGTTCCAGTCGGCCTACGTTGCCGAAGTGGTGCGCGGCGGTCTGCAAGCGATCCCCAAAGGTCAGTACGAAGCGGCTGCGGCGATGGGCCTCGGTTACTGGCGCGCGATGGGCCTGGTGATTCTGCCGCAAGCCCTGAAGCTGGTGATTCCGGGCATCGTCAACACCTTCATTGCGCTGTTCAAGGACACCAGCCTGGTGATCATCATTGGCCTGTTCGACCTGCTCAACAGCGTCAAGCAAGCCGCTGCCGATCCGAAATGGCTGGGCATGGCCACCGAAGGCTACGTGTTCGCCGCTCTGGTGTTCTGGATTTTCTGTTTTGGTATGTCGCGCTATTCCATGCATCTGGAACGCAAGCTCGACACTGGCCACAAGCGTTAGGAGTTCTCTGTAAATGAGCGAAGCAATCAAAAAGCCTGTCGGCCCTGAAGGCATTATCCAGATGCAGGGCGTGAACAAGTGGTACGGCCAGTTCCACGTGCTGAAAGACATCAACCTCAACGTCAAGCAGGGCGAGCGTATCGTCCTGTGCGGCCCGTCGGGGTCCGGCAAGTCGACCACCATTCGCTGCCTCAATCGTCTGGAAGAACACCAGCAGGGCCGCATCGTGGTCGATGGCGTGGAGTTGACCAACGACCTCAAGCAGATCGAAGCGATCCGCCGCGAAGTCGGCATGGTGTTCCAGCACTTCAACCTGTTCCCGCACCTGACCATCCTGCAGAACTGCACGCTGGCGCCGATGTGGGTGCGCAAGATGCCCAAGCGCAAGGCCGAGGAAATCGCCATGCATTATCTGGAGCGCGTACGCATTCCGGAGCAGGCGCATAAATTCCCGGGGCAACTGTCCGGCGGTCAGCAACAGCGCGTGGCGATTGCCCGCGCACTGTGCATGAAACCGAAAATCATGCTGTTCGACGAACCGACCTCGGCCCTCGACCCGGAGATGGTCAAAGAGGTACTGGACACCATGATCGGCCTCGCCGAAGACGGCATGACCATGCTCTGCGTAACCCACGAAATGGGCTTCGCCCGCACCGTGGCCAATCGCGTGATCTTCATGGACAAGGGCGAAATCGTCGAACAGGCAGCGCCGAACGACTTCTTCGACAACCCGCAGAATGACCGCACCAAGCTGTTCCTGAGTCAGATCCTGCATTGATCGAAACCAGCCAGTGAAATAAACCCGGACCTGTTCCGGGTTTTTTTGCCCGCGATTGCCCCTTGTGCCGATTCGGCTGCCTGACTACCATGTCAGGAAATTCATCCTATGATTGGATGAAAGGGCGAATTTCATGACAGACATCTCACCTTTGATCAAGCGATCCCTGGTCGATCAGGCCCTGGATCAGTTGCGCCAGCGCATAACCGATGGCGTGTGGCAGGTGGGCGAACGGCTGCCGACCGAGCCTGAGCTGTGTGCCGAACTGGGCATCAGCCGTAATACCGTGCGTGAAGCCATGCGCGTGCTGGCGTTTTCCGGGTTGATCGAAATCCGGCAAGGGGACGGCAGTTATCTGCGCGCGGTCGTCGATCCGATGGACACGCTCAAGGCATTGTCCCGTTGCTCGCTCGAGCAGGCGCGCGAGACCCGGCACATCCTTGAAGTCGAGGCGATTGGTCTGGCCGCGCTGCGCCGCACCGATGAAGACCTGCTCGCACTGCGCGAAGCGCTCGGCACCAGCGGCAGCCACTACCACGGCGATCTCGACACTTATATTTCCTGCGATCTGGTGTTCCACCGCCGTCTGGTGGACGCCGCGCACAACCCGACCCTCAGCGAGTTGTATCGCTATTTCTCCAGCATCGTCGGCGCGCAATTGCGCCAGACGCTGAACATCGTCCCGCGCCGTCAGGAAGTGTTCGACCTGCACATCGAATTGCTCGATGCCGTCGAACAACGCGACCCGGAACGGGCCAAAGCCATATCGAGGCAGTTGATCAATGAACCTTGAAAGCGAGAAAAACTTCTCAACCCCCAAGCGCACGGCAGAACTCGAAGAGCTGCTGATCGACGCCGAGGCCGATGACGAGCAAGTGCAACAAAGCCATCCGCTGGTGCGCCGGCCGTGGCTGTTGCTGTTGGGGCTGATTCTGGTGGCGCTGAACCTGCGCCCGGCACTGTCGAGCATGGCGCCGCTGCTCAGCGAAGTGTCGAAAAGCCTCGGCTTGTCTGCCGCGCAGGCCGGGTTGCTGACCACGTTGCCGGTGCTGTGCCTTGGTTTGTTCGCGCCGCTGGCGCCGATTCTGGCGCGGCGTTTCGGCGCCGAACGGGTGGTGCTGGGGATTCTGCTGACCCTGGCCGCCGGGATCATTGTGCGCAGCAACTTCGGTGAGATCGGCCTGTTCGCCGGCAGCGTCCTCGGTGGCGCGAGCATCGGCATCATCGGTGTGCTGCTGCCGGGCATCGTCAAACGCGACTTCGCCAAACACGCCGGGACCATGACCGGCGTCTACACCATGGCCCTGTGTCTCGGCGCGGCAATGGCCGCCGGTTCGACCGTGCCGTTGAGCGAGCACTTCGACCACAGCTGGGCGCTGGGCCTGGGTTTCTGGGTGATCCCGGCGCTGGTGGCGGCGCTGTTCTGGTTGCCGCAGGTCGGGCAGAAACACGGCGCGCACAACGTCGCCTATCGGGTGCGCGGGCTGCTGCGCGATCCGCTGGCCTGGCAAGTGACCTTGTACATGGGCCTGCAATCGTCGCTGGCGTACATCGTGTTCGGTTGGCTGCCGTCGATCCTGATCGGTCGCGGGCTGACCCCGACCCAGGCTGGCCTGGTGCTGTCCGGCTCGGTGATCATCCAGCTCGCCAGTTCGCTGGCCGCGCCGTGGCTGGCGACGCGGGGCAAGGATCAGCGCCTGGCAATCGTGGTGGTGATGGCCCTGACCCTCGGTGGTCTGTTCGGCTGCCTGTACGCACCGATTGAAGGCCTGTGGGGCTGGGCGATTCTGCTGGGGCTGGGGCAGGGCGGTACGTTCAGTCTGGCGTTGACCTTGATCGTGCTGCGCTCGCGGGATTCGCATGTGGCGGCGAACCTGTCGAGCATGTCCCAGGGCTTCGGCTACACCCTCGCCTCGATGGGACCGTTCGCGGTCGGCGTGGTGCATGACTGGACCGGCGGCTGGAATGCCGTGGGCTGGATCTTCGGCATCATTGGCACCGGTGCGATCATTGCCGGGCTGGGTGCCGGGCGTGCGCTGTACGTGCAAGTGCAAAGCGAAAAAATCTGACACGGTTCAACTTGTAGGAGTGAGCCTGCTCGCGATAGCGGTGTGTCGGTCAACATTGCGCTGACTGGTACACCGATATCGCGAGCAGGCTCACTCCTACAGTGGTTCTGTGTGTTGCTGATATTCGGTGTGCGAATGCCGGTAGTGTTTCCGGCGTTTGCAGCTTATCGTGCTGGCAATCTGTCCATTTCCTGGAGTTTGCCCATGAGTGAAGCCCACGCCGCGTTGATCACCCGCTTCTACCAGGCCTTCCAGCGCCTCGACGCCGAGGCCATGGCCGCCTGCTACACCGACGATGTGGTGTTCAGTGATCCGGCTTTCGGTGAACTGCGCGGGCGCGCTGCCGGCGACATGTGGCGCATGCTCACCACCCGCGCCAAGGACTTCTCCCTGACCTTCGACAATGTTCGCGCCGACGAGCGCAGCGGCGGCGCGCACTGGGTGGCGACTTACCTGTTCAGCCAGACCGGCAACGTGGTGATCAACGATATCCAGGCGCGCTTCGTCTTTCGTGACGGCAAGATCTGCGAGCACCACGACCACTTCGACCTGTGGCGCTGGTCGCGGCAGGCTCTGGGCTTCAAAGGCCTGCTGCTGGGCTGGACGCCACTGGTGCGCAACGCCGTCCGTGCGCAGGCGTTGAAAGGGCTGAAGGCATTTCAGGCTGGTCGCTGATAAGATCGCGGCCTGTTTCCCACACGTCTTGATCCCGAAGTGACCAGCCTTAGCGAAAAATCTGTCGATGTTGCCGAACCAGTGAGCAAGTCCTGGTTCGTCTACCTCGTGCGCGCGGCCAACGGTTCGCTGTATTGCGGGATCAGCGACGACCCGCTGCGCCGCTTCGCCAAGCATCAGAGCGGCAAGGGCGCGCGCTTCTTTCTGTCCAGCCCGGCGATGGCGCTGGTCTACACCGAACGCTGTCGCGACAAGAGCGATGCGTTGCGTCAGGAGCGTTTGATCAAGAAGCTGCGCAAGAGCGCCAAGGAATGCCTGGTCGCGTCTTATCAATCTGACTGATCGGTTCCCATCAGCCAGATCTGTAGGCTGCTAATCAAATGCACGCTAAGCTGCCGATTCACTTTCTGTGCGGCGGAGCCGAGCATGTCCGAGTTGATTCTGCATCATTACCCGACCTCTCCATTTGCCGAAAAGGCTCGCCTGCTGTTGGGCTTCAAAGGCTTGTCCTGGCGCTCGGTGCACATCTCGCCGGTGATGCCCAAGCCGGATCTGACCGCGCTGACTGGCGGCTACCGCAAGACCCCGGTATTGCAGATCGGCGCCGATATCTATTGCGATACATCGTTGATCGCCCGTCGTCTGGAGCAGGAAAAGGCCCTGCCGGCGTTTTTCCCGGAAGGTCAGGAAATGACCAGCGCCAGCTTCGCTGCGTGGGCCGATTCAGTGGTGTTCCAGCACGCGGTCAGTCTGGTGTTTCAGCCGGAATCGGTGGCGGTGCGTTTCGGCAAGTTGCCGCCGGAAGCGATCAAGGCGTTCATCGCCGACCGTGCCGGTTTGTTCAGTGGCGGCAGTGCCACGCGGCTGTCGGCGGAGCAGGCCAAGCACCAATGGCCAACGATCATGGCGCGGCTGGAGCAGCAGTTGCAGCGCGAGCAGGGCGACTTTCTGTTCGGTGAGCCGTCGATTGCCGACTTCGCCCTCGCGCATCCGCTGTGGTTCCTCAAGGCCACTCACGTCACTGCACCGCTGGTCGATGAGTATCCAGCTGTCACCGCGTGGCTGGGGCGTGTGCTGGGCTTTGGTCATGGTGCCGCGAGCGAAATGACTGCCGAAGAGGCGCTGGAAGTGGCGCGCAGTTCGACGCCGGCGGCGCTGCCGGATGAGCAGTTTGTTGATCCGAATGGCTTCAAGGCCGGGCAGCAGGTGGCGATTGCCGCGATCGACTACGGGGTGGATCCGGTGGTGGGTGAGTTGCTGTTTGCCGGTCGCGAAGAGCTGATCCTGCGCCGCGAAGACCCGCGTGGCGGCGTGGTGCATGTGCACTTCCCGCGCTTTGGTTTCCGCATCGAAGCCCGCTGAAAGCGAAAGATCGCAGCCTGCGGCAGCTCCTACACCGATCTCATGTAGGAGCTGCCGCAGGCTGCGATCTTTTGATCTTGCTGTTATTTCAGGGCGGCGAGGATTTCATCCGGGTCGAACCCGCGAATCAACGTGCCATTCACGTCGATCAGCGGAATCCCGCGTCCGCCCAGCGCCTCATACGCCTTGCGCGCCTCGGCGTCCTTCTCGATGTCGAACTCCTGGAACGCAATACCCTTGCTGTCGAGAAAGCGCTTGGTCTGCTTGCAGTAGCCGCACCAGTCGGTGGAATACAGCACGACATGCGCGTTGGCGCGTGCCTGCTCCGAGACCATTTGCGCCGGGTTGAACACCCGCTCGATCTTGCCCCAGTTCTGATAGACCACCACCACCAGCAGAACCAGCGCAACCTTCTTCAGCACATTGCCGAGCATCAGTTGCGGCGCTTGAGCTGATCGGTGAGCGAGGTTGGCAGGCCCTTGATGATCAGGGTGCCGGCCTCTTCGTCGTATTCGATCTTCGAACCCAGCAGGTGCGCTTCAAAGCTGATCGACAGACCTTCGGCGCGGCCGGTGAAGCGGCGGAACTGGTTGAGCGTGCGTTTGTCCGCCGGGATCTCCGGCGACAGGCCGTAGTCCTTGTTGCGAATGTGGTCGTAGAAGGCTTTCGGCCGTTCTTCGTCGATCAGCTCCGACAGCTCTTCGAGGCCCATCGGTTCGCCAAGCTTGGCCTGGCTGCTGGCGTAATCGACCAGGGTCTTGGTTTTCTCGCGGGCGGAGTCTTCCGGCAGGTCTTCGCTCTCGACGAAGTCGCTGAAGGCCTTGAGCAGGGTGCGCGTCTCGCCCGGGCCGTCGACGCCTTCCTGGCAGCCGATGAAGTCGCGGAAGTATTCCGAAACCTTCTTGCCGTTCTTGCCCTTGATGAACGAGATGTACTGCTTGGACTGCTTGTTGTTCTGCCACTCGGATACGTTGATCCGCGCCGCCAGGTGCAACTGGCCGAGGTCGAGGTGGCGCGACGGGGTCACGTCCAGCTCATCGGTCACCGCCACGCCTTCGCTGTGGTGCAACAGGGCGATCGCCAGGTAGTCGGTCATGCCTTGCTGATAGTGGGCGAACAGCACGTGGCCGCCGACCGAGAGGTTCGACTCTTCCATCAACTTCTGCAGATGCTCGACCGCGACTTTGCTGAACGCGGCGAAGTCCTTGCCACCGTCCATGTATTCCTTCAGCCAGCCGCTGAACGGGAACGCGCCGGATTCCGGATGGAACAGGCCCCAGGCTTTGCCCTGTTTGGCGTTATAGCTCTCGTTGAGGTCGGCGAGCATGTTCTCGATGGCCGCGGACTCGGCCAGCTCGGAGTCACGAGCGTGCAGAACTGCGGGCGTGCCGTCGGGTTTTTTGTCGATCAGGTGGACGATGCAATGACGGATCGGCATGGGCTTCTCGGCTGGTGGAAGGGAGGAGGGCAGGCTCCCCCGAAAAAGCGCCCAGTGTACCCGATTCTCCACTTCGGACGATGCAACCGTCCCCCTGTAGGAGCTGCCGAAGGCTGCGATCTTTTGATCTTGTTTTTAAAAAATCGAAGTCAAAAGATCGCAGCCTTCGGCAGCTCCTACATGAAGGGGGGATGGCTGGGAAATTGTGGTACGTGGCAGCGTAATCACGGGCTTGAGGGCTGAAACCGGGGCAAGCGCCCGTGCTTATGCAGTTTTTTACCGATTTAGAGCAATAAACCTGACCAAATGGGTAGCTAGAGGCGGATATTTCCCCGTCTCTGTGCTAGTTTTGCCCGGTCTTACGCGAAGTCACTGCGTTAAGCGTGCATTCAGCATTTGTCAGGTCGAACCAAACCCTGATTTCGGCATCTATAACCCGACTCGTCGTGGTTATCGCCGAGGGTGCCAGATCCAGAAG
Organism: Pseudomonas sp. NPDC087803; assembly: GCF_044742995.1. Lineage (NCBI taxonomy): Bacteria > Pseudomonadati > Pseudomonadota > Gammaproteobacteria > Pseudomonadales > Pseudomonadaceae > Pseudomonas > Pseudomonas sp. NPDC087803. The sequence continues at coordinate 18,745 of NZ_JBIUVO010000064.1, forward strand.
ATCGGGCTCGATGGCTGACACTGCACTCTGCAATCCATATGAATTTGATAGGGAAGGAACACTACATGGCTCTTACTAAAGACCAACTGATCGCCGACATCGCTGAAGCTAACGACGCGCCGAAAAACCACCGCGCGTAACGCTCTGGACCAACTGGGCCAAATCGTTGCCGATCAGCTGGAAA
>NZ_JBIUVO010000064.1:18938-28781 GCF_044742995.1 Pseudomonas sp. NPDC087803
GAAAGTGACCGAGCGTCCTGCCCGCACTGGCCGTAACCCTTCGACTGGCGCTGCCATCGAAATCCCTGCCAAGAAAGTGATCAAACTGGTTGTGGCCAAAGGCCTGACCGACGCTGTGAACAAGTAAGACGCAGCGATAAAAAACCGTGCACCGGAGCGATCCGGGCACGGTTTTTTTGTGTCCGTTTTTTACTGACACCATAAATCAAATGTGGGAGCGGGCTTGCTCGCGAAAGCGGAGTGTCAGTCGACATGTTTATTGACTGATCCACCGCTTTCGCGAGCAAGCCCGCTCCCACAAGTAGCTCAGTGTTAGCGAACCCAGCGCTCGCGACGCCAGATCTGCTGCTCGGACTTGGTCTGGAAGGTCCACGCCACAAAGCGGCTCTGCTTCTGCCCCTGCGACATCTCCACTACCTGACTTTCCAGCACGCCGGCCTTCTTCAGGGCGGTTTCGATGGCTGGCAGGTTCGAGGCTTTCGACACCAGGGTACTGAACCACAACACCTTGTGCTGGAAGTTCGCGCTTTCGGCGATCAGTTGCGTCACGAAACGTGCTTCACCGCCCTCACACCACAGCTCGGCGGACTGACCGCCGAAATTCAGCACTGGCAGTTTGCGCTTCGGATCGGCCTTGCCCAGTGCGCGCCATTTGCGCTCGCTGCCCTTGGTCGCTTCCTCCATCGAGGCGTGGAACGGCGGGTTGCACATGGTCAGGTCAAAGCGTTCGCCCGGCTCCAGCAAGCCAATCAGGATGTGCTTGCGGTTTTCCTGCTGGCGCAGCTTGATGACCTTGTTCAGGTCGTTGGACTGGACGATGGCTCGGGCGGCGGCCACGGCCGTCGGGTCGATCTCCGAACCGAGGAAGTGCCAGCGGTATTCGCTGTTGCCGATCAGCGGATACACGCAGTTGGCGCCCATGCCGATGTCCAGCACGTTGACGATCGCGCCGCGCGGGACCTTGCCGTCGTTCATGCTCGCCAGCAGGTCAGCGAGGAAGTGCACGTAATCGGCACGGCCCGGGACCGGTGGGCAGAGGTAATCCGCCGGAATATCCCAATGCTCGATGCCATAGAAGGACTTGAGCAGCGCCCGGTTGAACACGCGCACCGCGTCGGGGCTGGCGAAGTCGATGCTTTCCTTGCCGTACGGGTTGGTGATCACGAATTTCGCCAGTTCCGGCGTGGTCTTGATCAGCGCCGGGAAGTCGTAGCGACCCTGGTGGCGATTGCGCGGGTGCAGGCTGGCCTTTTCACGCGGCTCGACGGCTTTGGCCGGGGTCGCGGCATCAGGCTTCTTGCGCGCAGGTTTGGGGGTGCGGGGGGCGTTCATGGGTGTGATCGATTCGGGTATGGCTGAAAGTGGCGGGTATTGTCCCACATCTAAAGGCAACACCGTTCAAACTGTGGGAGCGGGCTTGCTCGCGAAAGCGGTGTGCCCGCTAACACACAGGTTGAATGAGACACCGCATTCGCGAGCAAGCCCGCTCCCACAGGGGATTTGTGGCGATTCTTGAATAAAAAAGGGAGGCCGTTGCGGGCCTCCCTTTTTCATTGCGGCTTGCCCTTACAGGCTGGAAATCCGCGCGTGCTGCTCGGCCAGTTTGCCCAGGGCTTGTTCAGCCTCGGCCAGTTTGGCGCGTTCCTTCTCGATGACTTCGGCCGGGGCCTTGTCAACGAAACCGGCGTTCGACAGCTTGCCGCCAACCCGCTGGACTTCGCCCTGCAGACGCAGGATTTCCTTGTCCAGACGTGCCAGCTCGGCGCCCTTGTCGATCAGACCGGCCATCGGCACCAGCACTTCCATCTCGCCAACCAGCGCGGTGGCGGACAGCGGTGCTTCTTCGCCGGCGGCGAGTACGGTGATCGATTCCAGACGCGCCAGTTTCTTCAGCAGCGCTTCGTTCTCGGTCAGGCGACGCTGGTCTTCAGCGCTGACGTTCTTCAGGTAGATCGGCAGCGGTTTGCCCGGGCCGATGTTCATTTCGCCACGGATGTTGCGCGTGCCGAGCATCAGGCCCTTGAGCCATTCGATGTCGTCTTCGGCGGCAGGATCGATGCGTTCTTCGTTGGCCACTGGCCAAGGTTGCAGCATGATCGTCTTGCCCTGAATGCCGGCCAGCGGCGCGATGCGCTGCCAGATTTCTTCAGTGATGAACGGCATGAACGGGTGCGCCAGACGCAGCGCCACTTCCAGTACACGCACCAGGGTGCGACGGGTGCCGCGCTGACGCTCGACCGGGGCGTTTTCGTCCCACAACACTGGCTTGGACAGTTCCAGATACCAGTCGCAGTACTGGTTCCAGATGAACTCGTACAGCGCTTGCGCCGCGAGGTCGAAACGGAACTGATCCAGTTGACGGGTCACTTCGGCTTCGGTGCGCTGCAACTGCGAGATGATCCAGCGATCGGCCAGCGACAGCTCGTAGGCTTCGCCGTTCTGGCCGCAGTCTTCGCCCTTGTCCAGAACATAACGCGCGGCGTTCCAGATCTTGTTGCAGAAGTTGCGATAGCCTTCGACACGGCCCATGTCGAACTTGATGTCGCGACCGGTGGACGCCAGCGAGCAGAAGGTGAAGCGCAGGGCGTCGGTGCCGTAGCTGGCGATGCCGTCGGCGAACTCGTCGCGGGTCTGCTTCTCGATCTTCTTCGCCAGTTTCGGCTGCATCATGCCGGAGGTGCGCTTCTGCACCAGTGCTTCCAGCTCGATGCCGTCGATGATGTCCAGCGGGTCAAGGACGTTGCCCTTGGACTTGGACATCTTCTGGCCCTGGCCATCACGCACCAGACCGTGCACGTAAACGGTCTTGAACGGCACCTGCGGGGTGCCGTCCTCATTTTTGATCAGGTGCATCGTCAGCATGATCATCCGGGCAACCCAGAAGAAAATGATGTCGAAACCGGTGACCAGCACGTCGGTGGAGTGGAATTTCTTGAGGAATTCGGTCTTCTCTGGCCAGCCGAGGGTGGAGAACGTCCACAGGCCCGAGCTGAACCAGGTGTCGAGCACGTCGTTGTCCTGTTGCAGCGCAACGTCCGGGCCGAGGTTGTGCTTGGCACGCACTTCGGCTTCGTCGCGACCGACGTAGACCTTGCCCGACTCGTCGTACCAGGCCGGAATCCGGTGGCCCCACCACAGCTGACGACTGATGCACCAGTCCTGGATATCGCGCATCCACGAGAAGTACATGTTTTCGTACTGCTTGGGCACGAACTGGATACGGCCGTCTTCAACGGCAGCAATCGCAGGCTCAGCCAGCGGTTTGGTCGACACGTACCACTGGTCGGTCAGCCACGGCTCGATCACGGTGCCGGAGCGGTCGCCTTTCGGCACTTTCAGGTTGTGATCGTCGACACTGACCAAGAGGCCGGCGGCGTCGAACGCAGCGACGATCTGCTTGCGCGCTTCGAAACGCTCGAGTCCGGCGTATTCGACCGGGATCTTGCCGTCGATGCTGTCGTTCAGCGTGCCGTCGAGGTTGAACACTTGGGCCGCTGGCAGCACGTTGGCGTTCTTGTCGAAGATGTTCAGCAGCGGCAGGTTGTGGCGCTTGCCGACTTCGTAGTCGTTGAAATCGTGGGCCGGGGTGATTTTCACGCAGCCGGTGCCGAATTCAGGATCGCAGTAATCGTCGGCGATGATCGGGATGCGGCGGCCAACCAGTGGCAGCTCGACAAACTTGCCGATCAGGGCTTTGTAGCGCTCATCGTTCGGGTTAACCGCGACGGCGGAGTCGCCGAGCCTGGTTTCCGGACGGGTGGTCGCGACGATCAGGAAATCGTTGCCTTCAGCGGTTTTCGCGCCGTCGGCCAGCGGGTACTTGAGATTCCACAGGAAACCTTTCTCGTCGTGGTTTTCCACTTCGAGGTCGGAAATCGCCGTGTGCAGCTTGGTGTCCCAGTTGACCAGACGCTTGCCGCGGTAGATCAGGCCGTCTTCGTGCAGGCGCACGAAGGCTTCTTTAACCGCTTCCGAGAGACCGTCGTCCATGGTGAAGCGCTCGCGGCTCCAGTCCACGGACGAGCCGAGGCGGCGGATCTGACGGCTGATGTTGCCGCCGGACTGATCCTTCCACTCCCAGACTTTCTCGAGGAATTTTTCGCGGCCCAGGTCATGACGGTTCTGGCCGGTGGCTTCCAGTTGACGCTCCACCAGCATCTGCGTGGCGATACCGGCGTGGTCGGTGCCCGGCTGCCACAGGGTGTTGCGACCCTGCATGCGGCGGAAACGGATCAGGGCGTCCATGATCGCGTTGTTGAAACCGTGACCCATGTGCAGGCTGCCGGTGACATTCGGCGGCGGGATCATGATGGTGTAGGAATCGCCCGCGCCTTGCGGTGCGAAATAGTTCTCGGACTCCCAGGTGTTGTACCAGGAAGTTTCAATGGCGTGCGGCTGGTAGGTCTTATCCATGCGCGGCGGGACCCTATTGGCATTTATTCAGGAAAAGCCGGGAAGTATAGCGGGGCATGGGGCCGAGGGCGAGCGGGGCGGGCCGGATGGAGATCTAAATGTGGTCGCGAACTCTGTGGCGAGGGAGCTTGCTCCCGCTCGGCTGCGCAGCAGTCGTAAACACTGCCATGCAGGCTTCGCGGACAAAACACTGTTGGATGGTTTTGGGGGTGCTTCGCACCCCAGCGGGAGCAAGCTCCCTCGCCACAAAAATACCGAAGGCCGGGTTATTCGTATTGGCTGAGGAGCCGTTCCATCCGCGCTTCGAGGCGGCGTTTGATTTCGGTTTCGATATGCGGTGCGAAGTCGTCGATCACGTCCTGCATGATCAATTGCGCGGCGGCGCGCAGTTCGCTATCGAGGTGCAGCAGTGCGTCCGGGCCTTTGTCCACCGGCGCTGCCGGTTGGGCGGCAGGCGTCGGGGCTGGCGTGGGTGATGGTTCGATGGTCGGCGGCGTGGCGTCGACGGCCTCGAACAACATCGGAATCTGTTCCTGTTCACCGTCATCGACCGTGTCGGTCAGCAAGGGCGGTTGCAGGTTGTCGTCGCCGAGCAACTGGCGGATCGACTCGAGATCGTCCAGCAGGTGCGCAGGCTTTTGCAGCGGTTTTGGAGTGTCCATCGGCGTACTCAGAGTCGCTGTAAACGGTGATCTTGCAGAGGATAGCCCTGTTCGCGGTAGAAACGGAAACTCTCCCGTGCCGCCGCACGAATCGTCGGATCTTCCACCACCACTTCCGCCACGCGGGCAAATTGGCTGGCGAAGGCCGGGACTTTCAGGTCGAGGTTGACCAGCAGGTCCTGATGCTCGCCGCAGTCAGCGCCCAGTCCCAGGACGATCAAACCGTCCGGCTCGCTCTCGGCAGGGCCGTGGGGGACGAAGGTTTCGCCTTTGAATGCCCACAGGCGCGCATCGAGATCGTCACGCTGAACGGCATCGCTGCAATGCAGGTAGATGCGGTGGCCCATGCGCCAGGCTTTCTCGGTGAGCTTGCAGGCAAAATCCAGGCGAGCCGAAGGATCGGCGCTGGGCAGGATATAGAAGTCGACTTTGGTCATTGCGGTTCCTGAGCCTTGAGCGGCGTCACCGGAGAGTGACGCCGCCCAGGTTCATCGGTTTCAGGCTTTGGCGCGGTCCAGCAGGTATTGGGTCAGCAACGGCACCGGACGGCCAGTGGCGCCCTTGTCCTTGCCGCCGCTGGTCCACGCGGTGCCCGCGATGTCCAGGTGCGCCCAGTTGAGGTTCTTGGTGAAGCGCGACAGGAAGCACGCGGCGGTGATGGTGCCGCCTTTCGGCCCGCCGATGTTGGCGATGTCGGCGAACGGGCTGTCCAGTTGTTCCTGGTATTCGTCGAACAGCGGCAGTTGCCAGGCGCGGTCGTCAGCGGCTTTGCCGGCGCTGAGCAGTTGGCCGATCAGTTCGTCGTTGTTGCCCAGCAGGCCCGAGGTGTGGGCGCCCAGTGCAACCACGCAGGCACCGGTCAGGGTAGCGATGTCGATCACCGCTTGCGGCTTGAAGCGTTCGGAGTAGGTCAGGGCATCGCACAGCACCAGACGGCCTTCGGCGTCGGTGTTGAGGATTTCCACGGTCTGGCCGCTCATGGTGGTAACGATGTCGCCCGGACGAGTCGCGTTGCCGCTCGGCATGTTTTCGGCGCAGGCGAGGATGCACACCAGGTTGATCGGCAGCTTCAGCTCGAGTACCGCACGCAGGGTGCCGAACACGCTGGCGGCGCCGCCCATGTCGTATTTCATCTCGTCCATGCCGGCGCCGGGTTTCAGGCTGATGCCGCCAGTGTCGAAGGTGATGCCTTTACCGACCAGCGCGTAAGGCTTCTCGGACTTCTTGCCGCCGTTGTATTGCATGACGATCAGGCGTGGCGGCTGGGCGCTGCCCTGGCCGACGGCGTAGAACGAACCCATGCCCAGGGATTTGATCTTCTTCTCGTCGAGGACTTCGACTTTCAGATCCTTGAACTCTTTGCCGAGGTTCTTGGCTTGCTCGCCAAGGAAAACCGGGTGGCAGATGTTCGGCGGCAGGTTGCCCAGGTCGCGGGTGAAGGCCATGCCGTTGGCGATGGCGCTGGCGTGGGTCACGGCGCGTTGCACTTCAGACTGGGCAGCCTTGATCGTCAGCAGGGTGATTTTCTTCAGGGCGCGCGGTTCGGCTTTCTGGCTCTTGAACTGGTCGAACGTGTATTCGCCATCCAGCAGGGTTTCGGCCAGCAGGCGGGTCTTGCCGTAGCTGTCGCGGTTCTTGACGATGATTTCATCCAGGGCCAGCACGGCGTCGCTGCCGCCCAGACCTTTCAGGGTATTGAGGATGCCGGCAACGATTTTGCGGAATGGACGGTCGCCCAGTTCTTCATCCTTGCCCACGCCGACCAGCAGCACGCGCTCGGCCTTGAGGTTCGGCAGGCTGTGCAGCAGCAGGCTTTGACCGACCTTGCCGGCCAGATCACCACGCTTGAGCACGGCGCTGATCGCGCCACCGCTCAGCTCGTCGACCTGTCTGGCGGCAACGCCGAGTTTGCGGCCTTCGCCGACGGCAACCACCAGGGTGGCGGTTTTCAACGTTTCTGGGCTAACGCTTTTTACAACCAGTTCCATGTCCGGATCCCTGAATGAATGGTCAACACACAGGCGGTCGACGGTGGCCGCAGGCGCCTGCTTATAGATAGAAGAGACGCAGGCAGTGCCTGCGACAAAGGCGGCAGTTTGAACCTCGCTCCCTGCGCCTGACAACCCTCGGCGGCACGATCTTCAACCGATTACACGCTTGGGTGAGTGTGCGCAGTGACAGGCGCCCTCAATCACAGGATAATGCCGCATCTTTTTTCGACGGCTCTGCCTTGCGGGTCGCTCGAAACATTTGCTTGTTTGGCCGCCTTAGCCTGACAACCCTGGAGTGTCTGGTTTGATCGTCTTCCGTTATCTGTCCCGTGAAGTGATGTTGACCCTGAGCGCCGTCAGCGCCGTGCTGCTGGTCATCATCATGAGCGGTCGCTTCATCAAATACCTTGCCCAGGCCGCTGCGGGCCAACTCGATCCGGGATCGCTGTTCCTGATCATGGGTTACCGTCTGCCGGGTTTCATGCAACTGATCCTGCCGCTGGGTCTGTTTCTCGGGATCCTGCTGGCTTACGGCCGGTTGTACCTCGAAAGCGAAATGACTGTGCTCTCGGCCACCGGCATGAGTCAGCAGCGTCTGCTGCGCATGACCCTGTTCCCGGCAACGCTGGTGGCGCTGGTCGTCGCGTGGCTGAGCCTGAGCCTGGCCCCGCAGGGCGCCAATCAGTTCCAGCTGCTGCTGAACAAGCAGGACGCCCTGACCGAGTTCGATACGCTCGAACCTGGCCGCTTCCAGGCGTTGCGTGACGGTACCCGCGTGACCTACACCGAAAGCCTGACCGACGATCGCGTCAACCTCGGCGGCGTGTTCATCTCGCAGAAAAACCTCGGGGCCAATCAGAAGGACCGCGGGATTTCCGTGCTGGTGGCCGAAAAGGGCCGTCAGGAGATCCACCCGGACGGCAACCGCTACCTGATCCTGCACAACGGCTATCGCTATGACGGCAGCCCGGGGCAGGCCGATTACCGCGCGATCAAATACGACACCTACGGCGTATTGCTGCCAAAACCGGATGCCAGTGACGAAGTCACCGACCGTGACGCGATCCCGACGTCGACCTTGCTGAACGCCGACGACGAGCGTTCCAAGGCCGAACTGCAATGGCGGATTTCGCTGCCGTTGCTGGTGTTCATCGTGACCCTGATGGCGGTGCCGCTGTCGCGGGTCAATCCGCGTCAGGGCCGTTTCCTGAAGCTGCTGCCGGCGATTCTTCTTTATATGGCTTACCTGACCATCCTGATTGCCGCCCGCGGCGCCCTCGAAAAAGGCAAGATCCCGCCAGCCCTTGGTCTGTGGTGGGTGCACGGGATTTTCCTGGTCATCGGTCTCGGCCTGCTGTACTGGGAGCCAATGCGGCTGAAACTGGCCAGCCGTCGCAGCGCTGCGCTGGAGGTGGCCCGTGGTTAAACTCGACCGCTACATCGGCAGCAGTGTGTTCATGGCGATCATCGCCGTGCTGGCGATCATTCTGGGTCTGGCGACCTTGTTTGCCTTCATCGACGAGATGAGCGACGTCAGCGATACCTACACACTGACCGACGTGCTCAGCTTCGTCCTGCTCACCGCGCCGCGTCGCCTCTATGAAATGCTGCCGATGGCCGCGCTGATCGGCTGCCTGATCGGCCTTGGCAGTCTGGCCAGCAGCAGCGAGCTGACAGTCATGCGTGCCGCTGGCGTGTCCATCGGGCGCATCGTCTGGGCGGTCATGAAGCCGATGCTGGTGCTGATGCTGGCCGGCGTGCTGATCGGTGAGTACGTGGCGCCGGCCACCGAAAGCATGGCCCAGGCCAATCGTTCGCTGGCGCAAGGCAGTGGCGATGCGCAGAGCGCCAAGCACGGCATGTGGCACCGTCAGGGTGAGGAGTTCATCCATATCAACGCCGTGCAACCCGACGGCCTGTTGTATGGCGTGACCCGCTATCACTTCGACAAGGAGCGTCACCTGCTCAGCTCCAGTTTCGCCAAGCGTGCGGAGTTCGACGGCAAGCGCTGGCTGCTGACCGACGTGACCACTACGGTGTTCCACGAGCGCAGCACCGAAGTGGTGAACGCGCCGAGCGAGGAGTGGGACGTGTCGCTGAGCCCGCAATTGCTCAACACGGTGGTGATGGCGCCTGAGTCGCTGTCGATTTCCGGTTTGTGGGGCTACATCCACTATCTGGCGGATCAGGGGCTGAGCAATGGTCGCTACTGGCTGGCATTTTGGGTCAAGGTGTTGCAGCCGCTGGTCACCGCCGCGCTGGTGCTGATGGCGATTTCCTTCATCTTCGGCCCGCTGCGCTCGGTTACCCTTGGGCAGCGAGTGTTCACCGGTGTGCTGGTGGGCTTCACCTTCCGCATCGTCCAGGATCTGCTTGGCCCGTCGAGCCTGGTGTTCGGTTTCTCGCCGCTGTTCGCGGTGCTGGTGCCGGCCACGGTCTGTGCGCTGGCGGGTGTGTGGTTGCTGCGACGGGCCGGTTGATGGCCGCGTTGTTGCCAACGCTTTAACCGCGAAAACGCCTCGGTCGACAGATCGGGGCGTTTTCGTATGCAATCCGGGTGACAGGCGAACGTGACGCTTGCGCCGTGTATCAGGTACAATTCCCGGCTATTTTTCGGCGGGCCAAGCCTGCAGCCTTTTTGAGTGTTGATCCGTGAGTGATTTGAGTCATATCCGCAATTTCTCCATCATCGCCCACATTGACCATGGCAAGTCGACGCTGGCTGACCGTTTCATCCAGATGTGCGGTGGCCTGGCCGAGCGTGAAATGGAAGCCCA
>NZ_JBIUVO010000065.1:0-28497 GCF_044742995.1 Pseudomonas sp. NPDC087803
CCTTGATGACCTGGCCGCCATACATCTTCACGCCAAGGCGTTTGGCTTGTGGTGGTAGTACCCGTAACGGTCGCGACTCAGAAGCCAAACGCCTTGGCGTGAAGATGTATGGCGGCCAGGTCATCAAGGCCGGCAACATCATCGTGCGTCAGCGCGGCACCCAATTCCACGCTGGCTACGGCGTTGGCATGGGTAAAGATCACACTCTCTTCGCGAAAATCGAAGGCGTGATCAAGTTTGAAGTAAAAGGCGCCTTCGGTCGTCGTTACGTGAGCGTTGTCGCGGCTTAATCGCGAGATCGCTGGAAGAGCCCTGTCTTGCGACGGGGCTTTTTCGTTTGTGGGGTGAGTCTCTTGCAAAACTGTTTGTATGGGCTGTCGGCGTGCGAAGCAAGTCGTGTTTTGGGGTCGCTGCGCTCATTTTTGCAAGAGTCTTATGTCTTGATTGTTTTTCGGCTCGTCCGTATGGCGAGAGGCGTTGAGTTATGAAGTTTGTAGACGAAGTATCGATCCGCGTAAAAGCTGGCGACGGCGGCAATGGCTGCATGAGTTTCCGTCGGGAAAAATTCATTGAAAACGGCGGCCCGAACGGCGGTGATGGCGGTGACGGCGGTTCCATCTACATGATGGCCGACGAAAACCTCAACACCCTGGTCGACTACCGTTACACCCGGCACTTCGATGCCGAGCGTGGCTCCAACGGCGGCAGCACCGATTGCACCGGCAAGAAGGGTGAAGACCTGATCCTGCGCGTGCCGGTCGGTACCACCGTGATCGACTCGGCCACCCAGGAAGTGATTGGCGACCTGACCAAGGCCGGCCAGAAACTGATGGTGGTGCAGGGCGGCTGGCACGGTCTGGGCAACACTCGTTTCAAATCCAGTACCAACCGTGCGCCGCGCCAGACCACTCCGGGCAAGCCGGGTGAGCAGCGTGACCTGAAACTGGAAATGAAAGTGCTGGCTGACGTCGGGCTGCTGGGCTTGCCGAACGCCGGTAAAAGTACCTTTATCCGTTCGGTGTCGGCGGCCAAGCCGAAAGTCGCCGACTACCCGTTCACCACGCTGGTGCCAAACCTCGGCGTGGTCAGTGTCGACCGCTGGAAAAGCTTTGTCATCGCCGATATTCCGGGGCTGATCGAAGGTGCTTCCGACGGTGCTGGCCTGGGTATCCGCTTCCTCAAGCACTTGGCGCGTACGCGTCTGTTGCTGCACCTCGTCGACATGGCGCCGCTGGATGACACCAGTGCACCGGACGCGGCTGAAGTGATCGTCAACGAGCTGGTCAAATTCAGTCCGTCGCTGGCCGAGCGTGATCGCTGGCTGGTGCTGAACAAGTGCGACCAGATCCTCGAGGAAGAACACGAAGAGCGCGTCAAGGAAATCGTTGATCGCCTGCAGTGGGAAGGCCCGGTCTACGTGATCTCGGCCATCGCCAAAGAAGGCACCGAGCGCCTGACGCGCGACATCATGCGTTATCTGGAAGATCGTGCCGATCGCCTGGCCAACGACCCTGCGTACAAGGAAGAGCTGGCCGATCTCGATCAGCGCATCGAAGACGAAGCCCGTGCCCAGTTGCAGGCGCTGGATGACAAGCGTGCCCTGCGCCGCAGCGGCGTGAAGTCGGTCCATGACATCGGCGACGATGACTGGGACGAAGAAGATGTGGATGATGAAGACGGTCCGGAAATCATTTACGTGCGCGACTGATTCGTTGTGCCGCAGGCTGCGATCTTTTGCTGTGCTGAAGATCGCGGTCGGGGTGCGGTGTTATGATCCTTCGCACGCCGGCTACAAAGGCGCCGCTCAATCGAGCGGCGTTTTAGTATCTGGAAATCGGTAGTCACGATTAACGTCACGGGCAGCGCTGGGTCGCGCTGTCCTCAAGCTAAGGTTGAAGATGATGCGGAGCAAAGTGACAGGTGCGCAGCGTTGGGTCGTGAAGATCGGCAGCGCTTTGCTGACGGCGGACGGCAAGGGGCTGGATCGCAAGGCAATGGGTGTCTGGGTCGAGCAGATGGTTGCCCTGCATGAGGCGGGTGTCGAGCTGGTGCTGGTGTCCTCCGGCGCCGTGGCTGCCGGCATGAGCCGTCTGGGCTGGACCGCACGACCCAGTGCGATGCACGAGCTCCAGGCTGCCGCGGCGATCGGTCAGATGGGCTTGGTGCAGGCCTGGGAATCGAGCTTTGCCGAGCATGGCCGGCACACCGCGCAGATTCTCCTGACTCACGACGACCTGTCCGACCGCAAGCGCTACCTGAACGCCCGCAGCACCCTGCGTGCCCTGGTCGAGCTGAAAGTCATCCCGGTGATCAACGAAAACGACACCGTGGTCACCGACGAAATCCGTTTTGGCGACAACGACACGCTGGCGGCGTTGGTGGCCAATCTGGTCGAGGCCGATCTGCTGGTGATCCTCACCGATCGCGACGGCATGTTCGACGCCGATCCGCGCAACAACCCGGATGCGCAACTGATTTACGAAGCGCGCGCCGATGATCCGACGCTGGATGCGGTGGCGGGCGGTACCGGTGGCGCGCTGGGGCGTGGCGGCATGCAGACCAAGCTGCGAGCGGCGCGTCTGGCGGCGCGTTCCGGCGCGCACACGATCATCGTCGGTGGGCGTCTGGAGCGCGTGCTCGATCGCCTGAAGGCTGGCGAGCGCATCGGTACGCTGCTGTCGCCTGAGCGCGGCATGCTCGCGGCGCGCAAGCAGTGGCTGGCCGGGCATTTGCAGACTCGCGGCACGCTGGTGCTGGACGAGGGTGCGGTGTCGGCGCTGTCGCAGGGCAACAAGAGCCTGTTGCCGGTCGGCGTGAAACTGGTTCAGGGCAGCTTCCGGCGTGGCGAGATGGTGGTTTGCGTGGCGCCGGACGGTCGCGAGATTGCCCGTGGCCTGGCCAACTACAGTGCGCTTGAGGCGCAAAAAATCATTGGTCAGTCGTCGGATGCGATTGTCGGCGTGCTGGGCTACATGGCTGAGCCGGAACTGGTTCACCGTGACAACCTGATTCTGGTCTGAGGAAAAGCGCGATGCGTATGGCAAAAGGATTGTTGGGTCTGCTGATGGCGATGCCATTGCTGGCCTCGGCCGAGGAAATCGGTCAGGTGTCGACGGTATTCAAGTTTGTCGGCCCGAATGACCGGATTGTGGTCGAGGCTTTCGATGATCCGAAGGTCGATGGCGTGACTTGCTACCTGTCCCGCGCCAAGACGGGTGGGGTGAAAGGTGGTCTGGGTCTGGCCGAGGATCGTGCGGAGGCGTCGATTGCCTGTCGTCAGGTTGGTCCGATCAAGTTCAGGGGTGAACTGAAGGATGGCGACGAGGTGTTCAAGGAGCGCACGTCGCTGGTGTTCAAGACCATGCAGGTGGTGCGCTTCCTCGACAAGAAGCGCAACACGCTGGTGTATCTGGTCTACAGCGATCGGGTGATCGAAGGTAGCCCGCAGAATGCGGTGACGGCGATCCCGATCGTGCCGTGGGTGCCGGTCCAGCAATAACGCCGCAAATCTACAATGTGGGAGCGGGCTTGTTCGCGAAGAGGTCGTGTCAGTCGCTAGAGATGCCGGCTGACAGATTGTATTCGCGAGCAAGCCCGCTCCCACTTTTTTATGTGCGGGATTCACCAAATCGCAGGCAATAAAAAACCGACCCTAAGGTCGGTTTTTTAATGACTACGTCGATTAAGCAGCTTCTTTCAGTGCCTTGACGTGGCCATTCAGACGGCTCTTATGGCGAGCAGCCTTGTTCTTGTGGATGATGCCTTTATCGGCCATACGGTCGATAACTGGCACAGCCAGAACGTATTCATCTTGTGCATTTTCAGCGTCTTTTTCGTCGATGGCTTTAACTACATTCTTGATGTAGGTACGAACCATGGAACGCAGGCTGGCGTTGTGGCTGCGACGCTTCTCAGCCTGTTTTGCACGTTTTTTGGCGGAAGGTGAGTTGGCCACCGTCGAGCTCCTCGAAAGACTTTTTAGGAAATAGCAAACAAAATAGGCCGCGAATCATGCCGATGAGTTGAAGTCTTGTCAAGGGCGCTTGAAACGTTCCGCTAAGTGGTAGGTGTAAAGAGGCGGGATATTTATTTCCGGCGCTTGACCTGTAAACTCGCGAGCTTTGGCTCTGTGCTGTTGCGGCGCGGAGTATCGCACAAGTGGGCGCATTGTTCGCCTGCTGTTTATCGACAGGCACTAATTCCCTCAATGAATCTGCTCAAATCGTTGGCCGCTGTCAGCTCTATCACGATGCTTTCCCGGATTCTGGGGTTCGTCCGTGACACGCTCATCGCGCGCACATTCGGCGCCGGAATGGCGACGGACGCCTTCTTCATTGCCTTCAAATTGCCCAATCTGTTGCGACGAATCTTCGCCGAGGGGGCGTTCTCGCAGGCTTTCGTGCCGATTCTGGCGGAATACAAGAGTCAGAAGGGTGAAGAGGCTACCCGCACCTTCATTGCTTATGTCTCGGGCCTGCTGACCCTGGTGCTGGCGCTGGTCACGGCATTGGGGATGATCGCCGCACCGTGGGTGATCTGGGCCACGGCGCCGGGGTTTGCCGATACCCCGGAAAAATTCCAGCTCACCTCCGATCTGCTGCGGGTGACGTTCCCTTATATATTGCTGATCTCCCTGTCCTCGCTGGCCGGGGCGATCCTCAATACCTGGAACCGTTTTTCGGTGCCGGCCTTCGTGCCGACCCTGCTCAACGTCAGCATGATCGTGTTTTCGCTGTTCCTCACGCCGTATTTCGATCCACCGGTGATGGCCCTGGGCTGGGCGGTGCTGGTCGGCGGTCTGGCGCAGTTGCTCTATCAACTGCCACACCTGAAGAAAATCGGCATGCTGGTGCTGCCGCGTTTGAATCTGCGTGATACCGGTGTCTGGCGGGTGATGAAGCAGATGCTGCCGGCGATCATCGGTGTCTCGGTCAGCCAGATTTCGCTGATCATCAACACCATTTTCGCCTCGTTCCTGGTGGCCGGTTCGGTGTCGTGGATGTACTACGCCGACCGTTTGATGGAATTGCCGTCCGGCGTGCTCGGCGTGGCATTGGGCACCATTCTGTTGCCAACGCTGGCCAAAACCTATGCGAGCAAGGATCGCCACGAGTACTCGCGGATCCTCGATTGGGGCCTGCGCCTGTGCTTCGTATTGGTGTTGCCGTGTGCGCTGGCATTGGGGATTCTTGCCGAACCGCTGACCGTGTCGCTGTTTCAGTACGGCCAATTCAGTGCGTTTGATGCCTCCATGACCCAGCGTGCGCTGATTGCCTATTCTGTCGGTCTGCTCGGGATCATCGTGATCAAAGTGCTGGCACCGGGCTTTTACGCGCAACAGAACATTCGCACGCCGGTAAAAATCGCAATCTTCACCCTGATCGTCACTCAACTGTTCAACCTGGTGTTGATCGGCCCGCTGGCTCACGCCGGTCTGGCGCTGGCGATCAGTGCCGGTGCCTGCCTCAATGCCGGGCTGCTGTTCTATCAACTGCGCAAGCAAAAGATGTATCAGCCGCAACCGGGTTGGTACCTGTTCGGCTTCAAGCTGGTGGTGGCGGTAACGGTGATGTCGGCGGTGTTGCTGCTGGGCATGCATTTCATGCCAGCCTGGGATCAAGGTCACATGCTCGAGCGCTTCCTGCGACTGGGCGCTTTGGTGGTTGCGGGGGTGGTGGCGTATTTCGGTATGTTGCTGCTGCTCGGTTTCCGCCTGCGCGACTTCAATCGCAAGGCTTTGAGCTGAGGTTTTAGCCTTTATAAACGGGCGCGGGCCGGCAGTTTTGTCGGCTCGATCACTTTGCGTTACGGTGTTGCCTGTCGTCGACCGTCGGGTGTGGTTATAATCGACCACTTTATGAGCAAGAAGCGCGTTATGCAGCTGGTTCGAGGCCTCCACAACTTGCGCCCCCAGCATCGGGGCTGCGTCGCCACTATTGGCAACTTTGACGGTGTTCACCGTGGTCACCAGGCTATCCTGGCCCGGCTGCGTGAGCGTGCGCTCGAGTTGGGCGTACCCAGCTGCGTGGTGATTTTCGAGCCGCAGCCACGGGAATTCTTTGCCCCGGAGACCGCGCCGGCACGTCTGGCCCGCTTGCGCGACAAGCTGCAGCTGCTGGCCGCCGAAGGCGTCGACCGGGTGTTGTGCCTGGCATTCAACCAGCGCCTGAGCAAGCTCAGCGCCAGTGAATTCGTCGATACCATCCTGGTGGACGGCCTCGGCGTGCAACATCTGGAAGTCGGTGACGATTTCCGCTTTGGCTGCGACCGCCTCGGCGATTTCGATTTCCTGCTGCAAGCCGGGCAGGTTCACGGTTTTACCGTCGAAGCCGCGCAAACCGTCGAGCTGGACGGCATTCGCGTCAGCAGCACCCAAGTGCGCAACGCGTTGGCCGCCGCCGATTTTGCCTTGGCCGAACGCCTGCTCGGCCGCCCGTACCGGATCGCCGGTCGCGTGCTGCACGGCCAGAAACTGGCCCGGCAACTGGGTACGCCCACTGCCAACATTCAACTCAAGCGTCGTCGCGTGCCATTCACCGGGGTTTATCTGGTGGATGTGGACATCGACGGCAAGACCTGGCCCGGCGTCGCCAACATCGGCGTGCGGCCTACGGTCCAAGGTGATGGCAAAGCCCACCTTGAAGTTCATCTACTGGATTTTGCCGGCGATCTGTATGACCGGCGTCTGACGGTGGTTTTCCACCAAAAGCTGCGTGAAGAGCAGCGCTTCGCCTCTCTGGAGGCACTGAAAACGGCGATCAACGCGGATGTCGCCACCGCCCGTGCACTAGCCGCACCTAGCGCCCATCGCTAATGAAGAGCCTTAAATGACCGACTATAAAGCCACGCTTAACCTTCCGGACACCGCCTTCCCAATGAAGGCCGGCCTGCCACAGCGCGAACCGCAGATCGAGCAGCGCGGCGACAGTCTTGTCCTGTACGGAAAGTTGCGCGAGATTGGCAAGGATCGACCGAAGTTCGTCCTGCACGACGGCCCTCCGTACGCCAACGGCACGATCCACATCGGTCACGCACTGAACAAGATTCTCAAGGACATGATCATCCGCTCGAAAACCCTGTCGGGTTTCGACGCGCCGTATGTTCCGGGTTGGGACTGCCACGGCCTGCCGATCGAGCACAAGGTTGAAGTGACCCACGGCAAGAATCTGGGCGCGGACAAGACCCGCGAGCTGTGCCGTGCCTACGCCACCGAGCAGATCGAAGGGCAGAAGACCGAGTTCATTCGCCTCGGCGTCCTCGGCGACTTCGCCAACCCGTACAAGACCATGGACTTCAAGAGCGAGGCCGGTGAAATCCGCGCCCTCGCCGAAATCGTCAAGGGCGGTTTCGTGTTCAAAGGCCTCAAGCCGGTGAACTGGTGCTTCGACTGTGGTTCGGCGCTGGCCGAAGCCGAAGTCGAGTACGAGAACAAGAAGTCCTCGACCATCGACGTGGCTTTCCCGATCGCTGACGAGGCCAAACTGGCCGCCGCGTTCGGTCTGCCGTCGCTGGGCAAGCCTGCCTCGATCGTGATCTGGACCACCACCCCGTGGACCATCCCGGCCAACCAGGCGCTGAACGTGCACCCGGAATTCAACTACGCCCTGGTTGATATCGGCGACAAGCTGCTGGTCCTGGCTGAAGAGCTGGTTGAATCCTGCCTGTCGCGTTACGGCGTTGAAGGTTCGGTCATCGCGACCACCACCGGCAAAGAGCTGGAACTGATCAACTTCCGTCACCCGTTCTACAACCGCCTGTCGCCAGTCTATCTGGCCGACTACGTCGAACTGGGCGCCGGCACCGGTGTGGTTCACTCCGCCCCGGCTTACGGTGTGGACGACTTCGTGACCTGCAAGAAATACGGCATGGTCAACGATGACATCCTCAACCCGGTACAGAGCAACGGCGTGTACGTGCCGTCGCTGGAGTTCTTCGGCGGCCAGTTCATCTGGAAGGCCAACCCGGCCATCGTCGAAAAACTGACCGAAGTCGGTGCGCTGATGCACACCACCGTCATCGAACACAGCTACATGCACTGCTGGCGCCACAAGACCCCGCTGATCTATCGCGCCACCGCGCAGTGGTTCATCGGCATGGACAAGGAGCCGGTCAGCGGCGACACCCTGCGCGTGCGCTCGCTCAAAGCCATCGAAGACACCAAGTTCGTTCCGGCCTGGGGCCAGGCGCGCCTGCACTCGATGATCGCTAACCGTCCGGACTGGTGCATCTCGCGTCAGCGCAACTGGGGCGTGCCGATCCCGTTCTTCCTCAACAAGGAAAGCGGCGAGCTGCACCCACGCACCGTCGAACTGATGGAAGAAGTCGCCAAGCGCGTTGAAGTCGAAGGCATCGAAGCCTGGTTCAAACTCGACGCCGCCGAACTGCTGGGCGACGAAGCGCCGCTGTACGACAAGATCAGCGACACCCTCGACGTCTGGTTCGACTCGGGCACCACGCACTGGCACGTCTTGCGCGGCTCGCACCCGATGGGCCACGAAACCGGACCGCGCGCCGACCTGTACCTGGAAGGTTCCGACCAGCACCGCGGCTGGTTCCACTCGTCCTTGCTGACCGGTTGCGCCATCGACAACCACGCGCCGTACCGCGAACTGCTGACCCACGGCTTCACCGTCGACGAGTCCGGCCGCAAGATGTCCAAATCGCTGGGCAACGTGATCGCGCCGCAGAAAGTCAACGACACCCTGGGCGCCGACATCATGCGTCTGTGGGTTGCGTCGACCGACTACTCCGGCGAAATGGCCGTCTCCGAGCAGATCCTGCAACGCAGCGCGGACGCCTACCGTCGTATCCGTAACACCGCGCGTTTCCTGCTTTCCAACCTGACCGGTTTCAACCCGGCCACCGACCTGTTGCCGGCTGAAGACATGCTCGCGCTGGATCGCTGGGCGGTGGATCGCACCCTGCTGCTGCAACGCGAGTTGCAAGAGCACTACGGCGAATACCGTTTCTGGAACGTCTACTCGAAGATCCACAACTTCTGCGTGCAGGAGTTGGGTGGTTTCTACCTCGACATCATCAAGGATCGCCAGTACACCACCGGCGCCGACAGCAAGGCGCGCCGCTCGTGCCAGACCGCGCTGTTCCACATCTCCGAAGCGCTGGTGCGCTGGATCGCGCCGATCCTCGCGTTCACCGCCGACGAGCTGTGGCAGTACCTGCCGGGCGAGCGCAACGAATCGGTGATGCTCAACACCTGGTACGAAGGTCTGACCGAGCTGCCGGAAGGCTTCGAGCTGGGTCGCGCCTACTGGGATCGCATCATGGAAGTGAAGGTGGCGGTCAACAAAGAGATGGAAATCCAGCGTGCGGCGAAAGCCGTCGGTGGCAACCTGCAAGCCGAAGTGACGCTGTTCGCCGAAGATGCGCTGAGCGCCGACCTGGCCAAGCTGAGCAACGAACTGCGCTTTGTCCTGATCACCTCGACCGCCAGCGTGGCACCTTTCGTTCAGGCACCTGCGGACGCGGTAGCCACCGACGTCAGCGGCCTGAAACTGAAGATCGTCAAATCGGCCTTCCCGAAGTGCGCCCGTTGCTGGCACTGCCGCGAAGACGTTGGCGTGAACCCGGAGCATCCGGAAATCTGCGGTCGTTGCGTCGACAACATCAGCGGCGCCGGCGAGGTTCGTCACTATGCCTAACGCCGTTGGCCGTTTCGGACGGTTGAGCTGGCTCTGGTTGAGTTTGCTGGTTCTGGTCATCGACCAGGCCAGCAAGTTCTACTTCGAAAACAAGCTCGAAATGTTCCAGCAGATCGTGATCATTCCCGATTACTTCAGCTGGACTCTGGCCTACAACACCGGCGCTGCCTTCAGCTTCCTGGCTGACAGCTCCGGCTGGCAGCGCTGGCTGTTCGCCCTGATCGCGATTGTGGTCAGTGCGGTGCTGGTGGTCTGGCTCAAACGCCTGGGCCGCAACGAAACCTGGCTGGCCGTCGCTTTGGCGCTGGTGCTGGGTGGCGCGCTGGGCAATCTGTATGACCGCATTGCCCTGGGCCATGTGATCGACTTCATTCTGGTGCACTGGCAGAACCGCTGGTACTTCCCGGCGTTCAACTTCGCCGACAGCGCCATCACCGTCGGTGCGGTGATGCTGGCACTGGACATGTTCAAATCGAAGAAAACCGGAGAAGCCGTTCATGACTGAACAGGTATTGGCTGAGCAACGCATCGGCCAGAACACGGAAGTCACTTTGCACTTTGCATTGCGCCTGGAGAACGGCGACACGGTCGACAGCACTTTCGACAAGGCCCCGGCGACCTTCAAGGTCGGCGACGGCAACCTGCTGCCGGGTTTCGAAGCAGCCCTGTTCGGCTTCAAGGCCGGCGACAAGCGTACGCTGACCGTCGAGCCGGAAAACGCTTTCGGCCAGCCGAACCCGCAAAACGTGCAGATCATCCCGCGCTCGCAGTTTGCCGACATGGAACTGTCACCGGGTCTGCTGGTGATCTTCAACGATGCGGCCAATACTGAGCTGCCGGGTGTGGTGAAAGAGTTCGACGACGCGCAAGTGACTATCGACTTCAACCACCCGCTGGCAGGCAAGACGCTGACCTTTGACGTCGAGATCATCAACGTCAAAGCGATCTGAGTACACTGCAGAACAATTGTGGGAGCGGGCTTGCTCGCGAATGCTGACTGACATTCAACATAGAAGTTGTCTGACACACTGCTTTCGCGAGCAAGCCCGCTCCCACATTGGATTTTTGCTGTATTTGAGCAATGTGCTCGATCAGCAGGACGTAAATTTATTTCGCGCGCAAGACACGAGGCACAGCATGCAAATCAAACTCGCCAACCCCCGTGGCTTCTGCGCCGGCGTGGACCGGGCGATCGAAATCGTCAACCGCGCCCTGGAAGTCTTCGGGCCGCCGATCTATGTGCGTCATGAAGTGGTGCACAACAAGTTCGTGGTCGAAGACCTGCGCAGTCGTGGCGCGATTTTCGTCGAGGAACTGGATCAGGTGCCGGATGACGTCATCGTGATCTTCAGTGCTCACGGGGTTTCTCAAGCCGTACGTAGCGAAGCCGCCGGCCGTGGCCTGAAAGTGTTCGACGCCACGTGTCCGCTGGTCACCAAGGTGCACATCGAAGTCGCCAAATACAGCCGCGACGGCCGTGAGTGCATCCTGATCGGCCACGCCGGTCACCCGGAAGTCGAAGGCACCATGGGCCAGTACGACGGCAGTAACGGCGGCGCGATCTACCTCGTCGAAGACGAAAAAGACGTGGCCGAACTGCAGGTACGTAATCCGGAAAAACTGGCGTTCGTGACCCAGACCACGCTGTCGATGGACGACACCAGTCGCGTGATTGATGCCCTGCGTACACGGTTCCCGGCCATTGGTGGCCCGCGCAAGGACGACATCTGCTACGCCACGCAAAACCGTCAGGACGCGGTCAAGCAACTGGCCGACGAATGTGACGTGGTGTTGGTGGTGGGCAGCCCGAACAGCTCCAACTCCAACCGCCTGCGTGAGCTGGCCGAACGCATGGCCACGCCGGCCTACCTGATCGACGGCGCCGAAGACCTGCAAAAGAGCTGGTTCGAGGGTGTCGAGCGCATCGGCATCACCGCCGGTGCTTCCGCGCCGGAAGTGCTGGTTCGTGGCGTGATCCAGCAGCTGCAAGCCTGGGGCGCGACCGGTGCCGATGAACTGGCCGGCCGCGAAGAGAACATCACCTTCTCGATGCCGAAAGAGCTGCGCGTCCGTTCGATCTGACGCTCTTGTTCAGGCACAGCGCCTGTTCAGCCTTTGTGCTGGTCAGGCGCACCCGGCCGGTCGCCGCCAGCACCAACTGGCGCTGGCTGACCGGCTCGCGTGCCGAGCAGATGTGTATCGTCCCTGCCTGAAACGCCCGCCCGGGCATCAGCGGTTGCCCCAGACTGCTGAAACGCACATAACGACTGACCGCCCAATTGCCGACAATCGGTGTCCGCCCGTCACTCGCATGTTCCACCAGCAGCGGATTGCTGCTGTCCTGCGGCCCTTTGCCGCTGATATCCAGAATGATTCGCCAGCCCTGACTCCAGTAGTCGCCATTGATGCCATGGATCACCACGCTCTGATTGCGCGTGATGGCCAGGGTGCGGGCGTTGCGGATGCCCTCGAGCAGGCTCTGCGCAGCCTGCTCGCGATGGGTCGATTCGCTGAAGGCGGCGAATGCCGGACTGACCAGCGACAGAACAATTGCGCCAATCGCCAGTCCCATAAGCAATTCGATCAGGCTGAAACCCTGTTGCGGCATGACGACTCCCTCCGTGGAGCATGAAGCCCGGCGCAATCCTTTTCGCCGGGCAGGGCAAATCAACCGACGCGGGCCGGTTGAATGTTCTAGTTTGTAGAAGCAGGTATAGCCGACGGCAACGGAGGGCATCGATGGATCATCGTACAAAAGGTTTCACGCTGCCCGAACTGTTGGCCGCGGTCGCCGTGCTGGTGATCCTCATCACCCTGGCGGTGCCGGGCTTCACCCGCTCGATCCAGAGCAGCAAGGCCGACACCGAAATGGGCGACCTGCAGCGCGCCATCAACTATGCGCGGCTAGAGGCGATTGATCGCGGCGTGACCACACGCTTGCGCCCGAGCGCCGGCGGTGTGTGGACCGGCGAATTGTCGGTTTACGACAGTACTGGCACTCCGGCCAATGTATTGCGGGTTGTTCCAGCGATGAGCAGCGGTGCAACTCTGACGCTACCCTCAGGAGTGACCGCACTGGATTTCAACAATCTGGGCGGCCTGGCGGCGCCGTCGACGGCGGTGGTCATCAGCTACGCGCTGGGAACGCAAAGCAGGACGCTGAACGTGTGTCTGAACGGACGAATTCAATTGGGTGGAAGTTGCGGATGAGGGCAGGGAGCACACAGGCACAGGAGGGCATGTCGCTGATCGAAGTGCTGGTCGCGTTGCTGATTCTGACCGTCGGCATATTGGGCGCGGCAGCCGTTCAAGTGAATGCGTTGAAGTACACCGACAGTTCGCGGATGACCAGTCAGGCGAGCTTCATTGCCTACGACATGATGGACCGCATCCGCGCCAATGCCGCTGCCGATTACACGGTGACGCCACCGACCTCGGGCAACCTCGGTGTCGCCCGCGATCAGGATCTCTACGATTTCACCACCAACATCGTCAATTTCGGCGGGCCGAGCGCCACCGGCACGATCACCCTCAATCAGCGGGTGTACACCATCACCATCAACTGGAATGACTCGCGGGCCGCGAATGCCACCGGTACCACGCGCAGTTTTGTCCTGACCAGCCGTGCCACGGTCGATCCGGTGGCCACGCCATGAAGCACGCCAATCGTGGTTTCGGCCTGATCGAAATGCTCATCGCCCTGGCGCTGGGGCTGATCATCGTGCTGGGCGTGGTGCAGACGTTCCTCGCGGCGAAAAATACTTACGTCAGCCAGAACACCGCTGCCGCGATGCAGGAAGACGCACGTTTCGTGCTGAGCAAGATGATTCAGGAACTGCGCATGGTCGGCATGTTCGGCTGTCTGGGCACTATCACTGATGCGAGTTCGGCGGGAGATTTCAACGCGGCGCAGATCACCCCGATCAGTTGGGACAACAGCAACCTCAAGCTGACCCTGGTCACCGCCGATGTCGGCGGCAACGGCGGCACGCCAACCTGGACGGTGGTCTCCGATTGCCGCAACAGCGCCACGGCGTATACCGGATTGCGGGCGGCAGCGAGCGGGCAGATTGCCTTTCCGATCCGCCGTTTGATCTACAGCTTCAGCAACAACCAGATTCTCATGGGCACCGGCAGCGGCACCCCGACCCAGCAGGTGCTGGTGAGTAACGTCAGTGCGTTCAGCGTCATGTTCGGTCTGGCCACGTCCGCCACCGATATCGCGACGTCCTCCTACAGCGCCAATCCCAGCGATCCGGCGCGCATCCGCAGTGTGCGCCTGAGCCTGACCCTCACCGACCCGAACAACCGGGTGGCCAGTCAAACCTTCAACGTGGTTGCCGCTTTGCGCAACCGCTTGCAATGAGGGCCGGGCTGATGCGAATTACATTCGGCCAGCGGCAAACCCAGCGCGGCATGGCACTGCTGGTCAGTCTGGTGTTTCTGTTGCTGCTGACCTTGATCGGGCTGTCCTCGATGCAGAGTGCCAACCTGCAGGAGAAAATGGCCGGCAGCGTCAGCCTGCGCAATCAGTCGTTCCAGACCGCCGAGGCGGCGTTACGCATTGGCGAGAGTGCGGTGCAGCTCGACAGTTACTCGCTGGCCGTATGTGCCAGCACCACGCAATGTGCGCCGCCGGCGGAGTCTACGGTGGTGAGTGCGGCGGGGCTCAATTCGACTTCCGGGGTGACGTGGATCGCTGCCGGTAATGGCTTCTACGGTGTGCAGAACATTGGCACTACCCTCACGGCGGTCAACGTGCCGAGCAATACCTCGGCAACGCTGTATCGAGTGACGGCGGTGGGCATCGCCGGTACTTCGCGCAGTGTGGTGGAGAGTGTCTATGCGAAGTATTGAGCGCTGCTGGTCACTGCTGGCCGGCATGCTGCTGAGCTTTTATCTGGCAGCGCCGGCCTACGCGTTCACGCCTTCGGACTCTCCGCTGCTGAGTGCCGCTGCGGTGCCGCCCAACGTGATGTTGCTGATCGACGACTCCGGCAGCATGAACAGCATCATTTATGCGGCGGGATTCGATCCGACGCTCACGCGTACCCCGGCACGCCAATGCAATGCGTTGCTCGGCCTGTGCCTGAGTTCGACGGCGATCACCGGTGATCCGGTGTTTCTGTCCAATCTGCCGACTGCCGGTTGCTCCGGCGGTGCCTTCGCGTTCTACAACAATAGTCTGGTCCCACAGTGCCTGAAGCTGCCGGACCCGGTGGGCAATGGCAACACCCGCTACACCGGGGACTACATCGCTTATCTGGTCGGGCTGGCGAACGGCAGCAACCGAGATTTCACCACCGGCTCAATCCCCAACGACTACCGGATCAACGTCGCACGCAACGTATCCACCGCGCTGGTCACCAGCAACCGCACCCTGCGCATCGGCCTGTCGACCTTTAACCCGGTGACCAACAACAATCCCGGCAATGGCGGTTACATCGCCCGCGCCATCAGCGACCTGGCGCCGGTTTCCGGCAGCGTGACCCAGGCGCAGGCCGACACCAACTACAACGCGCTGATTTCCTCAATCAACGCCCTGGGTGCAGTGGCCAACACGCCGCTGGCAGAAACCTACTACGAAATCACCCGCTACATGCGCGGTATGGCGCCGTACTACAACAGCACGCCCACGACCTACACCAGCCCGATCCAGTACCGTTGCCAGAAGAACTACGGCGTGGTGATCACCGACGGTTTGCCGACCTACGACCGCACCTTTCCGAGCAACGATCCGTTGGGCGGCAGTCGTCTGCCGAACTGGGACGGTATCAACAATGACGGCAACAACCTCAACGGCGATAACGAGGGGGACACGCTGTATCTCGACGACATTGCCAAGTTCGCCTTCGATATCGACATGCGTTCGACGGGCACCGATCTCGCCGGCAAGAGCTGGAGTTCGGCGGATTTTCCCAAGCAGAACATGAACACCTACACCGTGGGTTTTACTGCCGACAACGATATGCTGTCGGACGCTGCCGCGTACGGGCAGGGCAAGTATTATCAGGCGACGGACAGCACCGGCCTCAACGCCGCGCTGTCCTCGGCACTGAGTGACATCACCTCCAAGGCCGGCTCAGGAGGCAGCGGGGTCACCAGCGGCACCACGCTGGCCAGTGGCACCAGTTACTTCCAGACCAGCTACGACCCCAAGGACTGGCGCGGGACGATCAAATCCTTCGGCTTTACCTCGGCCGGTGCGGTGAATACCTCCGCGGCGTTGTGGACCACCGACACCACCATTGTTCCGGGCGCCACCGCGCCGACCTATCAATCGTGGAACACCAGCAGCAACGCCGCTGTGACGCTGGCCTACGGCAATTTTTCCGCCGCGCAACAGACCGCACTCAGCCAGAGCCTGCCTACCGGCATCAGCGGCAGTGATCTGGTGGAGTGGAGCAAGGGCACCAACAAGACCGGTCTCAAGGTGCGCAGTGTATTGCTCGGCGACATCATCAACTCGCCGCTGGTGCTGGCATCGCCCAGCGATAAAACCGCCTCCGACCTGTCGGGCGACACCACCTACACCACTTACCTGACCACCAAAGCGGCGAACATGAATGCCAATCTGGTGGTGAATGCCAACGACGGTTTCGTCAATGTGATCAACTCGGCCAACGGCACTCGACGCTACGCTTACATGCCGTCCAGCGTGTTGCCGTCGCTGCGGCTGATTGCCGATCCGGCTTACATCAATGGCGTCAGCCACAAGTTTCTGGTGGACGGTCAGGTCGGGGTCTACGACCTTCAGTTCAACAGTGCCTGGAAAACCGTGGCCATCGGCGGCACCGGCGCTGGTGGCAGGACTTTCTACGCGCTGCAGCTGTTCGACGCGTCCGCGGGCAATGTGCTCAATGCCCTGTGGGAAGTCAGTGCACCTGCTACAGCGAACACCGCCAACGCCTTTAATGATCTGGGTTACGCCTATGCCCGGCCGGAAGTGGCACGCTTGGCCGATGGTCGCTGGGCGGCGTTCATTGCCAATGGTTATGGCAGCAACTCCGGAGTGGCGGCGTTGTATGTACTGGATGTGCGTGACGGTTCACTGATCAAGAAGATCGTGATCGACAGCACCGAAACCACCAATGGCTTGTCGTCGGTGAAGCTCAAGGTCAATTCCTCGAACGTGGTGCAGGCTGCTTACGGTGGTGACTTGAAAGGGCGCTTGTGGAAATTCGACCTGAGCGCGACGTCGACCGACAGTTGGGGCGTGGCATTTTCCGGCAAACCACTGTTCACCACGGCGGGCGGGGCAACTCAGCCGATCACCGCGCAGCCGTTGCTGGCGGACAATTCGCTGGGGGGTAAACAGATTTTCGTCGGCACCGGCAAATTCAACGAAACCGCCGACAAGACCAACAAGGATCTGCAAGCGTTCTACTCGGTGTGGGACGCCGACGGCGGTTCCGGACAATTGACCGTCAGCAGTCTGCAGGCGCAAGCAGTGACCGGGGTGTTCTCCGGCAGCACCGGGCAGTTCATCACCACCAGCCAGAATGACACGACCTATCCGGCGGAGAAGGGCTGGTATCTGCCGTTGGTGTACAACAACGTGCTGACCGGCGAGCGGGTGATCAATCAGGCCAGTCTGGTACTCGGGCGCATCGTGTTTACTACTGCCAGTGTCGACACCACCGACCCGTGTGCCAGTTTCGGTACCGGCAAACTGGTCGAACTGGATGCGTTCAGCGGTAAGATGCTCAACTACGCGGTGCTCGACACCAATGCCGATGGTGTGGTCGACAGCAACGACACGATTTCCAGCGGCGTGGTGTTCACCGGCGGGATTCCGACCCTGAACGCCATCGTCAACGGCGCGACGCGCAAGATCGTCAACGATTCCAGTGGCACCGTTACCACACTGGTGGAAAAATCCGGCGGCGGCAGCCGTCGTATCATGTGGCGACAAATACAGTAAGTGAGAGTTTGAGGCATGCGCAGATTCAACCGAGGCTTCACCCTGATCGAAATCATGATCGTGATTGCGATCATCGGGATCATCATCACCATCGCCGCACCGAGCTACACCGAATACCTGAAAAAAGGTCGGCGCGCCGAAGTGGTGTCGCTGCTCTCGGAGCAGGCGCAGAACCTCGAACGCTTCTATACCAAAAACAACGTCTACACCGGCATCACCGGTCTGAGCACGGGCAATGATTTCTACACCATCACCCCGACCATCGCTGACCAGACCTTCCTGCTGACCGCGACCCGCAAGGCCGGCACGACCATGGCCACCGACAAGTGCGGGGATTTCACCCTGACCAACACCGGTGTGCGCAGCATGAACAACGCGACCACCGGGCTGACCACCAAGGATTGCTGGGGCCGCTGAGGTACTTTCTTTCAGGCGCCTTTTGCGCCCACTGTCTTTTTTACGGTTGGATCAAACATGACCAGGCAACAGCAAGTGGTGATTGTCGGTGGCGGGGTGATTGGCCTGCTGACCGCCTACAACCTCGCCTCCGAAGTGCGCAGCGTGGTGCTGCTGGATCGCTCGAACGTCGGCCAGGAATCGTCCTGGGCCGGCGGCGGTATCGTTTCGCCGCTGTACCCGTGGCGCTACAGCCCGGCGGTCACCGCGCTGGCGCATTGGTCGCAGGATTTTTATCCACAGCTGGGCCAGCGGCTGTTTACCGATACCGGGGTTGATCCCGAGGTGCACACCACCGGCCTGTACTGGCTGGATCTTGACGATGAGGCAGAGGCGCTGGCCTGGGCCGCACGGGAAAATCGTCCGCTGCGGGCTGTGGATATCTCGGCGGCGCACGACGCGGTGCCAGTGCTGGGGGGCGGGTTCGCCCGGGCGATCTACATGGCCGATGTGGCCAACGTCAGAAACCCACGGCTAGTGAAGTCGCTGAAAGCGGCGTTGTTGGCGCTGCCGAACGTGACGATTCACGAGCAATGCGAAGTCAGCGGGTTTGTGCGCGAAGGCGAGCGGGTGGTGGGCGTCGAGACGTCCAAGGGCCTGATCAGCGGCGATCAAGTGGTGCTGACGGCCGGGGCGTGGAGCGGTGATCTGCTCAAGACGCTGAACCTGACGCTGCCGGTCGAGCCGGTCAAAGGGCAGATGATTCTCTACAAGTGTGCGGCGGATTTCTTGCCGAGCATGGTGCTGGCCAAGGGGCGGTATGCGATCCCGCGTCGCGACGGGCACATTCTGATCGGCAGTACCCTGGAGCACGAAGGCTTCGACAAGACCCCGACCGATGTCGCGCTGGCGAGCCTCAAGGCCTCGGCGGTCGAGCTGCTGCCGGCGCTGGCGGAGGCCGAAGTGGTGGGGCATTGGGCCGGTTTGCGTCCGGGCTCGCCGGAGGGCATTCCGTATATCGGCCGGGTGCCGGGGTTTGAGGGTTTGTGGCTGAACTGCGGGCATTACCGCAACGGGCTGGTGCTGGCGCCGGCGTCGTGTCAGTTGTTTGCCGATGTGATGCTGGGGCGGGCACCGATTATCGACCCGGCGCCGTATGCGCCTGAAGGTCGCATTTAGTCAGATATTTCTCTGTAGCCTGGCAGACCGCTTTCGCGAGCAAGCCCGCTCCCACATTGGATTTTGTGAACGACAAAAATCAACTGTGG
Organism: Pseudomonas sp. NPDC087803; assembly: GCF_044742995.1. Taxonomy (NCBI): domain Bacteria; kingdom Pseudomonadati; phylum Pseudomonadota; class Gammaproteobacteria; order Pseudomonadales; family Pseudomonadaceae; genus Pseudomonas; species Pseudomonas sp. NPDC087803. The sequence continues at coordinate 19,248 of NZ_JBIUVO010000065.1, forward strand.
GAGCGGGCTTGCTCGCGAAGGGGCCCTCAATCCAGGCCGAGTTTTTTCAGCCTGTAGCGCATCGACCGAAATGACAGACTCAAGCGCTGCGCCGCCGCCGTACGATTCCAGCGCGTTTCCTCCAGCGCCTGCAGAATCAGTTTGCGCTCGACGTTCTCCAGATAATCCTCAAGATTGTCGATCTGCGTCAGGTCGGCAATACCGCCATCGACCGCGCAATTGCCTTCGCTGAGACGTAAGTCCGCGGCCTCGATCAACTGGTTTTCACACAACGTGTGCGCTCGTTCGAGGACGTTTTCCAGCTCCCGTACATTCCCCGGGAAACGGTAACTCTTCAGCGCCTCCAGCGCCTGCGGGTGCAGACGGGCTGCCGCGCGGCCGCTGCCTGCCGCCAAACGCTGGAGCATGTGCGCAGCCAGCACTTCGATGTCATCGCGCCGTTCGCGCAGCGACGGCACGCGCAGTTCGATCACGTTCAAGCGGTAATACAGGTCCTGGCGAAAGCGCCCGGCGGCGACCTCGGCGTCGAGATCCTTGTGGGTGGCGCAAAGAATGCGCACGTCAACCACCGCTTCCTGCTGGCCGCCGACGCTGCGCACGGCCTTCTCCTGAATCGCCCGCAGCAATTTCACCTGCATCGACAGCGGCAGGTCCGCGACCTCGTCGAGAAACAGGGTGCCGCCGTGCGCGGCCTGGAACAGTCCGGGTTTGTCCTCGACCGCGCCGGTAAAGCTGCCTTTGCGATGGCCGAAAAACTCGCTTTCCATCAGCTCCGACGGAATGGCCCCGCAGTTGACCGGCACGAACGGCTTGCTGGTGCGCGGTCCCTGTTCGTGGATCAGCCGCGCGACCAGTTCTTTGCCGCTGCCCGATTCGCCGCTGATGTAGACCGGGGCCTGACTGCGCGCCAGTTTGTCGATCTGTTTGCGCAGGTCGCGCATGGGCTGCGAGTCGCCGAGCAGGCGCCGATCTATCGACGAGATGGCGCCACCCACCGCCGGCATGCGCAACGCGGTGACGACCAGTTCACGCAGGCGCGTGAGATCAACCGGTTTGGTGAGGAAGTCGAAGGCCCCGGCCTTCAAGGCGTTGATCGCGGTTTCCAGGCTGCCATAAGCAGTGATCATCGCCACCGGCAGTTGTGGGTAGCGTTGCTGGATGTACTGCACCAGGTCCAGCCCGGTGCCGTCGGGCAGGCGCATGTCGGTCAGGCACAGGTCGAAGCTGTTGTTGTGCAGCAGCGCCTGGGCTTCGCCGAGGTTGCGTGCGCTGAAGGTGTCGAGTTTCATCCGTCCCAGGGTGATTTCCAGGAGTTCGCGGATATCCGGTTCGTCGTCGACGATGAGGATTTTTTGCCGTGGGCTCGTGTTCAACTTTGTTTCCGTCCGTGAGCAAAGGTGATGCGAAAGCAGCCGCCGCCTTGGCGTGATTGGAAGTCTAGGCGCGCCTGGTTGCTTTCGCACAGCTCACGGGACAGATAAAGCCCAAGGCCGGTGCCCTGGCTGCTGGTGGTGAAGAACGGTTCGAACAGATGCGCCTGCTGATCGGGCGGTACACCGGGGCCGTTGTCCTGCACTTCGAGCACCGCCAACTGGCTGTCGGGGTCGACGAACAGCGCCAGCCAGACTTCGGCCTGCTCGTGCAGCAGGGCGCTGTGCCGCCAGCCATTGCGTAACAGATTGTCGAGAATCTGCGTGAGCTGGTCGGGGTCCATCAGCGTGATGAAATCCCCGGAATTGATCCGCAAATGAATCGACTGGCGCTCGCTCGCCTGTTCGCGGCTCTCGGCCACGAAGTGTTCCAGCCACGGCTTGAGATCCAGGCGTTGCGGAGCGCTCTGCTGGCGACGCGACAGTTGCAGGACGTTTTCGATGACTCGGTTCATGCGCTGGGAGTGGTCTTGAATGATCTGCGTCAGACGCCGATCCGCGCCATCGAGTTCCTCGGACTCGGCCAATAGCTGCGCGGCGTGACTGATGGCGCCCAACGGATTACGGATTTCATGGGAGATGCCGGCGGTCAGGCGCCCGAGCGCGGCGAGCTTGAGTTGCTGGGCTTGCTGGGCGACCTGCGCAAGGTCTTCGAGAAACACCAGGGTCTGTTGGTTCGGGCTCTGTGCGAGGGCAATGAAGTTCGGTTGCAGTTCCAGGCCGTTGCCGGGAATCTTCAGGCTCTGTGGGCGCAGTGTCGGGTTGCTCAGCCACAGTTGCAGGCGCTCGACCAGTGCCGGCGAATAGTCATCGATCAAATGCCCCTCAAGGTGCGACTGTGCCAGCAGGCTTTTCGCGCTGTGATTGGCCAGTTGCACCCGGCGCTGTCCGTCGAGCACCAGAATGCCGGTGCGCATGCGCTGCAGAATCAGGGCGTTGAGCGCCTCGAGGCTGACCACTTCGCTGGCGCGCTGTTCGGCGAGGTGCTCGCTGACTTCCAGGCGGCGGACCAGGCCCTGGACCAGCAGCGCAGCCGCAAAACACAAAGCGCCGAGTGTTCCGGCCTGTAGATAATTGTTGGCACTCAGAGGTTGGCTGAGCCCCAGCAGGAAACTGGAAGCGACAATGCCGAGGGCGCCGATGGCGGCAATCAGCAGGCCGATGCGGCGGCGCAGCAGGGTGTTGGCGATCGCCACCGAGACAATCAGCAGGTTGCCGATGGCACTGGCGACGCCGCCCGCCGCATAGAACAGGCCGCACAGCAACAGCACATCGACCAGCGCCAGGGTGAACAATTGCGCCGGGCGGCGGGTGTTCTCGAGGAACACCACCAGCAGAATGTTCAGCACCAGATACAGCCAGCTGCCGCTGCGCAGCAGGTCGTCGTCGGCCGAGGTCAGCAGGCGGTTGTCCATGTTGCTGGAGATCAACAGCACCAGGGTGATGCCGACGCTTAAACGGTAGAGGTGATAAAGGCGCAGCAGGCGCTGCGCCTGTTTACTGTCGGCGTGGGCGGCCTCAGCGATCACTGGTGCCCGGGCCTTGCTCAAGGTGAGCCTGGCTGCAATACCACTGTTGCTGAAGGTTCAGCGCGCGGTCGCGCGGCAGGTGCACGCCGCAATGGGCGCAGCGCACCATCGGCGCGGCGTCTTGCTCGCGCGGCGACTGGGCGGAGGCGGCGGGCGCCTTGAATTTGCGCCACAGCGATACCGCGGCGAAAATCAGGACAATCCAGAACAGTAAACGAAGCATGATGGGCGGCTTTTCGGCTAATGATTCGGCAGTTTAGCCAAGGAGCCGGCAAGCGCACAGACTATTAACGTGCGGCAATGAAAAAGGGAGATCCGCAGATCTCCCTTTTTTGTGCACCCGGTGTGATCAGTCGAACACGCCGAAGGTCATGTAGCTGAACCACGAACGGTCGTCGTTGTTGCCGGCGGCTTCGTGATGTTCTTCTTCAATCACGTCACCGTTTTCGTCTTTAGGCTTGAGCTCGTTCGGGATCGCGTCTTTCGCGTCCTGGAACTGCTTCTGCACGTCCTGGTTGGCGCGGGTTTCTCCCGGCGGCAGCGGTGGACGCGATTCGATCAGGCCCAGCGTCGCCTTGCTCAGGAACGAGCGGTTGTCGGCTTCGGCGACCGATGGCACGAACTGACCGTCCTGCAGGCTTGGGTGGTTCGGGTAGTTGAGCTTCAGGGTTTCCAGACTGGTGGCGGCCAGTTCGTCCAGGTGCAGACGCTGGTAAGCCTCGGTCATCACCGCCAGGCCGTCGCCGACCGATGGGGTCTCCTGGAAGTTTTCCACTACATAACGGCCACGGTTGGCGGCGGCGACGTAGGCCTGACGGGTCAGGTAGTAGTCGGCTACGTGGATTTCGTAGGCGGCCAGAAGGTTGCGCAGGTAGATCATGCGCTGCTTGGCGTCCGGCGCGTAGCGGCTGTTCGGGTAGCGGCTGGTCAGCTGGGCGAACTCGTTGTACGAGTCGCGGGCAGCGCCAGGGTCACGCTTGGTCATGTCCAGCGGCAGGAAGCGCGCCAGCAGGCCGACGTCCTGGTCGAAAGAGGTCAGACCCTTGAGGTAGTACGCGTAATCCACGTTCGGATGCTGCGGATGCAAACGAATGAAGCGCTCGGCAGCGGACTTTGCAGCTTCCGGCTCCGAGTTCTTGTAGTTGGCGTAGATCAGCTCCAGCTGTGCCTGATCGGCGTAGCGACCGAACGGATAACGCGACTCCAGAGCCTTCAGCTTGGCTGTGGCGCTGGTGTAGCTGTTGTTGTCCAGGTCAGTCTGAGCCTGCTGATACAGCTCGGCTTCGCTGAGGTTTTCGTCTACGACTTCCTTCGATGAGCAAGCAGCGGTCAATGCGAGGATGGCGATCAGCAGCAGGTGTTTCACTTGCATGGCGGCTTGCGTCCCTATGACGGCCGCTGTCTTGGGCGGGGCCGTCCTGTTATGATGAGCGCCCCGTTGAAAAGCCTCGGGGCAAAAGACGCCGTATTTAACCACAAGCGCGCAGCCGAAACCAAAGGCTGTGCCGACGCCCAGTCAGAGCATGTCCGATAAAATTGAACTTCGCGCAGAGGTGCCGTCCGATTTGGGCGGCCAACGCCTCGATCAAGTCGCCGCCCAACTCTTCGCTGAGCACTCACGCTCGCGCCTTTCCGCCTGGATCAAAGAAGGTCGCCTGACTGTGGACGGGGCGGTCATCCGCCCGCGCGACATCGTGCATGGCGGTGCCATCCTTGAGCTGACTGCCGAGCAGGAAGCCCAGGGCGAGTGGATCGCCCAGGACATCGAGCTCGACATCGTCTATGAAGACGACGACATCCTGGTGATCAACAAGCCTGCGGGCCTGGTGGTGCACCCGGCTGCCGGCCACGCCGATGGCACCTTGCTCAATGCCTTGCTGCACCACGTGCCGGACATCATCCATGTCCCGCGCGCCGGTATCGTGCATCGTCTGGACAAGGACACCACCGGTCTGATGGTGGTGGCCAAGACCATTCAGGCGCAGACCAAGCTCGTTGCCCAGCTGCAAAGCCGCAGCGTCAGCCGGATCTACGAGTGCATCGTGATCGGTGTCGTGACCGCCGGGGGCAAGATCAACGCCCCGATCGGTCGCCACGGCCAGCAGCGCCAGCGCATGGCAGTGATGGAAGGCGGCAAGCCGGCCGTCAGTCACTACCGCGTGCTGGAGCGTTTCCGGTCCCACACGCATGTGCGGGTCAAACTGGAAACCGGTCGCACCCACCAGATCCGTGTGCACATGTCGCACATCAACTTTCCGTTGGTCGGCGACCCGGCGTACGGCGGGCGTTTCCGCATTCCGCCGGCGGCGAACCCGACCATGGTCGAGTCGCTCAAGCACTTCCCGCGTCAGGCCTTGCACGCGCGCTTCCTTGAACTGGATCATCCGACCAGCGGTGAGCGCATGAGCTGGGAATCGCCGCTGCCGGAAGATTTCGTCTGGCTGCTGACCCTGCTCAAGCAGGATCGCGAGGCTTTCGTCGGATGAACTGGCTGACGCCGGACTGGCCTGCGCCGGCCAGCGTCAGGGCCTGTGTCACCACCCGCGAGGGGGGTGTCAGCGAGGCGCCGTTCGACAGCCTCAACCTGGGCGATCATGTCGATGATCGTCCGGAGGCCGTTGCCGAGAATCGTCGGCGGCTGACCGAACACTTCTCGATAAAGCCTGCCTGGTTGCAGCAAGTGCACGGGATTGCCGTGGCGCATGCTGATCCGGACCTGGTTGCCACCGCCGACGCCAGTTGGACGGCGACCCCCGGTATTGCCTGCACGGCGATGACCGCGGATTGCCTGCCGGCATTGTTCTGCAACCGTGCCGGCACTCGCGTCGCGGCGGCTCACGCCGGCTGGCGCGGGTTGGCGGCGGGCGTGCTGGAAGCCACCCTCGATCATCTCGACACTGCGGCGGCAGACGTGCTGGTCTGGCTCGGCCCGGCCATCGGCCCGAAAGCCTTTGAAGTCGGCCCGGAAGTACGCGAAGTCTTCGTCAATCAACTGCCGCAAGCGGCAGCCGCCTTCGTGCCTAGCCACAATGCTGGCAAGTTCATGGCCGACATCTATCTGCTGGCGCGCCTGCGTCTGGCTGAACGCGGTGTCACTGCGGTTTATGGCGGCGGTTTCTGCACCGTGACCGACCCGCGCTTCTTCTCTTACCGCCGTGCGTCGCGCACAGGTCGGTTCGCCTCCTTAATCTGGCTCACCCGCTAGACTGACTGATCTGCATCAACTGTCCGCCGCTTGAATCTCCCAGAATCGACCACATCTACAGTGGTATCTGGCAGGTTTCTTTATTCAGGATGGTTTTTAGGTCCGGCCTGCTCAAAAGGAAGGTGACCCCATGCGTATAGACCGTTTAACCAGCAAACTTCAGTTGGCGTTGTCCGACGCCCAATCCCTGGCTGTCGGCCACGATCATCCGGCCATCGAGCCGGCGCATTTGATGCAAGCCATGCTTGAACAGCAGGGTGGTTCGATCAAACCCCTGTTGATGCAAGTGGGCTTCGACGTCAACAGCTTGCGTAAAGAGCTGACCAAAGAGCTCGACCAATTACCGAAAATCCAGAACCCGACCGGCGACGTCAACATGTCGCAGGATCTGGCGCGCCTGCTCAATCAGGCTGATCGTCTGGCACAGCAGAAGGGCGACCAGTTCATTTCCAGCGAGCTGGTGCTGCTCGCCGCGATGGACGAGAACAGCAAACTCGGCAAGCTGTTGCTCGGCCAGGGCGTGAGCAAGAAAGCCCTGGAAAACGCGATCAACAACCTGCGCGGTGGTGAGGCGGTGAATGACGCCAACCACGAAGAGTCGCGTCAGGCGCTGGATAAATACACCGTCGACCTGACCAAGCGCGCCGAAGACGGCAAGCTCGATCCGGTGATCGGCCGTGACGACGAAATTCGCCGCACCATTCAGGTACTGCAGCGTCGCACCAAGAACAACCCGGTGCTGATCGGTGAGCCAGGCGTGGGTAAAACCGCGATTGCCGAAGGCTTGGCGCAGCGCATCATCAACGGCGAAGTGCCGGACGGCCTCAAGGGCAAACGTCTGCTGTCGCTGGACATGGGCGCGCTGATTGCCGGTGCCAAGTATCGCGGTGAGTTCGAAGAACGCCTGAAAGCCCTGCTCAATGAACTGTCGAAGCAGGAAGGGCAGATCATTCTGTTCATCGACGAACTGCACACCATGGTCGGCGCCGGTAAGGGCGAGGGCTCGATGGATGCCGGCAACATGCTCAAACCGGCACTGGCGCGCGGCGAGCTGCACTGCGTCGGCGCAACCACGCTCAACGAGTACCGCCAATATATAGAGAAGGATGCGGCGCTTGAGCGGCGTTTCCAGAAAGTCCTGGTGGACGAGCCGAGCGAAGAAGACACCATCGCCATCCTGCGTGGCCTCAAGGAGCGTTATGAGGTTCACCACAAAGTGGCGATCACCGACGGCGCGATCATTGCCGCGGCCAAGCTCAGCCATCGCTACATCACGGATCGGCAGCTGCCCGACAAAGCCATCGACCTGATTGACGAGGCCGCCAGCCGTATTCGCATGGAGATCGACTCCAAGCCGGAAGTGCTGGATCGTCTGGAGCGTCGCCTGATTCAGTTGAAGGTGGAATCCCAGGCACTGAAGAAAGAAAGCGATGAAGCGGCGATGAAGCGCCTGGAAAAACTCCAGGAAGAAATCGTCCGCCTCGAGCGTGAGTACTCGGATCTGGAAGAAATCTGGAACTCGGAAAAAGCCGAGGTTCAGGGTTCGGCGCAGATTCAGCAAAAGATCGAACAGTCGCGTCAGGAACTGGAAGCGGCGCGCCGTAAAGGCGACCTCAACCGCATGGCCGAATTGCAGTACGGGGTGATCCCGGATCTGGAACGCAGCCTGCAAATGGTCGACCAGCACGGCAAGAGCGAAAACCAGTTGCTGCGCAGCAAGGTGACCGAAGAGGAAATCGCCGAAGTCGTTTCGAAGTGGACCGGTATTCCGGTGTCGAAAATGCTCGAAGGCGAGCGCGACAAGCTGATGAAGATGGAAAGCCTGTTGCATCAGCGCGTGATCGGTCAGGACGAAGCAGTGGTCGCGGTCGCCAACGCGGTACGCCGTTCGCGTGCCGGGCTGGCGGACCCGAATCGTCCAAGCGGCTCGTTCATGTTCCTCGGCCCGACCGGTGTCGGTAAAACCGAGCTGTGCAAGGCGCTGGCCGAATTCCTCTTTGATACTGAAGAGGCGATGGTGCGGATCGACATGTCCGAGTTCATGGAGAAACATTCCGTGGCACGGCTGATCGGTGCGCCACCAGGCTACGTTGGTTACGAGGAGGGCGGTTACCTGACCGAAGCGGTGCGTCGCAAGCCTTACTCGGTGATCCTGCTGGACGAGGTCGAGAAGGCGCATCCGGACGTGTTCAACATCTTGCTGCAAGTGCTGGAGGATGGACGACTGACCGACAGCCACGGCCGCACGGTGGATTTCCGCAATACCGTGATCGTCATGACCTCGAACCTCGGCTCGTCGCAGATCCAGGAACTGGTGGGTGACCGTGAGGCGCAGCGTGCAGCGGTGATGGACGCGCTGACCAGTCACTTCCGTCCGGAGTTCATCAACCGGGTCGACGAAGTGGTGATCTTCGAGCCATTGGCGCGGGATCAGATCGCGGGCATTACCGAGATCCAGCTGGGCCGTCTGCGCAGTCGTCTGGCCGAGCGCGAGCTGAAGCTGGAACTGAGTCCGGAAGCGATGGACAAGTTGATTGCGGTGGGATACGACCCGGTGTATGGCGCACGTCCACTCAAGCGTGCGATCCAGCGCTGGATCGAAAACCCGTTGGCGCAGTTGATCCTGTCGGGGCATTTCCTGCCGGGCGACACGGCAACCGGCAAGGTCGTGAACGACGAAATCGTTTTCGACTGAGCGGCAACGCCAATGAAATAAGGAAGGCCTCGCTTTGCGAGGCCTTTTTTTCGTTAGGCTGTTGAACTCTAAGGAAAAGGCTTGTAAAGTGCGCCCCGCAGTCAGTCACCGGCAGCGTTTCAACCCACTGGGTTGAAAACTGAAATAAGTTGCAAATCATTAACTTGAAAGCAATTTAGGGGGTTGACAGAGGTGTTCTAGGTTGTAGAATAGCGCGCCTCAGACACACGAACGCAGCGATGCGAAAACGATGTCGAGAAGCTTCAAGTTTCACCGTTGTAAATTGAAATATGTAGTTCCGTGATAGCTCAGTCGGTAGAGCAAATGACTGTTAATCATTGGGTCCCAGGTTCGAGTCCTGGTCACGGAGCCAATTTCAAGCCGGGGTTTT